>JAICIO010000069.1 GCA_025924315.1 Phycisphaerae bacterium
CCGGGGGGATGGCTCTGTGATTTCAGAGCGCCTCAGGGGCTTGGGGCCCGCTCCAGCGGTCGGTTTCGTCGCCCCCTCAACGGCTCCTCACGGGCCCGCTGAAGCGGACCCTACAGCATTTACAGCGGTTGCACTACACGTGCGTCGGCGAGCGGAAGCTGTCGAGGACATCGCGCTTCACATCGACCTCGACCTTCGGCACGCGCGTGAGCTCCGCTTCGATCTCCATCATCGTGCGGTCCATTTTCGGATAGCGCACTTCGCGGTAACCGCTCACTTCTTCGGGGCACTTCAGGACCTTCAGCGCGGTTTCGTACGCCGTCGGGTTCGAGAGATTCACGCGATCCAGCAGGCTGATGTACCAATCGCGGAAGGCGACTTCGCGCTTGTGCCAGCCGGGGAGCTTTCGCCACCACTTCATGCGACGGGCGATCTGCAAATGCCAGTCGCGGGTCGTGATCTTGAGGCGCAGGCGGTATTTCCCGATGTTGAACTCGGGGCTGGTGTGGTGCTTGTAGACGAGTTTGTCGCCGTTGCTCACGTCGATGCCGTACTTGCGAATGTCGCGCTCTTTCTTCTCGTAACGGGTCAGCAGATACGCGACGTACGGCTCGTCCTTGATCAGCATGACCTTCGCCAGATTCCCGATCGCGGCGTCGGTCGCGGCGAAATTGCGGCCGGCTTCGTCTCGCTTGTAAATACTACGAACGATCTCGATGTAACGCTTGGCGAAGCGATCGTCCTGGTACTGCATCAGGTCGTAGATGCGGATGGCGAGATCGTACTTCATGTCTTCCGGCAGATCGCGCATCTGCTTGATCGCGCCGTGAACGAGCTTCTCGTATTTGTCCGCCCATTGTCGGCCGGCCATACGCGTCTTGCGGAGAATGCGCGTCTTGTTCGTGACGAGATGTTCCCACGTGTCGGGCTCGGGCTTTCGCGGCAGGACGCGCGGTTCGAGCGCGAGTTTTCGGCCGATGTTGAACGCCTTGATGTTCCGGCGCTGATCGCGGCGGATGGTGTCCTTGATCGCCCACGCAATGCTGTGTGCGCTGACCGGCACGAGGCCGAGCTGATATGCCACGCCGAGCATCATGATGTTCACGAACTGCTTGGAGCCGAGGCGCTGTTCGCACAGCTCCGAGAGGTTCTTCGCGTAGCTGTGGTCCTTGTCGCAGTGCTCGTAAATCTCTTCGCGAAGCTTTTCGGGGTCGAAATCGTCTTTGCCGAGCAGCGTGTAAACGGTCGGCTGCTTGTGCATGTTGAGGACGGCGCACGTGCGCTCGGACGACGCGACGCGGAATTGTTCGCGAGGATCGATGGCGCGGGTGGCTTCCAGGATGTCGATGCCGAGGAGGAGTTGGGCTTTGCCGTAGGGGATGGAGCCGGTAGTCGGATAAACCGAAGACAGGCACGAAGGCACAGAGGCACGAAGGGACGAAGTGGTGTCGGAGGCAGAAGAGGGATCAGTGGTGGCACTTCCTACTCTCGTGCCTTCATCACCACTTCGTGCCTCAGTGCCTTCGTGCCTTCGTGCCTCGACTTCATCGTCCTTCACATACGTGATCTGCGAGTAAACGCCGCCGTTGCGGATGGCGAGGCCCTTCTTGTCGGAGAAGATGACGCGATAGCCTTGCTTGTGACCGGCGCGGACGAGGATCGCGCCGACGACGCCGATACCCATTCCGCCGACGCCCGCCATGTGAACGCGCCAGGCGTCGCCGGGCTGATTCATCGGGTGCAGCTGCGTCGGGTCCGGGAGTTTATCGAGCGCCATGTGCGGGAGCGTGTAGCGGCGGCGCTTCTGGCGCACGACCGTTACCTGCTCAAAGCTCGGGCAGGGTTTTACGCTCGTGCCATAATCGTTGCTCGTGCGGACGCGCTCGCACGCGCCGTCGTTCACGCACAGCGTGAGATCGGTGTCGATCTTCTTGCCGTAATCGGTGTCGATCGCCACCAGGCCGGGGCACGCGGTCGCCTTCGTGCATTCGAGGCAGCCCTCGCACACCTCCGGCGTAATGTTCATGTGCGTTTTCTTCGGGAGATAACCCTTCTCCTTGATGATCTTCCGCTCTTCCTTCTGCTTCTTGCGGTGATAGGTGATGCCGCATTCCTTGTCGGCGATAATCACTTTCACGCCCGGCGAGAGGATCGTCTTCTCAAGTGTGCGCTTGTAGATCTCGCGGTCCTCAGGTGACAGCTTCACGACGGTGAGCGGACTCGTTCCAGCCATCGAGCGCACGATCTCTTCGATGTCCTGGATGTACGAGCGATTGCCGAGCACATCGAGCTCGGTGCCGGCATGCTCCTGGTGACCGGTCATCGCGGTCGTCTTGTTTTCCAGGATGATGTACGTGAGATCCTGGTTCGCCTTGATCGAGTTGGAGATGGCGACCTGTCCCGAGTGGAAGAAGGTGCCGTCGCCCATGAAAACGATTTGCTTGTTGGTGATGAACGGATCGATGCCGCTGCCGGTTCCGCCACCGAGACCCATGCCGCTGTAGTTGTGCATGAGCTGCTCGGTCGGCGCGAACATGAGCATGGTGTAGCAGCCGGTGTCGCCGTGCGCGACCATGTCGACCGGGCCCATCCCGTACTTGTCCATCATGTACTTCGGATCCGCAAAGTTTTTGCGGACTTCGAGCAGCACGCTGGAACTGTCGCGATGCGGGCAGCCGGGGCAGAAGGTCGGCGTGCGCGACACGATCTTGTCGTTCACGACCTGAAGCTTCGGCTTGCTCGCCTTGCGAATCAGATCGAGCTCGGCGGAGAGTCGACCATTGCGCAGATGCGCCGGGATTTCTTCGACCGATTTGATGAACGGGATGATGACCTGCGCGAGCACCGATGGATTCAGTCCGCGGTTGTCGGGGATACCGTTGCCGGTTGGGAACTTCTTGCCAAAAAGCCGCGAAGCGATGTCGGTCGCTTCGTTGTGCGGGAGTTCGTGGAACACGCCGTCGCGGATGTTCTTCTCGAGGAAGCTGCGGCGCTCTTCGATCACGACCATGGTCTTGCAGAGCTTCGAAAATTCGCTGACGAGTTGGAGATCGACCGGATAGCTCATCCCCATATTCAGGATCGGGAACTGTCCTTCGAGTCCGACTTCCGCGAGGACGTGTTCGAGATAGGGACGGCCCATGCCTGTCGTAATGAATCCAACCGGCGCCACGCCATCCGCCGCTTGCGGCTTAGCGGGAACTATCCGGTTGATGCCGACCTCACGCGCCTTCTCGATCGTCTTCTTGAACCGATCCGGAACCTTCAGCTCCTGTTGCCACGTTCGGGGTGGCAACAACACTCGGCCGAGATCGATCTTCGACGTCTCCAGCTGCACGCGGTGCTTCGCGTTAATTTCCGGAAACTGATTCGGATTGCAGATGACGGTTCCGCCACCATCCGCCTGCGCGGTTGTGACGATGTAGCCGATATAAAGGCCAGCGACCTGAGAGAGCTTGAACGAAAGGTTGATCCAGTCCTTGAACTCCTGCGGACCGCCCGGCTCGACGACGGGCATGCGGAGGTGTTCGCAGAGGAATCGGCTGTCGGCCGGCACCTGCGTTGAATCGCACCACGGATCTTCACCGCAAACAATGACCGCCCCGCCTTGCGGATTCGCACCCGCGAGGTTGCCAAGCGCCAGCGCATCCGCCGCGACGTGCACGCCGACGTTTTTCATCGCCGCGATCGCGCGCGTCGGCAGCATCTGGCTGCCGTTGACAGCCGCAGCAGCTAAAGCTTCGTTGTTCGCCTGGAATGCGCGGACGCCCTTCTCTTTGAGCAGCTGAGCGATGTCGCCCATGCAGTCAAAAAAGCCCGCAACGGGTGAGCCGGGATAACCGGTCATCAGGTGCACACCGCCTTCAACTTCCAGCGCGCCTTTGACCAGCAGTTCGTTGCCGATGAATACTTCCCGACCCGATTCGGTGAGAAAACGGGGATCGATCGCCATGACGGTCCTTCCCGCAAGTGTTTGAGTTGGATGAATAGAGGAAGGATGGGGAGATGAGTTGGCTTCGTTTCGCCAATTCATCGTTCATCGTTCATCATTCATCGCTGCTCAACCGGCGTGGCTTATCCACTCATGAGTTGGAAGCGCCCTTCGGACCTGCTCAGGGCAGGCCCTTCGACTCGCTTCGCTCGCTCAGGGCAGGCAGGGGACGCCGATACACCGCGACGAGTGTGACTTTTTCAAATTGGCCGGGAGTTTATGGCCGGCCTCTTTGTGATCTTCACCGCACAAATGTGTGAAGATCGCTTGCCCGCTTATCGGTCAAGAACCGAGAAGCGGAGCAGTATCATACCGGCCAAGAGGCCGGGCGGTAAGCCAATCCGGACGAAATCCGGTGTTCCGCGTTAGCGATACGCCCCACTTTCCCACAAGGTTCGCCCAAATCAACGGTTAGAAGGAGCAATCGAGCTTCGGATACACTCAAGGCCGTCCCCGAGCGAAGCGGCGGGCGGCATCGCGACGCGCGAGCGGAAAGCGCAGAATGCCGCCCGGCGCTTCGCTCTGGGACGGCCTTGAATGAGTTTGCGCCGGCTCGATTATTATGAATCGCATGATCGGCTTCAGTTCCAGCGCCCGCTTCGTTGAGCATCGCACGACATTGCACCATCCCGAACGGCCGGATCGGATCCGAGCGATTCATCGCGCGGTACGCGAAGCCGGCCTCGTGAACTCACCCGATCCGTTTCCGAATTTCGAGATTGAGCTGGGATTGAAAAAGCTTGAAGGACCAAAGCTCGTCGAACTTGAGCCGAGGCCCGCAGACGAAAGTTTGCTCTCCCTCGTTCACACCCCGCGGCACATTCAGTTCGTGAAGGAAATCTGCGAGCGCGGCGGCGTGCTCGATCAGGGCGACACGCCGGTGATGTCGCGCAGCTACGAGATCGCCATGCTCTCGCTCGGCTCGGCCATCAAGTGTTGCGATGCGGTGATGAAAGGTGAAGTGAAGCGTGCATTCTCCGCCGCCCGTCCGCCGGGCCATCATGCCGAGCCCGATCGGCCGATGGGTTTCTGCCTCTTCAACAACATCGCCATCGCCGCGCGCTACCTGCAGAAGCAGCACCACATCGGTCGCATCGCGATCGTCGATTTCGACGTGCATCATGGCAACGGCACGCAGACCGCCTTCGAAGATGACAACTCGGTGCTCTTCATCAGCCTGCACCAGCATCCGAACACCTGCTATCCCGGCAGCGGGCACGATTGGGAAGTCGGCGACCACATCGGCCGCGGGTTTACGCTGAATATTCCATTTGATCCCGGCGCCGGCGACAGTGAATACCTCGAAGCGTTTGACCGCCGGGTGATTCCGAAACTCAATGAGTTCGCGCCGGAAATGCTCCTCATCTCCGCCGGCTTCGACGCGCATCGCGAAGATCCGCTGGCGCAGATTAATTTGAGCGAAGAATGCTTCGAACAAATGACACGGAAGCTCGTCGACGTTTCGAAGCAGCACTGCCACGGAAAAGTAGTCAGCGTTTTGGAAGGCGGGTACAACTTGAGAGCGCTCGGACGAAGCGTTGTGCGGCATTTGATCGGCTTGTCCGACGTTTAGCCGCCGCGGCCACGCGGCGTTTTTCAAGGTTCACAAAACCCCGCGTGGCCGCGGGGGCTAAACGAAGAACAGCCATGATCGTTGATGCACATTTAGACTTGGCCTACAACGCCGTCCTTCGCGGACGCGACGTTCGACAGCCCGCGGCAAATCAACCCTTCGTCGATAACGAAACCGCCACCGTCGGTCTGCCGGATCTGCGCAAAGGCAAAGTCGACCTGATCTGCGCCACGATCTTCTGCTCGCCGTTCTCCTACAAAGAAATCGGCTACCGCAACGGCGACGAGGCGTATGCACAGGCGATCGACCAACTCAAGTGGTACCAGGACTGCATCCGCGACGGGTTGATGAAGTTCGTCAAAACGCGAGGCGAACTCCCCGGTAGCACGGGCTACCAGCCAGTGCCTTCGCCCGCGCACGCGCAAGTTGCTCGTGCCACAGAAGGCCCGCTTCACGCGATTCTGCTCATGGAAGGCGCCGACGCGCTCCGCAACGAAGCCGACGTGAAATTCTTCCACGACGCCGGCATGCGTATCGTCGGCCTCGCCTGGAAGAAAACCCGCGCCGCGGGCGGAACTGGCCAACCCGGCCCGCTGTCGGATGAAGGCCGTCAGCTCGTTAAAATCCTCGACCAATACCAAATCATCCACGACACAAGCCATCTCGCCGAAGAAGCCTTCTGGCAACTGCTCGACCTCGCCACCGGCCCCATCATCGCCAGCCACTCCAACGCCCGCGCGCTGGTGCCGACCGATCGCCAGCTCAGCGACGACATGATCAAAGCGATCGCCAAGCGCGGCGGAGTGATCGGCATCAATTTCTATGACAAGTTCACGATGCTGCCGAAAGATTACGGCACGCGCAAGGCGAAGATGAACGACATCGTGCAGCACATGAAATACATGTGCGACCTCATCGGCAACACGAACCACGTCGCGATCGGCACGGATCTGGATGGTGGCATTGGCCGAGAAAATATCCCCCCCGATCTCGAAACGATCGCGGATCTGCACAAGGTCGGCGATGCGTTGCGCCACGCGGGCTTCAGTGACGCGGATGTGAAGCGGATCCTGTCAGATAACTGGCTTAATTTCTTCGCCGGCACGCTCCCCTCTTCATAGCGAGGATCATCTTTCGGGGGTTTGGCTTACGTCGGGGTCTACACTAAATACCCCGCGTCGGCGAATCAGCGTTGCCAGCGTTACTGTCATCGTCAACGCCGAAAACGATGCGACAACGGTCGCAGCCAACATTCCTTTTGGCCAGTCGCGAAGGTGCGAACGATAGCCTGCCTGCCAATAACACCAGTACCAGAAGTTCCGCAGCGCCCACGGCCAGCCGATGCCCGGAATAAACTCATCACCAGCGCTTCGAAAGGAAAAGAGTGGGAAGAAGTCGCGATACCGCAGATAAGCGTATACCGCTAAGGCCGATTCGAAGAGCGCGAGGAGAAGCCAATCGATTGCCAGCCCACGTCGAACATGACGTAACTTTGCCGCGATATAAAACGATAGTCCGATCGACGCAACCAGCGCTGCCGCCCACTGCGATTCGAAGCCACGGAAACGCAACTGTTGCACCAACCACGAAGGCAACGCGAACCAGCAAAAGAAAACGGCGAGCACAGCCATGACACGAAACAGCCAACGCGCACCTCTCAACCTGTAACGCGTTTCGGGTGTCCGCGTCGCCACGAAGACTGCCCAGTTCATGGCAATGACTGGAAACATCCTGAGGGCAAGCATGCCGACATCAACGGCCAGACTTGTTCGACCCGGGTGGTAGTGCTCATGGCGATATTCTTCGGCTTTCGCGTATGCGTAGGCGCCGAATATCGAGCAAATACCTAAGACGCAGACGGACCGAATATTGACCGCGTCGCTGTGACTAAATGTAGGTCTTTGCAGAAGAGAATGGCGGATGGGGTGCCCACATTCCGGACATACCGAATCTATCGCAAGCCCGCGAAGGTTGTATTGGCACCGCGCACAGTGAAGATCGCGGTGGAGGATATCGATCGAAGACGTGGTCACGAAGCACGCTTCCCCGCTTCGCGCTCCGCCCGTCGTGATGCCATTGCGAACAGGATCATCGCGTACCACAGCACGGCGGAATTGCTGATGAATTCCACGATGCTGATGGGAATAAATGCTTTCAAGAATACCGGCCACGTTAGTACACCTCTGAATACCTGGTTCAACTCGAACCGCGTCCAAACCAGCTCATCCAACCCGCCGGTGCACGGATAATTCGGCCACGGCATTGTGATTCCGAAGAGGGTCGGAAAGTAGACGCCTTTCGCTCTCTTCATTACTGCAAACGTCATCAGGATGGGGATGATGGTCAAGACGAGAAACAGGCGCCGGACGAGCAGCCTGCGCATGCGTCCTGCAAGATGCGCGAGGTACACGAACGCAGTGACCGAGCCCAGCGCGCCGGAAAACAATGCGATCCAGATCCGCGCGTCGCCGCCGACGTGGCGCTGAACCACCACGATGCCGATATGGGCAATCGCGCTCGCGATGCACCAAGTCGTCAATAAGATCCGCGTCGCCCAGCGTAGCCGCTCACCTCGAAGCCGTGGTCGCATCGGACGAATTGTGAAGAGCCAAACGCCCGCGGTGCCAATCACCTGTCCCACGGTCAAGATCAGCCAACGCGCCGGCGATCGGACGAACCATCCGCCCAGCACGATCACTGCCGCACCAAGAAGAAACGCGAGCAAACCGCTCGCAGCGCACCGAAGCCACGCCGCCGAATGCGCCCGTAACGGTGGCCCGAATGTCGCCTCGCGTTGCTTCAGTGCCGCGATCGATTCAGCAACCGCATGCCCGCATTCGGGACATAGGGACGCGTCGCCCAACGTGTGAAGGTTATATCCGCAGAGCGTGCAGGATATTTCGGCCGCGTCTCCGCTCGTCGCGAGTCGAGTCATTCCCCGCCTGCGGTGATCATGCGGATATGTTACCTTCCCGCCGTGGAAATTCGCGCCGCCAAACCGGAAGACGTGCCACAAGTATTGCCGATGGTCGAGAAGATCGCGGCGGTGCATGAGCAGTGGGATTCGGCGAAGTATGGGTATCTGCCGAACCCGTCGCAGCGGTATTCGCGCTGGATGGCCGCGCGCGCGACCGATCCGCGCAGCGTTTTTCTGGTGGCTTCTGTGGCACAGCCGCCCTCGGCTGTGGTCGGTGCGGGAGCAGAAGCACCGTCCCGGCGCGCCGGGACTGTGCCACATGACTCTGAAAAGCTCGTCGGATTCATCGTCGCAACGGTCGAGCACGAGATTCCGATTTATCGGCTCGACGAATACGGGTTCGTTCACGATCTGTGGGTCGAGCCGGAGTATCGGAACGAAGGCGTTGGCCGGCAGATGACGATGCTGCTGATCGAGCGGTTTCGCGAAATCGGTGTGAAGCAGATTCGATGCGACACCGCCGCGAAGAATGATGTGGCGCGGAAGCTTTTCGAGGCCTGTGGCTTTCGGC
The DNA here is from genome assembly GCA_025924315.1 of Phycisphaerae bacterium. Lineage (GTDB taxonomy): Bacteria > Planctomycetota > Phycisphaerae > Tepidisphaerales > Tepidisphaeraceae > JAICIO01. The sequence continues at coordinate 9,053 of JAICIO010000069.1, forward strand.
CGAGTGTCGTTGAGATGTTGCTGGAAATGGAGAGGAAAGGCACGTAGGCACGAAGGCACGCAGGCACGAAGTGGTGAAAGAAGGTCGAAGGGCAAAAGTGGATTCACTCCACCCCTTTTCTGCCTTATCACCACTTCGTGCCTTCGTGCCTCCGTGCCTACGCGCCTGCAATCCAAAATGATTCTTTGTCTCGGAACAGCCCCCACCGTTCAGCGGACGATGACGTTCGCTTCGCTGAAGATCGACGCGGTGAATCGCGCGGTCGATGTGAAACAGACGGCCTCGGGGAAATCGCTCAACGTCGCGCGCGTGCTGAAGACACTTGGACAACCACTCATTGCAACAGGATTTCTGGGTGGTGACGCGGCGCGGATTATGCGGCGTGACCTCGATCAGTCCGGCATCGCGCACGATTTCGTCGATGTCGAACCAGAGACGCGGACGTGTGTTACGGTGATCGATCAAGGTGGTGCAACGGCAACGGAATTGATCGAGGAATCGAAGCAGCTGTCGGACGGGGATTGGACGGCGATGCTGGAAAAGGTAGCGCAACTGCTCGGTGATTCCCGCGTGATGGTGATGAGCGGCTCCTTGCCGCCCAATGCGCCGCAAGCGTTTTATGGTGACTGTTGCAACCTCGCGACGAAGGTTGGTGTGACCACGATTCTCGATACGCGTGGCGAGCCGCTGCGGCAAGCGCTGTCGGCGCATCCGAATGTGATCAAGTTGAATCTGCCAGAGTTTGAGGACACGTTCGGCGAGCGCGGAATGCCGTCGGTGGAGTGGTTGCGTTCTGCGGAATTGCAACAGTTGGTGATCACGCAGGGAAGTCAGCCGACGCTCGTGTGGGACGGCGAGCGCGCGTGGCGGATCAGCACACCCAAGATCGATGTGGTGAGCCCGATCGGATCAGGCGATTCTTTTGCGGCGGGGTTAGCTGCAGGACTGATGCGCGGTGAACCGTTGCACGAAGCGGCGCGACTCGGCGCGGCGTGTGGAGCGGCGAATGCGATGACGCCGGTGGCGGGATTTGTGAGTCAGGACGATGTCGAGCGGCTTCTAAAAGAGATTTCTATCCACGAATGAACACGAATGTTCACGAATCAGAAAGCTGATTTGTCTTTCATTCGTGTCCATTCGTGTCCATTCGTGGACAAAACTATTCGATGTTCACTTCCCGTCCAGATTCTGAGCTCTGATACACGCCGTCGAGCATCTTCTGGATCATCAGGCCTTGTTCGCCGGAGGATTCATTCGGGCGCTTGCCCTGACAGACCTCAACAAAGTGCCGCATCTTCGCTTCGAAGTGATCGATCTTCGGCACGTAACCCGGCGTCATGTTCATCATGTAGTTGCCGTGGTCTTTGTAGAGCTGCGTCGGATCCCAGTTCGCCCCGCCCTTCTCGCCCATGATCTGGCAATTCCAGATGTCCTTTTCGATGTGGGCGACGAAGCTCGCTTCGATCGTGAGCATGATGCCGTTGTCGAAGCGGATCATGCCGACGGCCATGTCTTCCACGTTGTAGGTTTTGTAATCCCAACCCGGCCACATCGAAGCGATCTTGCTTTCCGTGTTGCCGAGATACGTCCACGTGTTGCCGGTGGCGGTGAGCGGCTTGGGCGAGCCGATCATGAAGTGGGCCATCTCGAGACAGTGCACGCCGATGTCGATCATCGGCCCGCCGCCCTGAAGTTCCTTGCGGCCAAAGACGCCCCAGTTTGGAATGCCGCGCCGGCGTAGTGCCTGGCATCGGACGTACATGATCTTTCCAAATTCGCCGTCCATGATCTGCTGGTGGATCAATTGACTCGGCGCCGCGAAGCGATATTGGAAGCCGATGACGAGTTCTTTGCCCGCGCGCTTGGCGGCGTCGACCATGCGCTGGCCTTCCTTAGCGTTCATGGCGAGCGGTTTTTCGACGAGCACGTGCTTGCCGGCTTCAAGGGCGGCGACGGTGTTTTCGGCGTGAAGACCGTTGGGCGTGCAGACGCTGACGGCGTCGAGATCGGTCTCCTTCGACAGCATCTCCTTGTAGTCCGCGTACGTTCGCGGGATGTTGTATTGCTCGCGCGCCTTTTGCAGCGCACCTTCGCTAACGTCGGCGGCGGCGGTGATTTCGACGTCTTCGATCTTTTTCAGGTAACCCATCTGCGTGCGCGAAATGCCACCCGCGCCGATGAAACCGATTCGGAAAAGCTTGGTGACCGGCCCGCTTGCGGGCGCCGTGGTGGTTGCTGCCGCTGTCATTGTTTTCTCCAAAGAACGCGCCCTTGCCCGGGCGACGAAGCGGATATGTTACGAAGTGCGAGCGTGGTGACAATCGGCAAAACCACCACCGGGAGTGGCGCTTCAGTGCCGCTCCATTCCCGGTTAGATTTGTGACCTATGAAACAATTTGTCGCTTCGATGATCGCACTGGTTCTGATTCTGGGCTGCAAGTCAGGCACGATGAATCACGCCGCACCGACATCGCAACCCGTCAACACGCTCTCACGCTCGGAACAGAACGCCGGCTTTCAGCTTCTCTTCCACGGAAACGATTTGAGCCAGTGGCGAAGCTATCGCAAGGACAACGTCGTCGGTTGGTTGGCGCAGGATGGCAATCTCGTCTGCACCGGCGGCGGTGGCGATCTCATCACGCGCGACGAGTACCGCAGCTTCGAATTCGAATGCGAGTGGAAGATTCCGCCGAAGGGAAACTCGGGGATCATTTATCGTTGTGACGAAAGCGGCAAGGAAACGTGGTTCACCGGGATCGAGTATCAGCTGTGGGACCACAGCCAATCCCCCGACAAGTGGCACGCGCTGAACGCGACGGCCGCGTGTTACGACCTCTATCGCCCGAGCCAGGAGGCCGACAAACCGGCCGGGGAATGGAACACGTCGCGCATTTTGCTTGACGGCAATCATCTCGAGCACTGGCTGAACGGGAAGAAGGTCGTCGATTGCGAGATTGGTTCAGAGGATTGGAACGCCCGCGTCGCGAAATCGAAATTCGCGTCCCATAAAGGCTGGGGAACCCTGCCGCGAGGACACATCGCCCTGCAAGAGCACGGCGGACAAGTCGCGTTCCGCAACATCAAGATCCGCGTGATCGAGAAGTAAATGTTGGAACGTGTAGGGTGCGCTTCAGCGCACCGGTTATTCCTTCGATCGAAAGGCGAGTAACCGGTCCGCTGAAGCGGACCCTACTTTCGCGTCTTCGGTCCGCTGACGTGTTCGCTGTGCGTCGCGTGAAAGCGGAGAAGGCGGTTCTTCCAGTGGCCAGAGTAATCGATGTTGATGCGCTTCGACCGCGTGATGCGCGGCGGCGGCGAACCGTCGTCGAGCATGTAGAGCCGGTCACCGGTGAGATCGGCGGCGTTGTCGGCGCGAGTGATTTTGAATCCTCGCGCGAGCCTTCCCGGACCGGAAAGATTCGCGTCCCACCCATCAAGCGGCTCCGCGGCGCGGATCAGCACCGCCTGCGCGTCGTTCACATGCGATGCGACGATGTTCAGCATCTCGTACATGCCGTAGATGAAATACACATACGCATGGCCCGCGTCGCCGTACATGACTTCGGTGCGTTTTGTCCGCCCCTTCGAAGCATGACACGCCAGATCGTGCTCGCCGATGTACGCCTCGGTCTCCACGATCCGCCCGCGCAACTCCTTCCCACCGACGCGATGTACAAGAATCTTTCCAATCAAATCGCGAGCCAATTGCTCCGCCGGCTTCTGATAAAACGCACGATCCAGCTTCCGCAAACCCATGCGGGGGATTGTACGGTCCGTGACTCTGGCTTTCAGCCCGTGCGCGATGGCCGATCGCACATCAATTCCTACAATGCGATCATCCAATGAGATACAAAGCGATTCTGTGGGATGTGGGCGGAACGCTCGTCCAACATGGCATTCCGACGACGGTGTCGATCCGAAAACGCCTTGAACATGCGTCGATTGAACATCGGCGATTGACCGACGAACACATCCTCGCGACGCTCAAAGAATTCATGCAGAACGAACGCAGTTGGCGAACGCTCGACGACGAACATCGCGATCGCGAAGTGTGGGTGGCGAAGATGTTCTCAGGATGCGGGCTGAGCGAGGCGCAGTTGCGCGCGGCGGCGATGGCCCTTGTCGAGTATTACGACGTGCATGCGCCCGTGGACGGGATCTTCGAGCTGCTCGAAGATCTGGACGCTCGCGGAATGAAGCAGGCAATCGTGTCGAATTGGCCGCCGTCGCTCCCGCAGTTTTTGGAACATCATGGCTTCGCGGATCGATTTGCGTGCGTCTGCTATTCTGCGGAGGACGGCATCCACAAGCCGGACGAGCGGATTTTCCGCCGCGCGATGAAGACGCTGTGCGTCGCGCCAACCGAAACCATCATGATCGGCGATAATCCGGAGTGGGACATTATCCCCGCCCGCACGATGGGCACGGCGGCCGTTCATTTCGATCCGCGAAAGATGCGCGAGCAGCGTGAGGCGAGCGACGTTCCGATGCTGAGGCGGATGCTCATGCGACTGATCGGCTGAACGTTCATTTCGCGGCTTCGACCTTCAGTTTGAATTTCTGCGCGACGATTGTCTGGTCAACCTTGCCATACTCGTCATCCCCGCCGACGTGCCCTACGACGAGCACGCTTCCGTCCTTCAATTGAATCGCCCGCGGGTAGTACGGGCTGCCGCTCAGGTTGAGCTTTGTCCAGGTTTCCAGACCCGGACCGATTTCCCACACGCCGTCCGATCCAATGTGCAGGATCGGCCCTTCTCGGAGCTTCAGCAGCTCGGGATATCCGCTGTGCGGAATCGGCACGGCAGTGGTGGGACCAATCTCCCAGCCGTCGCCCTTTCGATGGAAGATTGTTTGAAGTCGATCGGAGTTGATGTATGTGTTGTCCTTGTAATGCTCGGCGCGATGGATGAACAGCAGATCGCCGGTATCGAGCTCGACAAAATCGCTCTCTTCGCACAACCCCACCTCCTTCGGCATGGTCCAGATATGCGACCAGGTCTTTCCGCCGTCGCGCGATTCGAAAAAGTCCTTTAGAAGAAACTTCGCAGTGTTCGCATCGGCTTGCTTGACCATTCCGCACATCAGGATGATGCGGCCGTCGCGCAGCTGGTGAATCTGTGACGGGTACATCTTGTAAACATCCGGATCGCGCACGTAGATCGGTGCGGACCACGTTGCACCATCGTTACTCGAGCGCTGAATAAAACCGCTTTGATCTTTGCCGGTTGGCCAGAGCCCGGTGATGAGCGTACCGTCGCTTAGCACCGCGAAGCCGTGTCCGCAGAAGCTTGAGCTGCCAGGGGCGGCATAGATGGTGTTGTTCTCGACGCCTTCATTCGTTCGCGCGGGCACCTCGCGGAGCTTTTTCCAAGTGGCTCCTTCGTCGCTGCTTCCAAGGATCACGGTCACGTTTTTGCGCTTCGACCACTCTTTGACCGGCCCCGTCACCTGCTGAAATGCCAGACGAAGTTCGCCGTTTGGCTCGCGCCAAAGCGTGCACCACGCGGTGTAACCGGGCGATTGCGGTGAATGGTAAATCGTCCTGGCGGCATCTTGAGAGACGACCGTCACCTTTGGCGGCGTTCCGGCGCGAAGGCTGAGCGAAAGGAGCGCTGCACACAGGACAATCGGGAATTTGTGTTTCATGATGTCGTGATACCGCATTGATAGCGTCGGCGGCGCAAATTCCTATACTGTTTCGCTCTCGATCCGTTGGCAATCGCAACGCAGGAACATCATGAACAACGAAAACCCCAAGAAAATCGTCCTCGCTTACAGCGGCGGACTCGACACCTCCGTCATTCTTCCGTGGCTCAAAGAGCGTTACCCCGGCGTAAAGCTCATCGCGTTCGCGGCGGAGCTCGGCCAGGGCGATGAGCTCAAGGGCATCGAAGACAAGGCCCGCAAGAGCGGAGCGGATGAAGTCGTGGTGATGGATCTGCGCCAGGAATTCGCGGAGAAGTATTGCTGGCCGATGCTTCGGGCGCACGCGATCTACGAGCAGGATTATCTGCTGGGCACATCCATTGCACGTCCATTAATTGCAGCGAAACAGGTTGAAGTCGCCCATCAGACCGGGGCCGATGCCGTCGGCCACGGCGCGACTGGCAAGGGCAACGACCAGGTGCGTTTCGAGCTGACGTACATGGCGCTCGATCCGAAGCTGAAGATCATCGCCCCGTGGAAGGACACGAAGTTCGAGCTGCGCGATCGCGAAAGCGCCGTCGAATACGCGGCCAAGCACAACATCCCGATCCCGGTTTCGAAGAAGAAGATTTACAGCCAGGATCGCAACCTCTGGCACATCAGCCACGAAGGCGCGGAGATCGAGCATCCCGACGCCGAGCCGAACTGGGAAGCGTGCCTGACGATGGTCGTTCCGCCGGAAAGGGCACCGAACGAAGCGGAGATCGTGTCGGTTGATTTCGAAGGCGGCAATCCGATCGCGGTGAACGGCAAGAAAATGGCCGCGCACGAGATCATCGCGGAGCTGAACAAGATCGGCGGAAAGCACGGCGTGGGCGTGACGGTGCTCGCGGAGAATCGCCTGGTCGGCATGAAGTCCCGCGGAGTGTACGAAACCCCGGGCGGGACGATTCTGTACGAAGCGCACAAAGCGCTCGAGCAAATCTGCATCGAGCGCGACACGCTGCACTTCAAGCAGGTGATTGCGCTGCGGTATGCCGAGCTCGTTTACAACGGCCAATGGTTCCACCCTCTGCGTGAATCGCTGCAAGCGTTCGTCGATCACACAAACGCGACGGTAACCGGCACCGCGAAGGTGCGGCTGTACAAAGGCCGAGCGATGCAGGTCGGCGCGAAAAGTCCGCATACGCTTTACGATCCACAACTCGCCAGCTTCTCGATGGAAGGCTACGACGTGACCGCGGCGCGCGGGTTTATCGATCTTTTCGGACTTCCGATGAAGGTCGCGAGTCAGGCGAAGAAGTGGTGATGCGGATGGTCGTTGATTCAGGCCGGACGCGCCGGTGAGCAATTACTAGGCGGAAACCGACTTCGCATCTGGTATAGTCGCGAGCGATGGGTGGGACCACTCCTCCGAAAGATGACGACGATGATCTGATCCCGCTCGCGCCGCCGACGTCGCCCGCGCGAGGCACTCCGCACGCGCCGAAACTTCCGCCGCGACCGGCATCTTCCCCGCCTCCAAAGCTTCCACCCCGGCCTCCGTCCGCGCGTCCCGCGGGGTTTACATCGCCCCCGTCGAACGTCGTAACACCCCTGCGATCGCTTACGTCGGAGGCGCCGCCGGCATTGCCATATCGCGCACCGGGTACGGCGTCGTTGCATGGTCCGCCGGGGCGACTCATCGCAATCGGGGTGATCAGCATCATTCTTGGGTTCATCGGCGTCTTCCTGGCGATTGTCTCGATGCTCGGCGTCGTCGTGCTGTTTGATCGAGCCCAAGCGTATATTCCGAACTCCGGCACGATCACCGGTCAGACCTCGGTCGCACCGGTGACGCCCGCGCCGCCGAAGCGGATCGTATCCGGCGGCGGGAGCGGTTACCGCGGCGAGCCTGACATGCTCCAGGGGTTTCGCCGCGCCGATCGCGAGATGATCCTGCAGGTCGTCGCGTCGCGGATCCAGTTGCGCCCACAGCGACGCGAGATGCTGCGGCGCCTTCTCGGCGAATGCGGGCACGAGATTTTTCCGAACATCCCCACGCCGACCGCGCAGGCGATCTCAAGCGGGATCGTCGAGTCCGGTCAGTTACCGGCCGGGCCCGATGGACCGGGCGCGCTGGGAACACAATACGTCAAAACAGTCGAAGGCTTTGTTCTGCTCGATGACGAGGACGCCCGCTTTATCGCCGCGAAAGGTCGTCACAAAGTTGAGGTGGCGGACGATGTCGTGAAGCAGGACAGCTCGGATTGGACCGGGCCCTGCGTCGTGTGCATTGAGGAACAACTCGAAGAGCTGCGCGGCAGGCTCGGCGGGCAGGTTACGGCGGAGCAAGCGTCGGCGCTTGCTTCGTGGGTGCAGATGCACGGGGCGCTAGATTCGATGTCCAAGGTGAAACAGCACACGCCGCGACTGGTGGATCTCGTTCAGTCGACTGGCGACGGCGAGCTGTGGATCAAATCAGCCGGAATCTGGATCACTCCCACAGGCGCCGAAAGCAAAAGCCCGCCCGGCACAGCGCGGATGAGCCCGCCGAGCACGCCGGTGATCCCGCCTCCGGTCACGCCCACATGGGCACAACCCACGCCCGGCGCGCGACCGATTCCAATCACGCCCGGACTCGCGTGGTATTCGCTCATCGAAACGACCGTTGGCTTGATCCTTGCCGTGCTGCTGGTCATCTCCGGCATTCTTCTTTGCGCGAGATCTCGCAGCGGCGCCCGTTGGCACGCGCAGTGGGCGTGGTTGAAGATCGCGTTTGTGGTTTGCACCGCCTGGCCGTCCATGCTGCTCTCGCAATCGGCGATGTACGACTACAACATGACGACGGTGGCGCACCAGGTCGGCTGGATGTTCGGCACCGTCATCGCGCTCGCCATTCAACTTGGATACCCGCTCATCGTTCTCGCGGTGCTTGCAACGCCCGTCGTGCGCATCTATTACGCGGGCCTTGCGGACACCTCGCTGGCATTCGAAGAACAAACGCGCTCGAGACTCGCGTTGAAGCTTACCGGCATGTTCGGCGGCTGGATCGGCAAGAGCCTGCTTGCGCTTCTCACGCTCGCGTTGATCGCATGCACGCTTCAATTCTTGTGGAACGCGGACAACGATCCGTTCGCATGGTACGCACAGCGCGTCGTTTACCCGATGCTCGGAATGTTCGGGTTTGTCGCCGCGGGGATTTGCGTCGCCGCCGCGCTCGGCTTCCGAAAGCAAACCGCTTCCCAACGGGCGGCCGCGATCGCAGCGGTCGCTGCTCTTTGCGCATTGACCTCCCTCGCGCACGCCGCCCCGGCGAGCAATCCGAGCGTCACGCGCGAGCGGATGACCTCGCTGATCGAGGAAGCAAGCGATCCGCGTCCCACTCATTCGCGAATCGCGTCGCGCGACATTCAGCAACTCGTGAAAGTAGGCGACCAGACGCTCTTCGACATGCTGCTCGATCAGGACGAGCAGGTGCGCCAGACAGCTCTCGATGGCTTCCGCTTCGTCACCGATATTCCCTTCAGCCGAAAGCTCACGCAGGCGATTCCATGGCTGACAGAACAGCTCGCAAACTCCAATGCCGTTCGTCGCGCCACTGCGATGAAATTACTCGGTAACACGGGAAATGACGGCGGCAACGCGATGTACAACCTGTTCGATTCGCCGAATCGCGACCTGCAGGCGGTCGCACTCCAATATGCCGCGAGGCACGCATTGGTCGAGCGGAACAAGCAACGCCAGGCATTTTTGCACGAACATCTCCCGCTGATCGTTTCGTTTTTGTCCGATCCGGATCGGATCCGACGTGGTTCGGCGATGACCGCATTGTACGTCATCGGAACGTTCGATGAGTTTGGCTCCGCGATTGATGATCTCGTCCGCAAAGACAGCGATTCGCTCCCGCAGGTGATTTCGTTCCTGACGGCGGTCAACGTCCCCCCGCGAGACAAACCCCGCTTTGATCAGTCACTCTGCCTGGCCGCGGGTCGCGCCGACGCGGGCAACCGTTCCGCGATTGCGGTTTACTACATGAGGGACGTCGACATCAACAACGGGAACCGCCTGGTCGCGCAGTCGAACGCGCAGGACCCGCAGGTGCGCGAAGGCGCGCTCCGCGTCATGCAGGAAATCGCCACCAACCTGCAAACGAGCGGCAAGAAAATTCCGCAGGCGCTCGAGGATGCTGTCATCGAAGCGCCGCCGACAACCGGGCCTTCGCAAACGGCCGATCCGCTCCTGCATGCGCCACCTGAGCAGCTGCGACGGCTCGTTGAGTTGGCAGTTGTGCACGCCTCGCCACAGGCCCGGGAACGGCTGAAGCAGCTCGCCGACGCGGAATTGAATTCGACTGATCCACAACCCTGGCGGGCGCGTTCAACTGCATATCCCGTGGATTACGAAAGCTTCTGGAGCACGCCACCGGCGCCATGGAAGAGCACGCAAGGCTCGCGTCCTTCGCTCACCGCGGCGGCGAACTCCTCGCCAACTCCTCCTCCGTCGGCGCCGTCTCGGCCGTCTGAGCCTCCGACCTTTAGCGCGTATTTCGTCGCCTTCGTGGGCACTGGAATTTGCGGGCTGAGCGTGCTGATGGTCGCCCTTCGGCCGCCCCGCTTTGATCCGAAACTTGCCCTCCGCCACATGCGATGACCTCGCCCGCACTTCTGGAAATCACGCTCGAATAGTTGTACGCTTCCCCCCTTCGAATTTCCCATTCAAGAAGCGAGTTCCATGAAAGAAGTGATCGAACGTTATCCGCAGAATCCGTTTCTCACCCCCGACATGATTCCCGGCGCCAATGCGGTGTTCAACAGCAGCGTCACGCGGTTCGGGGACAAGTATGTCGGCGTGTTTCGTGTCGAGAAGCGCGCCGGTTTTCAATCGCTGCGCGTCGCGTGGAGCAATGATGGAATCAACCGGTGGAAGTTTGATTCGGACGAAGTGCTCGTGCCGACGGAAGAGCCGTTCAAGACCTACGAAGATGCACGCTACGATCCGCGGATTACGAAGATCGATGACACGTATTACATCTGCCACGCATCCGAGAACCGGTATGGCTGTCAGGTGTCGGTAGCGTCGACGAAGGACTTTAAAAAGTTCAGCAAGATCGCGGTCGCGTCCGAGCCGACGAATCGGAATATGGTGCTCTTCCCGGAGAAGATCGGCGGGCTGTACGTGCGGCTCGATCGGCCGTTTGAATCCGGCGGCGGTGGAAATATCTGGATCAGCTATTCGCCGGATCTTGTCTTCTGGGGTCGCAGCGAAGTGCTGATGACGAGCCGCGGGTTTGCATGGGATCAGGGCAAGATCGGTCCCGGTGCTCCGCCGATTCGCACGGATGAGGGTTGGTTGTGCATTTATCACGGTGTGACGCCGCGCATCAACTGTAAGATCTATAAAGCCGGCGTCGCGTTGCTCGATCTCCAGGATCCGCGAAAGGTCATCGCGCGATCGAAGGAATACATCATGGCCCCGCGCGAGGACTACGAGCGCGTCGGTGATGTGCCAAACGTGGTTTTCCCGACGGCCGTCATTCCGTATCCGGAAAAGGACGAGCTGCGAATCTACTACGGCGGCGCGGACACAGTCATGTGCCTCGCGACCGCGAAGATCAGCGAGCTGATCGACTTCGCGAAGAATAAATAGCCGTTGGAGCATCGCCCCTGTTGTAGGGTCCGCTTCAGCGGACCGGTTATTTCCGCTCGAAACGACAATTAACCGGTCCGCTGAAGAGGACCCTACGCGCGCATTATCGGAGGTTGTTTCCAACGATGCGTGTCAGTTATTTACCCCCCGCGATCCGTCGATACTCCCTTTGAGCCTCCGCCGGGCTCTTTGGGGAGCGGCATGGTTACGCGCATTGACGACAACGGAAAAGTCTTTACCGATCGCGTGACGAAGGATCGCGTCGCGGCGATTGTGCAGACCGCGACGCATCGCGTCCGCGGGTTTGTGTTCTGCGATCGCGAGCTGCGGCTCAAGGACGAGCTGAATGCGTCGCAGGAGCAGTTCATCGCGATGGCGGAGGCGGAAGTGCTTGGCGCGGATGACAACGTCATTCAGCGCACGCCGTTTCTGACCATCAACAAGCGGCACATCGTGTGGCTCATGCCGATCGAAACAGCAAATACAACCAATTCGCAGGGGAGGTAATTTGTGAGCACGACGACTTCCCCTATCGTGATTCCGCCGTCGCCGGGCGCAGCATGGAACCCCGTCTCTCCGCCGGACACTAATGCGCCCGCGGTCGATTTTGGGCCCATCCAGCCGCTGCTGGACGATCCGACCGTCAGCGAAGTGATGGTCAATGGGCCGTTTCTCGTCTTTGCCGAGCGCAAAGGCGTCATTTCGAAAACCGACGTGAAGTTTCGCGATGACGAACACGTGCGCGAGATCATCCAGCGCATCGTGAAGCCGCTTGGTCGCCGCATCGACACGAAGTGCCCGATGGTCGACGCGCGCCTGCCGGACGGGTCGCGCGTGAACGCGGTGATTGCGCCCGCGGCCATCGACGGCTCGTCGATCACCCTTCGAAAATTCGGCAAAGGGAAAATGGCCGCGGCCGACCTGATTCGGCTGGGCTCGATGACGCAGCCGGTCGCGGATTTTCTCCGCGCCTGCGTCCTGGGCCACTTGAACATGGTCGTCGCCGGCGGAACGGGCTCGGGCAAGACCACGCTGCTCAACGTGCTCTCGAGCTTCATTCCCGAAGGCGAGCGCATCGTCACCATCGAAGATGCGGCCGAGCTCAAGCTCGACCAGGAACACGTCGTCCGGCTCGAATCGGTGAAGCCGGATCTCGACGGCAGCGGAGAAGTCACGATTCGCGATCTGGTGAAGAACGCGCTGCGCATGCGGCCGGAGCGCATCGTCGTCGGCGAATGCCGCGGCGGCGAAGCGCTCGACATGCTGCAGGCGATGAACACCGGCCACAGCGGATCGCTCACGACGCTGCACGCCAACACCCCGCGCGACACGATCTCGCGTATCGAGACGATGGCGCTGATGGCGGGCATCGATTTCCCGATCCGCGTCATCCGCGAACAGATTGCGTCGGCGGTCGAGGTGATCATTCAGCAGGCGCGCCTGCGCGACGGCACGCGAAAGATTACGCACGTTTCGGAAATCGGCGGAATGGAAGGCGAGCGGATCATGCTGCAGGACATCTTCCGGTTCGAAAACGGCGAGCTTCAGCCGACCGGCATTCGTCCGCTGTTTCTGCCCAAGCTCTTGAGCACGGGATTCCAGTTCAATCCGGAAATGTTCATGCCCGGACGGCGGCGGTAACGTTCATTCGTGACACGGCTTTTCTAAGCCGTGCGCGTCGCGCACGGGCTGAAAGCCGCTCGCCAATGCGCTGTCCACCCCCTTGACTCGATAAACTTGCCGCGCGGATTGGCGAGCCTACCAGTCCCTCCAGAAGGGAATCCGCCATGGCCGAGCAGACACTCCACGACGTCGCCTTTCCAAAACTTTCCGAGAACGATCTCGAAACCGTCGCCAAGTACGCGAAGTGCGCTTCGTTCAAAGACGGCGATACGCTCTTTCACGCCGGCCAGCGCGACATGAAGTTTTATGTCGTGAAGAAAGGTGAGGTGGAGATCATCGATTGCACCGGAGACACGCCCAAGCAAGTCGTCATGCACAAGGCGGGCGAGTTCACGGGCGACATCACGCACCTCACCGGTCGCCCTGCGATCGTCAGTGCGATTGCGCGCGGCCCGGTGCAGGCGTATGAAATCTGCCACGACGATCTGCAGAAGATCCTTCAAGGCGATCCGCGGTTGAGCGATCTGATTTTGCAGGCATTCATCGCGCGGCGACAATTGCTGGAGAATTCGCCTGATTTCGTCGGCCTGCGCGTCATCGGCTCGCGCTACAGCCGCGATACCTTCCGCATCCGCGATTTTCTCTCCCGCAACCACATTCCCTTTACGTCGCTCGATCTGGAAACCGATCCGAGCGTAGCAAAGCTGCTCGAGAGCTTCGGCATCAAGCAGGACGAGACACCGGTCGTGGCTTGCGGACGAATGCTGATCCTGCGCAATCCGACGAACAAAGAATTGGCGGACGAAGTAGGCGTGCATCTCGCGCCGCAGCGGAAAACATACGACCTGATCGTGATCGGCGGAGGCCCCGCGGGACTGGCGGCGGCGGTGTATGGCGCGTCCGAAGGACTTTCGACGCTCGTCGTCGAGAAGGATGCGCCCGGTGGCCAGGCGGGCGCAAGCATGCGGATCGAGAATTATCTGGGCTTTCCGCTGGGCATCACAGGCGCTGAACTGGCAAAGCGCGCGGCGCTCCAGGCAAACAAGTTCGGCGCCGAGTTGTCGATCTCCGTCCCGGTTGTGTCGCTCGACTTCGACGGGCCGTATTCGGTGCTGAAGCTCGACGGGCAGAGCGTGTCCGCCAAGACGCTGCTCATCGCAACGGGCGCCGAATACGGACGATTGCCGGCAACGAATCGCGAAACGTTCGAAGGCCGCGGTGTGTACTACGCCGCCACGCCGCTCGAAGCCGCGACGTGTACGGGGCAGAAGGTGGTGGTTGTTGGCGGCGGAAACAGCGCCGGTCAGGCCGCGGTGTTTCTCGCCGAGCAGATGTGCCACGTGATCCTGATGATTCGCGGCGATGATCTCTACAAGAACATGAGCTACTACCTCGCCAAGCGCATCGAGGGGACGAGCAACATCGAGATCAAGAAGAACACCGTCATCACGAAAATGGACGGCGACGATCACCTGCGGAAGATCGAGATCGAGAACACGCAGACGAAGGAACGAAAGACGATCGACGTTGTCGCCGTGTTCACCTTCATCGGCGCGACCCCGCGAACGGAATGGATGAATCGCCAGCTCGGTTGCGACAAGAAAGGCTTCGTCGTGACCGGCGCGCATCCCGAAGAGCAGACGGGCTGGAAGCCAAACCGCGCGCCATACCTCCTGGAAACCAACCGCCCCGGCGTGTTCGCCGCGGGTGACGTGCGATACAACTCGGTCAAACGCGTCGCCAGCGCCGTCGGCGAAGGCGCGATGGCGGTGCAGTTCATCCACCGATATCTGGCGGATTTGTAATTTTCATACGGTGTGCTTCAGCACACCGTTTCCCGGTAAGCAAAAATGGTGTGCGAAAACGCACCCTACCGCGATTTCCCGGCGTACGCTTCTTCGACCTTCGTCGCATCCCACTCCTGCGGCTTTGGATCCCAATCGCCGGGGCCGAGGACCTGCTGCGCCAACACGCCGAGTCCGACGCCGAAATAGCTTCGTGATGCAGCCTCCCCGCCGTCGCCCTTGTAAGCCTCGCGGAGGAATGCATTGAACGTCACGCGATCCGGCTTGATCATCTCGTTCACAATTTGCTCGGCCAGCTCATATCCCATCAACCGCCGATCGGTGCGGCGATCCTGGAAGATCTCGCCCGACCAGAGCAGCTGAATGCCTTGATATTTCCACCAGATGTAATGCTGGCCGCGGGCGAATCGGTCGGCCAGCATGCGACTTCGCGCGCTCAATTGCCTGTCGATGTTCTGCGCAATCCCTTCGTGCACCCAATGCGGCAGTGGTAGATGACTGAGCCGCGCGTGCACCATCTCATGAATGAGCACGTGGCGAAAATTGGCCAAGCCCGGCATCGCGATGTGCGTGTCGCCGCTGAAGATGCAGATGCCGGCACTTTCGCGCGGGCGGTTATCTTTCGCGAAATAGCGGATGTATTGCCAGTATCGCGCTTCGCCATGAAACACGAGTACCGCAAATTTGCCGAAGGATTGGTTCGACAGCGCGCCGTCAAGCATCCCGCCGACAAGCGCATTCAACTCCTCCGCGAAGTCGAGCATCCACTTCGGCTCGCCGCGATTGGCAGTGAGGATGAAATGGTTTTCCGATTCAACGACCACATACGGCTCCGCCATCGCGGCCCGCAATCGCTCGAGCCACTCGCGCTGCGCCGCGCACCAGAAGTCGTGCTTCCTCTCCCGCGGCCAGTCTTTCTGCATCTGCGCGAAAATCACCTTCCACTGCGGCCGGGGGAGGCCGTGGGCTTCGATGAATGCTTCCGGAACATGATCTAACATGAGAATGATGTAGGGTCCGCTTCAGCGGACCGGTTATTTCTTCCGCGCAAAAGGCGAATAACCGGTCCGCTGAAGCGGACCCTACAAGAACGAAAATCGTCCCCACTACTCCGTCTTCTGCGTGATGAGCTGACCGAAGCGCTTGTGAATCGCGAGGGCGGGATCCAGCGGGACATCCACCGGTTTCACGTCCTTGGGAATGTTGATCGTCGGCGTGGGGCGGATCTTGCGGTTGCCGAATTCGGGGAGCCATTCGCGCTGGGCTTCGAGCATTTCGCTGCTCATCTCGCGGATTTCTTTGAGGGTGCAGACGGCGCCGGTGAGTGGGTCCAAAGCCATCGCGTGGACGATGTGCTCGGGATCGCCGGTGAGCGCGGCTTCGGCGATGAGCTGCTGGACGTTGACGTTGGTCATGCACGCGGCGGCGCACTGCGGCGGGAGTTTGCCGACGCGCGTGGGACGCAGGCCGGTGTCGTCGGCGAAGGTTGGCACTTCGACGCACGCGTCGTGCGGGAGGTTTTCGATGTAGCCGTTGTTGTAGACGTTGCCCATGAAACGGAACGGCTTGCCGGTAGCGACCGCTTCCATGATCCACGAGCAATACTCCACGCTTCGGATTTCGATGTTCGTCGATTCAAACTGGAGCGGATCGACCTTGGCGTATTTCTCGGCCATGGTCTTGCCCCACTTGTAGTACGCGCCGCTCTCGCCGCCAAAGGCCGGCTCGTCGCAGTAGAGATCCATCGCCTTTTTGTTTTTGCGGAACCACGCGACGTATTCGCTCAGGTGGCCGGTCGATTCGGTCATGAAATATCCGAAGTGGCGGAACACCTCGCCGCGGACTTTTTCGTTCTTGTAGTACTCCGGCTTCTCGAACATCTCGCGCAGTTCTGGATAGAGGTCCTTGCCTTTATGCTCGAGGCGCAGGAACCAATCCATGTGGTTGATTCCGCCGCAGGTGTAGGTGATTTCGTTTTTGTTCTTGATGCCCATGTAGCCGGCGATGAGATCGAGCGTGGTCTGAACACCGTGACACAGGCCGACGAATGGCACCTTCGTCGCGCGGCCGAGCGCCAAACAATTCGCTGCCATCGGATTCGCATATTGCAGCATGATGGCATTCGGCTTGGCGACTTCTTCCATGTCGCGCGCGATGTCCACAAGCACCGGGATGTGGCGCAGCCCGCGGAAGATTCCGCCGGGGCCCAGCGTGTCGCCGATGCACTGATCGACGCCGTATTTCAGCGGAGCGTGATAGTCGATGCCGAACGCGTCATGTCCGCCGACCTGGATCATCACCACGACGAAGTCCGCATTCGCGATCGCCTCGCGCCGATTGGTTGTCGCCCATACCTTCGCGGGGAACTTGTTGTCCTTGATCATCCGGCCGACGAACGCTTCCATGCGGCGGAGCTTGGTTTCCGTCGGGCTCATCAGCGCGAATTCCGAATCCTGCAGCGCCGGCGTGGCGAGGATGTCAGAGATCAATGTCTTGCAAAACACGACACTGCCAGCGCCGATCATGGCGATCTTCTTGGACATGATTCACTCCGCTTGAGATTTGTTTGAAGTTTCCAAACGCCGGTCGCGAGTATACCGGAAACCCGCCGATTTTCCGCGCAAATGTCGGGTCGTTCGCGTACACTTCCGCCTCATTTCAGGGGAACGCATGACCCAAACTCATCAAGGGGTGCTGATCACGAGGGACGTTCCCTGTCGCCAATGCGCTTACAACCTTCGTGGACTTGCTGCGAACGGACGTTGTCCTGAATGCGGGCAGCCGGTCGCGCTGAGCATCAATGGCGATCTGCTTTGTTTCTCGGATCCGAACTGGGTGGCGAAGCTGCGCACTGGCGCGCTGATTATTCTGGCATCCATTCTGGGTTCGACGTTGAGTTTCGTGCTCGCCCTCGCCGCCACTTATGTGCTTCGTCGCTCATTCCTGGTGGAGCAGCACATTCTGGGGTTGCTCATCGGCATCGCGCTGGTGGTCGGCGCCTGGTTGCTGACCGAGCCTGACCCCAGTGGCGTTGGAGAAAGGGACTACGGCCGGCCTCGACGGATCGTCCGCGTGACGCTGCTGCTCGGACTGGCCGACCACCTCATCCGCATCGCGATGGGTCAACTCAGGCCCGATCCGATCGGGCGACTCGCGCTGGCGGTGTTGCTGATCTTCATCGCGGCGGGCAGCGTCGCTGGAACATTCGCGTTGCTCCTTTACCTGGCGAAACTCGCCGGGCGAATCCCCAGCAACCGCCTTGCCGGCCGCGCGCGAAGTCTCACATGGGGATACGGAGGTCTGCGCGGACTTGTCGTGTTGGGTGGCGTGGTGCTGACAATCGCGAAAAGCGACGGAGCCCGCGCCGTGCTCGTCACCGGCAGCTGCGCAATGATGCCGCTGAATCTGATGTTGCTTGTCGCCGGACTACTGTACGTCCTGATGTTGAATGATTTCAAAAAGGAATTTCGGAAGCAGGAAAAGCTGGCGCGGAACAACTGGAAAAAAATGCAGCTCTTGTAGGGTCCGCGTCAGCGGACCGGTTATTCGTCTTTCGAAACCGGAGAAATAACCGGTGCGCTGAAGCGCACCCTACTGGCCTCATTCAACGGCTCACGTTGAACGTCTTATCGAGCGCGTAAACGTACACGATCGACATCGCATCGATCGGCTTGTCGGTCGGGTTGTAATACGTCGTCAGCAACTCGTAGTGATGATCCTTCGCGAGCGGCACGCCTTCGATTGATGACCACTGTTCCATTTCGCGAACGCCGAGGCGGTCGTCGTAATCACTGGCGTGGAGGGTGACGAGCGATTTGTTGTCGGTCTTGTCGATCAGCTCGACGGATTTTCCGAAGGGGTGCAGGTGGGCGGTGACGTAGTGGCCCGTCGTGTCGAACGGCAGTTCCATCTGGTTGGTGATATCGACGTGGCTTTCGTAGCGTCCCGGCGGGATGAGCCAGTGGACGGTGTTGGTCTTGCCGAGGGAAGCGAGGAAGGCATTGCTCGCGGCCTTGCCGATGAACGGGCCGCAGGCGGCGCCGGCGTTGTCTCCGCCCATGCACATGCTGTGCGGGGATTCTTTGCCGATCTGTTCGTACGCGTACAGCGCGCGGCGGAAGAGCGGCTTCATCGGCGACGATTTCACGTCGACGTCGCGGACGAAGTGAATTTCGGTTTTGAATTTGAGTTTCACCGGCGCGCCGCGGTGGTTGAGGTTCAGGGACATCGTGAGGTAATCGAGCGCTTCGTCGGAGTAGACGGGCACTCCGAAGCCCGCGGGAAGATCGATCGCCATGCGACCGGGGATGAGCGTGAAGAGGCGAGAATCCGGCGTGTGGGCGCGACCCGGCGGTTGATAGATCTCGTCTTTCTTTGCGGATCGAAACGTGAGATTGCTGTGGCAGAAGAAATCCTGCGGCCGTTGTGATTCGCCATCGGGCGCGACGATTTTGCAATCGATCCCTGTGAGCCAGAGCAACTCCTTCGGCGAATCTTCGACAAGCCGAATATCGTGATGCACCGCCGCGGGGCCTTCCATCGACTGGTAGAGACGATCGATCGTGTAGCCGCGCGAGAGAAGCGTGACGTTGCCTTTGCCCGCGGTGATCTCGCGTGCGATCACGCGGTCACCGGTGATCGACGCGATCCACGCCATGAGCGGAATGCCGATGGCGAGGACGACGAGGAGCGTGCGGCGAGCAACTTTACGCATCGACGAAAAGTATACCGGTGAGGTCTGCGAATCGCGCGGAAAATCGGGTCATGAAGCGGCGGGGCTTGCCCCGTGCGAGACGTTGCACCAACGAACGGTCCGCACGGGGCA
>JAICIO010000070.1 GCA_025924315.1 Phycisphaerae bacterium
CAGATCGACGACCGTTTTGCGTGAACATCGATTCCGACGCTGTACATGCGAGCCTCCTTTGGGAATTGGGACACTTTGTGATCCCGTATATTCCTCGAAGGAGGCTTGCTTCATAGTCTCACAGCCGCCCTCGGCTGTGCTCCCGAGCGAAGCACAGCCGAGGGCGGCTGTGCCACACAATTGTCGCCCAATCGAACCCATCACCTCACCTAAGCGTTTATCCTTCAGTGCGATAGACGCCGGGGTTACCCTCACTGCGGCCTTGCGCCAGAGCTTGCCAAGCGGGTTCGAATCGCTATACTTGGCGATTCGGATCATTTTGGACCGTTGGAGATTTGGAATGTCTGTCAAGTTGCGATTGAAACGAATGGGACGCTCGAACCGGGCGTTTTTCCGCCTCAGCGCGATCGATTCGCGCAAAGCGCGCGATGGCCGCATCATCGAGGAACTCGGTCATTATGATCCGCGCGAAACGGATCAGGCGAAGCAGTTCACCGCCAAGCTCGATCGTTGTAAGTATTGGCTGGACAAGGGCGCAGTGCCGTCGGAGACCGTTTCAACTCTACTGAAGAGGAACGGGATCGACCACAAGAGCCTGAACCTTCCGAAGCCAGGCAAGCCCAAGGCGGCGCCGGCGGCGGAAGGCGAAAAGAAGGAAGCAGCGCCCAGCGCTTAACGACAAGCATTTGCAACGCCCGCGGGTTTGGCCCGTGGGCGTTTCTGTCGGAACGGCACGGTGCTTCGGCGTGACGCATGCCGATGCGGATTGACATCCTGACCCTGTTTCCCGAGATGTTCGAGCCGATTCTCGGCACGAGCATCCCGAAACGGGCGGCCCAGAAGGGCCTCGTCGAGTATCGCCTGACGAATATTCGCGATTTCGCGACCGATGCGCATAAGTCGGTCGATGATAAGCCTTTCGGCGGCGGACCGGGCATGGTGATGATGGCCCCGGTCATTTTCGATGCCGTCGAGTTTGTGGAAAAACAAGATCCTCGCCCCGCGAAGCGGATTGTGTTGTCGCCGCAGGGGAAGGCATTCGATCAGAGGACAGCCGAGGAACTGGCGAAGCAGGATCGTATCTTGCTGATCGCCGGACACTACGAAGGCTTCGACGAGCGAATCATCGAAGGCCTCGAGCCGATGGAATTGAGCATCGGTGATTACGTCCTCAGCGGCGGGGAATTGGCCGCGATGGTCGTGGTCGATGCGATTGTGCGACTGCTGCCGGGCGCCTTAGGCGCCGAAGATGGTGCGGCCGACGAGACGTTCACGGACGGACTGATCGAGCACCCGCAGTACACGCGTCCCCGCGAGTTTCGCGGGATGAACGTGCCGGACGTACTTTTGAGCGGAAATCATAAGCTGATCGCGCAGTGGCGCTTGGAGCAACGCAAGAAGCGGACGCAAGAGCGACGCCCGGATCTGTGGAACCGATATCAATCTGGCAGTGGCACTTAAGTGCCGCTGCCCGTGCATACGAATTTGAAAACCTGATCTGCGAGTTAATAAGATTTGTTCACCGACCGGAGAGAGCCATGACCAACAAAATTCTTCAACAGATTGAAAAGCAGTACATGAAGGCGGAAGTGCCTCAGTTCCGCGTCGGTGACACTGTTGACGTGCACACCCGCATTATCGAAGGCGACAAGGAACGCATTCAGGTCTTCGCCGGCACCGTGATCATGAAGAAGGGCGCTGGCATGAACGAGACCTTCACGGTTCGCCGAATCGTGAACAACGAAGGTGTCGAGCGTATTTTCCCGATCAATTCGCCGTTCATCGCCAAAGTCGTCGTGAAGCGCAGCGGCGAGACCCGTCGCGCCAAGCTGTTCTACCTCCGCCAGCGCGTGGGCAAGGCGGTCCGCCTCACCGAACAGCGCCATACGAAGAAGAACGAAACCGAAGCGCCCGCGCACTCGAACAAGTCGCGCGCGAGCCAACAGGAGCTCGCAGGCGCTGCAGCTTCGGCTTAATTCGACTTTCAACCCATTCACTCAAGCCCACGCATCGCTCTGCGTGGGCTTTTTTACGTCCACTGTCGAACGCAAATTTCCTCTTGGTTCCGATCGATTCAACACGATATACTCGCGCCCGATGTCCCGCGACGGTTCGCGAAACTCCCATCGTCACACGTGCTACTTCAGTGGGCGCGTTCAGGGCGTTGGGTTTCGTTACACCACACAAAACCTCGCACTCCGATACAACGTGGGTGGATACGTGAGAAATCTCCCTGACGGCCGGGTCGAGCTGGTTGTCGAGGGTCCTGACGAAGAGGTCGACGACTTCATCGGCTCGATCAACGACAGGATGGGTGGTTTCATCAAGACGATGAACCAGTCCGTCGACCCGGCAACAGGGGAGTACCGCCAGTTCTGCATCAAGCATTGAAACCAAACGACGAAGTATGAATGTTGAATTATGAAGGATGAAAGAGCTCTCTGGTTCATACTTCATCATTCATAATTCCTGATTCCAAACGGAATAACGAGCCTGCTGCGCTGGTTCCTTCAGTACTGGAAATGGTCGCCCGTCACCATTAGACTCTGCACGCCTATGTACCGAATGTTCGTCATCCTGCGGCACACGTTTCGCGAATCGGTTGCGCAGCCGATCTACAGCCTGCTCATCGGTCTCGCCGCGGCGATTCTCATCGTCTTCAGCATGCTGCCGTTCTTCACGCTCGGTGAAGATGCGGTCATGTACAAAGCGGTCGGACTCGACATCATCCTGCTGTTCGTCCTGATCGCCACGCTTTTTGCGACGAGCAAATCAATCTTCGACGAAATCGAAGACCGCACGATGCTCACGCTGATGAGCAAACCCGTGGCGAAGTGGGAAGTGTTGATCGGCAAATACCTGGGCATCGTTCTGGCGGCGCTCATCGCCGTCGCGATCCTCGGTTTCATTCTGATTCTCTGCACGTGGTGGCGCATTCCCGGCGATTACATGATGCGCACCAATACGCTCGACGAGCGCGAGTTGGCGCGCCTGTACAACATGCGCATGATGCACATCTCGGGGCTGATCCCGAGTCTGCTGCTCATGTGGTTGCAGATCTCGGTGCTGGCCGCTTGTGGTGTGGCGCTTTCCACACGCTTCTCGCTCGTCGTGAACCTGCCGACCGTCATCATGCTCTACATCGCCGGCAACTTGCTGCGGTTCCTCTTTCCGCTCGATTCCGGTCCGCTGGGCAAGAGCAACCCGATTGTGAAGGGCATCGCGTTTCTCTTCAGCCTGATCCTGCCGTACCTCGAAACCTTCGACCTGCGTAAGTGGACGGTGTATTCCCGCATCGCGCTGCCCGGCACTGAGTTCGCCTACGACGTGACGGCCGTTCATTTGGCCGACATCTGGAAATACGTCGGCATCGCCGGCGTGAACGCGATCGCCTACGCCGCCTTCGCCCTCGCGATCGGCATGCTCCTGTTCCAATCCCGCGAACTCGGTGGCGCCGAAGGGTAATTCCTTTTTGTAACGCATAACTGACGCGAAACCGCAAGCGAGCTGCGGGCGTCGCTTGCGATTTCGCGTCTGTTTTTGGTGCGTACTACTTCTTCGTCTCAATCTCGTGCTCGATCGCTTTGAGCCTTCCTTCAAACTTCTCTCGCACGAGCAAATCCGCCGCCTGATCGAGGTGATAAGCCTCGCTGGGATCGATATTGAAATACGTCGCGATGTTGTTGACGCTTTCGTTGAAGCTGTGAAACGGCAGATCCTTCAGATCATTCACTCGCGAAAGGGCAAGGTGAACGACGCGCACCGTCAATCCATGACGATCCTGTAATTGAAGGAATCCGTCGCGCTCCAGCGTATCGATCTGATCGCGCAGCTGCTGCGCGGTGAGATCGTCGCGGGAATGTTTGACGACGATTTCGGAGAGGGTGGCAGAGCTGGCGCGGTTGAGGAGAACCGTGCTGGTGAGGCCGGCACCCATGCGGAGAGAATCGATCAGGCCGATATCGCCTTTGTCGCTCAGGCGGGCGTCGAATTGCGTTTTCGCATCGATGACCAGAAGAATCACGCCGTTCGGGAATGGGTTGGGTCGATGGGCGCGCTCCGCGGCCTGTACATGTGCGTCATACGCTTCGACGAGACTCTTCACGCCGAGGTTGTCATTTACTCCGCCGTCAATCAGGTGACGGTACGACTTAAAAATCGTCGAAAAGTCGCGAAGCGTGACCTGGTGAATGACGACCGGCACCGCACTGCTCGCGGCGACGGCATAGGACAGCGGATATTGCGAGAGATCCGAGTTCAGCTCGTCGAAGCTTTCGTTGCAGAAGATGAACGGATCGCCGGATTGAAGATCGGTCGCGTTGATGAGCAAGCGCGGGCGGTCGGCGCGCAGATCTTTGAATGTCAGCTTGCGACCATCGCGCGTGAAGAGATTCTGGTCGAGGCTTTGGGCGAGCAGATCGGAGCGGTCGTAGTCCGTGAACGTGAGGGCGAACCAATTCCACGGCATCAGGACCTGACCGATCATGTCGCTTGCGAAGCTGTGCGTGAGGCGCTTCTGAACTTCCTCCGGATTCCAATGGTTGTCGTCGCTCGCGCAGTAATACGCCGCCGTGAGCGAACCTCCGCTGACGGATGAGATGTAATCGACTTTATCCAGCAGATGCAGCCGCTGGAGCTGGAACATGATTGACGCGGCGAAGTTGCTCGATCGCGATCCGCCACCACTGAGGGAGAGGCCGACGAAGTAGCCGTCGTGGTTTCGATCGGCGCCGAGGTCCTGTGGCTCGTCTGAGATTTCAGCTTGGGTGATGCTGTCATCGGGTTGCGTCGTCGACTGAGAGAGAATGATCGGCGCGCCGAGAACGGCGCGGGTGTTGTTCTTTACACGCGCTTCAAGAGGAAGCTTCACCGAGTTAAGCGGTTTGTTGACGTAGGTGCAACCGGTGACGAGCGCGCAAAGAATCACGATCGGAAGCCAAGAGGTACGCATGGGTGCGAATTGTAAGTGAAGGCTTACCAGCGTCCATGGCGCGTCGCTCGACGCGCGCAAAAGAAAAGCCCAGTCATGAATGACTGGGCTTGATGAAGTTGCAAATGAACTCCGCGCTTATTCTGCTGAAGCAGACGCCTTTGCCGCAGCATCCATTGTAGCTTTGCTTTCGGCGTCGGGCGCGACCCACACCTTGACTTCGGTCGACAGGTCCTCGGCAAACGCGACGCGCACGTTGTACTTTTCGATGCGGTCGAGCTTGCCGGGGAGGTTCACGTCGGCGGCTTCGATGTTGTAGCCCTGCGCCTGCAGGGCCTTGGCGATGTCCGTCGCAGTAACCGAGCCGAAAAGATGACCCTGCTCGTTGGCGCGGCGCTCGAGCGTGACTTCCACGCCTTCCAGCTGCTTGATGAGAGCCGCCTGCTGTTCGCGCTTCTCGCGCTCCTGCTTTTCGATCTCCTTGCGGCGCTCTTCGATCTTCTTCACGTTGCCCGCGGTGGGCTGAACGGCCAGATCGTTGGGCAGGAGAAAATTGCGAGCGTAGCCGGCCGACACTTCGACCACATCGCCGACCTTGCCGACGTTCTTGATCGATTCCTTCAGAAGGAGCTTGACGTTGTTTGACATGTTAAACCTCGAATAGTTGTCAGTCGTTCGCTGGCAGTTGTCAGCAGCGGCATTTCACTGCCAACTGACAACTGATAACTGTTCCTAGAACGGAATATCATCATCCTTAAATTGCTGTTCTTCACTGAACGGCGGTTCGGCTTGCGGCTTCTGCTGTTGCGGAGCACCACCGCGCTGCGGGCCGCGCGCGGGTGGGCGACGCTGATCGTCTTCGTATCCACCGCCGCCTTGTCCACCTTCATGGCTGGCGCCGCCGCCGCCTCCACCGCCGCCGTCACGACCGCCGAGCAACTGGAAGTTGTCGATGTTGATCTTGTGCTTCGACCGCTTCTGACCCGTCTGCTTATCGTCCCACGTGTCGAGCTTGAGGCGGCCTTCGACCAGCAGCGGACGACCTTTCTGGCAGTATTGGTTGATCGTCTCCGCCTGTTTGCCGAACGCGGTGCAGTCGATGAACATCACCTCTTCGCGATCTTCACCGGCGGCGGTTCGATAACGGTGATTCACCGCCAGGCCGATATCGACCACGGGCGTCTGGTTGGGCAGATAGCGCAACACCGGATCGCGGGTCAGGTTGCCGACGAGAATGACTTTGTTGTAGTTGGCCATCAATCACCTCTTCATCGAACAAGCGACGGTGAACGAGCGACGGTGCGCGTCGCTTGCGGTTTCGCAGAGGATCACGCCTGATCTGCGAAACCGCAAGCGATCGGATACTTACTCTTTCGCTGCCGGTGCTGCTTCGGGACGGGCTTCGCGCGGTTCGTCCCTGCGATCGTCGCGGCGCGGGCCGCCGAAGTCACGGCGGGGGCCGCGATCGTCGGGGCGTTCCCAGCTGGGGCGCTCTTCCTTGATGATCGGCTGCGGCTCGACCGCGTTCATCTCGTCCTGGTTGAGGTGCTCGGCATCCGTCACCATCACGCGAAGCACATCTTCGCTCAGGTTCACGTCGCGCTCGATCGCGCTGACCGCATTCGACGGAGCGGTAAAGTACGCGATGACGTACAGGCCGCGCTTCTGCTTTTTCATCTCGTAGGCGAGCTTGCGTTCGTCCCACTTCTTAATGACGAGGATCTTTCCGCCGTGACGCTCGATGATGCCGCGCACGGTGTTCATGCTCCCGTCCACTTCCGCCGCGGCGCCGGCGCCGAGCAGGAACATGCCTTCGTACTGATTCGTCTTTTCCGTTTTCTCTGCTGCTTTCTTTGCCATTTTGGCTCCATGGTAGTCGAGATGTCTTGCATCCCGGACTGCGAAGTCGAAGGACCTCGCGAAACTTTATTGTCTGCGTAGGGTGCGCTTCAGCGCATCGGCTATTCGATTCGAACAGAAATAGCCGGTGCGCTGAAGCGCACCCTACAAATCCGGTTACTTCGGTTCTTCTTTTTTCTCGTCGGCGTTGAACTGCGTCATCGCCAGCGTGATTCCTTTATCGATCCAGGTCGCGATGGCGCTGGTCGCCTTCACGATCGCGGGCTTTATCAGCTCGCGCTGCTCGGGGGAAAAACGCCCGAGCACGTAGTCCTTTCCTCTGATCTGCGGCGGGGCGGGATCGATGCCCATCCGCAGTCGCGGATATTCAGTTGTCGCGATCGCGCGCTCGATGTCGCGAAGGCCGTTGTGCCCGCCGCTCGATCCGCCGGCGCGAATGCGAATCTTTCCGCACGGCAGGGCGAGGTCGTCGAGCACGACCATGATGTCGGCCGGCGTCAGCTGATAAAACGCCATCGCCGACTGAACGCTGCGTCCGCTGGCGTTCATGAACGTCATCGGCTTGAGCAGCAGGATCTTCTCCGGCTGCCCATCGAGCCGCATGTACGGCAGCTCCATTGCGAGTGCGTCGAACTTCGTCTTCGCGGCGCGGTTGAACTCGCCGCTCGATCCCAGCTTGCTCGCCAGCGAATCGATCACGTCGAACCCGATATTGTGCCGGGTGCCGACGTATTCGCTTCCAGGATTTCCGAGACCCACGACAAGTCGCATGACGGTTGCATGTTGCACGTGGCGTGTTGCATGTTGGAATCAACAACAAGCAACCTGCAACAAGCAACGAGCACGAATCCTTACTTCTTCTCTTCCGCGGCGGCGCCTTCAGCGGCTTCGCCTTCCTCAGGCTTCTTGCCGATGATTTCGGGCTCGGCTGATTCGCCTTCAGCCGCCACCGGTGCAACTTCTTCTTCTTTCACTTCCTTCACCTGGCAGACGATCTGTTCAGGATCCTGCAGAGCGCGAACCCCGGCGGGAAGTTTCAGGTCCTTGATGTGCACGACGTCGTCGAGCTTCATCTCGGAAACGTTGTGCGTGATCAGGTCCGGAATGTCGGTGACGAGGCACTCGACTTCCAGCTCGCTGATGATCTGCTGAAGCACGCCGCCGTCCTTTTCGCCGGCGGGCTCGCCCTTGAGCTCGAGCGGAACGGTGATTTCGACCTTTTCATCCAGGCTCACGCGCGCGAAATCGACGTGAAGGACTTCGAGACCGAGGTGATCGTATTGCACTTCCTTCACGAGCACCTTTTCCGTCTTGCCGTCGGTCGCCAGGTCAAACACGTGCACGCCGTGCTCGAGATGGCCGACGAGTTCCTTCTTCGGAAGCGTGATCGTGACGACCGCTTCCTTGTGACCATAGATTACGCCGGGAACGAGCCCTGCGTCGCGCAGCCGCTTGTTCGCCCGGCTGCCTTTTTCCTCACGCGCCTTCGCGGCGATGTTGACTGATGCCTTTGCCATTGTGTGACTCCTCTAATCTCTTGTTTTGTTACTCGCTCAATGCTCGCCCGGAATCATCCTTAAACAGCGCGCTGACCGACGCGTTGTTGTGGATGCGATTAATCGCCTCGCCGAGCAGTTCGGCGACGCTCAGGACGACCAGCCGATCTTTGATCGGTTCAGCTCGCGTGCCGATCGGGATCGTGTCGGTGACCGCGATCTTGGTGAACTCGCACGAGTTCAGCCGTTCCATCGCCGGCGGCGCGAACACCGCGTGCGTCGCGGAAATATAAATGTCCTTCACGCCGTTCTTGCGAAGGAGCTTGCACGCTTCGGTCATCGTGCCGGCGGTGGTGATCATGTCGTCCACCATCAGGACGTTCTTGCCTTCAACGTCGCCGATGATGTGCTTCGCTTCGATGTCTTTTCCGCTCTTGCGCCGCTTGTCGATGATGCAGATCTCGCCGCCGAGCAGATTCGCGTAGACCTGGGCACGCTTCACATTGCCGACGTCCGGCGAAACGAACACGCGGTTGCTGAGCTTGAGGCTCTTGAACCACTTGATCAGCACGGGGCTGGCGGAGAGATGATCGACCGGGATGTCGAAGAATCCCTGCACCTGCGCCGCGTGCAGATCGACGGATACGACGCGATCCGCGCCCGCGCGCTCGATCAGATTCGCGACGAGCTTCGCGGTGATCGGAGTGCGGCCTTCGTCTTTGCGGTCCTGTCGCGCGTAGCCGAAATACGGGATGACGGCCGTCACGCGCGAGGCACTCGCGCGCTTGAGGCAATCGATCCAGATGAACAGCTCCATCAGGTGCGCGTTGATGGGATGGCTCGTCGGCTGAATGATGTAGCAATCCCGGCCGCGAACGTCTTCATCCACTTTGACGATCAACTCGCCATCCGGAAACAGCTCCGTGGCGCCGCGGCCGAGCGGGATGCCGAGCGAGTCGCAGATCTTCTGCGCCAGCAGCGGATTCGCGCGGCCGGTGAAAACCTTCAGCTTGTCTGCGTCTGCCTTGGGCATCGTCTTTTTTCCGTCGAGTTTCAGCCGCTGCTCATCGGTCTGAGTCTTTGGCTGCGTCACCGGCCGGGTCCTCCGACATTGCCGGACACACTCGTGCCATCGGACAAAATGCTTCCGCGCGGGATCGACGCGAACGGTCCGATCACGCAGTTGTCGCCGATCGTCGAATCGCGGCCGATGAACGTAAATGGCATGATCACGGTGTCGTTGCCGATCGAAACATTCGATTCGACATATGTCTGTTCCGGGTTGACGATCGTCACGCCTTTGTCGAGCAGCGCGCGCTGAATGCGCTCCTGCATGAGCTCGTCGGCCTCGGCCAATTGCTGACGATTATTCGGCGCCAGCACATCTTCGAGCGTCACCGCCTGCACCGCGACAACGCGCTTACCGGCGCGACGCAGGATCCCGAAAATGTCGGTGAGGTAGTATTCGCTCTTTTTGTTCTTGTTCTGGAGCTTCGAAAGCGCGAAGACGAGCTCGTCCGATTTCACGCAGTAGTAGCTCGGGAAAACTTCCTGGATCTTCCGCTGCTGGGGCGTGCAATCGAGCTCCTCGACGATGTCGACAAACTCGCCCGCGTCGTCGCGAAGAATTCGTCCGTAACCGAATGGATCTTCCAAAACGGCCGTGGCAGTGCTCGCGGCCGCTTTTTCGTCGATGTGCGCCTGATGCAGCGTGCGAAGCACTTCGGTGCGAATCAGCGGAACGTCGCCGACGAGGATGAACACGTCGCCGTGCGACTTCTTCAGCTCCGCCTCGCACATTCGCGCCGCATGGCCGGTGCCCAGCTGCTCGCTTTGCTCGACAAACCGGATGCGCTTGTCATGCTCGAAGCGCGCGATCACTTCTTCCTTGCCGTGACCAACCACGACGAGAACCTTGTCACACCCCGCGCCGAATGCGGCTTGAAGGATGTAGTCCAGCATCGGCCGACCGCACACTTCGTGCAGCACCTTCGGCTTCTTCGACTTCATGCGAGTCGACTTGCCCGCGGCGAGGATGATGGCAGTGAGGCTCATGCGTAGGAGCCAGAAGCCAGTAGCCAGAAGCCAGAAGGAAGAGTCACCTTTTACTGGCTTCTGGGTTCTGGCTCCTGGCTTCTTCTCCCTAAGAAAACGCTACCCCGCCTGGATTCGAACCAGGACAAAGAGAACCAAAATCTCTTGTGCTACCGTTACACTACGGGGTAGTGAACGCGTGTCGATAAAATGAGCTTGCGCGGGACGAGTCCCGAGCAATATTAGGAGAGTTGGGTCGCGGAAGCGCCAACACCCTGAGGCCCAACACGATTCAAACCGCGATCCCTTCGATACCCTCGCTGTGCTCAGGTCCTCAGGGTGGGCCTTGACGGCCCAATCCGTGCTGGTTTGCTTACCTTTCCGAGCCCCAAGGCCCAGACCTCTCAGCAAATGCCCCTCAGTTGGGGTAGCGGGGGTATCGTAGTGGGGGACGAGGCGATGTCAAGAATGGTGATTGGTGATTGACCAGACGCCGCTCCTGAGCGAAGCGAAGAGGCGGATGATCTGTGATTAAACGCAGAGATCCGCCTCTTCGCTTCGCTCAGAGCCGGCGTCTGGGTACATTGCCATAATGCAACGTCACGACGGTCGCACCTTCGATCAACTCCGTAACATCAACGTCACGCGGAATTTTACGCAAGCGCCTGCGGGATCGGTGCTTTGGCAGCAGGGGACCACGATGGTGCTGTGCACCGCGTCGATCACGCCCGATGTGCCACCGTGGTTCAGGCTCGACAAGCCGGGTGGATGGGTGACGGCGGATTATGTGATGCTGCCGGGATCCACTCAGCGTCGCAAGGATTGGCCGAAGATCGGGCATACCGATTCGCGGGGGACGGAGATCCAGCGCATCATCGGCCGGACGCTACGCGCTGTGATCGATCTCTCAAAACTCGGCCCGCACACGATCGCACTGGATTGCCAGGTGCTGCAGGCGGATGGTGGAACGCGAACCGCTGCCATTTGCGGGGCTTATGTTTCACTCGTCGACGCGCTCAAGAAGCTGCCCGCGGAGCTTCCGCCGTCGGATCGGCGCGATGCGAACTTGGGGACTTATGATCCGAAGGGTGCGCTGATCGATCAACTCGCGGCGGTCAGCGTAGGTATTGTGGACGGTGAGCTGCTGCTCGACCTCGACTATAAAGATGACGCCCGCGCGTCTGTCGATATGAACATCGCCTTTACCAAGGCCGATAAACTAGTCGAAGTGCAAGGCTCCGCGGAAAATGGTGGCGGGTTCGATCGCGGCAAGATGTTGCAGATGATTGACTTAGCGATCAAGGGCTGCCGAGAGATCATGGCGATCCAGACGCGCGCTTCGGCGTCCGGGTGATGAGACGCGCCTGTCACCGCTTGCGGTTTCGCAGAGGATATCACGTTATTGATCTGCGAACCGCAAGCGGACGATTGACACGAGTGCCTCAATACGACGAATTTCTTGCCCTCGGCCGATTTTGATATCATCCGGTTTTCGCCCCTTTTGGAGACGTTGAATGCGAGCCTACGTTGTCCCTGCCGTTGCTTTGCTCTCGCTGATTTCCTTCGCGTGCGCCGAAAAGCCTAACCCGCAGCCCGCCGGGCCCGCGGCGATGACGCCGCAATTGACCCCCAACGGAAGATCGACGCAAACGGCGTCCGCTCAAACTCAAACGCCGTCGCAACCGACCTATCCGAAGGGTGCGCGATACACGATCTACTGCACCGCCTTCAGCGGGCCGATGCACGTGCAGGAAGCGACCGACGCGAAGAGCAAAATCTTCGAGACCACCAAAGACAAAAACTGGTACGTGGTCCACGAGCAGGATCAAAGCACGCTTTACTACGGCTACTACCAGACCTTTGAACATCAGGACAACGCCAAGGAAGCCGATCGCGCCCACAAGGACCTCGATCGCGTTCGCGCGATGACCAACACGATGGAGGAGCGCCCGTTCGCGCACGCGCAACCGGTTCCGCTGATCGCGCCGGATCCGGCCGCGCCGCCCGAATGGAATCTAGCCAACGCCAAAGGCTACTGGACGCTTCAGATCGGCGCCTACAAGGACAGTCCGGAGCGGAAGCAGTATGCGGTCGATGCGGTTCGCGAGCTTCGAAAGAACGGCGTTGATGCGTACTACTATCATGGCGAAACGACCAGCTCGGTGTGCGTGGGCGCGTGGCCCAAGGAAGCGCTTCAGGCGCAGGAGTCATCCGTTGCCGGCGAGGACAATCCGAATGAGTCGGTAATGGTCTCGACCGTTCCGCTGCCCGAAAACCTCACCCGCAACATGCGCGACGAGAACGGTCAGCCGATTAAGTACTACGAAGCGCGGGTCGTCATTGTCGATCCGACGATGCAGGACGCCAAGCGAAAGTATCCGCGCAACGCGGTCAACGGCTACGACATTCCCCACAGAGCGAAGGACAAGAACGGCAACGACACCATCGTTTATGACCCGTCCGTGATCGTGATGATCCCGCAGCCGGAAGAGAACGCGCTGACGCGCGGAAGCATCGCGTCGCAACAGCAGCAGACGGCGCCGCGCGTGCCGATTTACCAGCAGCAGGGCATCGGCAGCAAGCTGCGGTCGGTCGGAGAGTGAACGTGCAGATCCTCATCGCCACCGGGAATCCCGGAAAAGTGCGTGAATTCCGCGAGATGCTCGGCGACGATCGCTTTCAGTGGTCTGATTTATCCGTGCATCCAAACGCCGCGCCGGTCGAAGAAACCGGCGCGACCTTTCGCGCCAACGCCTGCCTGAAGGCGTCCGCATACGCGAAGCAATTCAACACGTGGGCGCTCGCGGACGACAGTGGGCTCGAAGTCGATGCGCTCGGGGGAAACCCCGGCGTCACGAGCGCGCGTTGGGCTGAGCTTCACAACCGCGGAAAGGGCGACGCGGACAACAACGCGCTGCTCCTCGAACAGATGCAGAAAGTCGACGACACGAAGCGCGGGGCGCGCTTCGTTTGCGTACTCGCGTTGTCCGACCCACATGGGCGAATTCTGCTCACCGCATCGGATGTCATGGAAGGTCACCTGCTCCGCGCGCCGAGCGGCGAGAATGGCTTCGGCTACGATCCGCTCTTTGAGGTGCAGCGATTGGGCAGGACCAGCGCCGAGCTTCCGCCAGCAGAAAAGCATCGCGTCAGCCATCGCGGTAAAGCCTTGCGACGGCTTCGCACGCTGATCGATCGAATCCGATTCGTAGAGACGTAGATCTTCGTTGCATAGACATCTCGCGATGTTATTATGTTCGTGGGAACGCGAGGTGGGTGATGCCTGTCTCCAGGCGTATTGCTGGGGGGCTAGCGGTCAGCGCACTGCTGATCTTGGGTCAAGTCTCGCACGCCGTCACCATAACCAACTTAACCACCGGCACGACACTGTTCGATGAAACGTTCGAAAGCGGAACGTTTTCTCCTTCGCCGGGAAGCTCGAATGCAGGCCCGGATGTAACGGTAACGAATTCGACGACCGCCCCCGATCCCGGGCCGGCACAAGGCGAGTTTTACCTCAAGCTTTTTCGCGACAGCAATACGATTAATCAGGGGAACTATTTTCCGCTTCCATCCTCTCCGCAGACGACGAACGGCGATGTCATTCGCCTCAGCATGATGGTTTATATTCCCGACGACGGCATCGATTCGCGTGCGCAATTGATGCTGGACAACGGTGATTTCACTAGCGCTCGCGCCTGGATGCGACCCGATGGCCACGGCAACGTCGACGCCGTGACCTCCGGGTTCGTTGCCGTCGACACCGGACTGGATTACATCCCGAATACCTGGCAGGAATGGGACCTTCAGTACGCCATTGGCGCCTCGACCTTCAGCGTCGCGATCAACGGCATCGTTGCGAATGGCTTTAATTCATTCACCACTGGATCGATTAGCCGCGCTGACCTTTTCAACGGGAGCAGCGTCGCGGGGGTGTTCTACCTTGATGCGGTTCCCGAGCTGGGCAGCGCCGTCGGTTGCCTCGTCCTCGGCTCACTCTACGGTTTATCCCGCCCGCGACGGCGTTGCTTGACAACCCAACAGGGGCCGTGAATCATCGCAACCGTGAGCAGAATTTTAGTAGCAGTGAGCAGCCCCTGGGCCGCCGAGCGCGCGGTCGGTGTTGTCGCGGATCTAGCGGCGCGGCTCAGCGCCGAAGTGCTCGCGGTGCACGTCTCGCGCCCGAGCGGCGGGCAGATGCGCGAGCAGGAACAGGCCGAAGGCGAGGCGGCCGTCCGTCAACTGAGCCAGCAGCTCGCCGAACGTGGCGTCGCCGTGCAGACATTGCTCATGTTCTCGGATGACATCGCCCGCGCGATTCTCAACACCGCCATCGAGCGCGAGGTCAGCTTCATTGTGCTCGGCCTCACCGGCAAGAATGTTTTCGCACGGCTGCTGGCCGGCAATGTCCCCGTCGAGCTCATCAAGAACACAAAGATCCCCGTCCTGCTCATCCCCCCGGATTGGTCAGGGACCATCTGATCTAAGCGCAAAGATCACAAAGCCCACAAAGAGTGCAAAGAAGACGCCATGTTCCCCTTTGCGTTCGCTGCGCTCTTTGTGCTCTTTGAGCGCCGTCATCCCGTTTGCTTTGTTGGCGTCTTGGCGGTTCACTTCAATTTCGTATTTTTTTCGCGCCACGTCTTTAAGCTCAATCTCACCGCGATATAATTCCCGCCGCGCATGACTACTACGCGACTTACCCAGGAGAGTCCCAAATTGATGAACGGTGACGACTTTATCCCTAAGGAATGTTTCTTCACCAAGGGCGTCGGGCGGCACAAAGAAAAGCTGATGAGCTTTGAGCTCGCACTTCGCGACGCGGGCATCGAAAAGCAAAACCTCGTCCGCGTCTCATCGATTTATCCGACGAGCTGCAAGATCATCTCGAAGAACGAAGGACTGCCAAGGCTCAAGGCCGGACAGATCACCTTTGTTGTGCTCGCGGAGGCTGCAACCGATGAGCCCAACCGCCTTATTTGCTCCGGCATCGGCCTGGCGATCCCGAAGAACCACGTGCACGGCTACATCGCCGAGCATCACGGCTACGGGATGAGCGAAAAGAAAACCGAAGACCTCTGCGAAGATCTCGCCGCCACCATGCTCGCGACGACCCTCGGCATCCCGTTCGACGCCGACAAAGACTGGGACGAACGCGAACAGCAATACAAGATGACCGGCGACATCGTGAAGACGCGCGGCTACGTGCAGACGGCTGAAGGCGACAAGAACGGCCTATGGACGAGCGTCATCAGCGCGGTCGTGATGATTCTTTAGGCTCGCACGACAATTAGAAACTCAACCCGGCGGGGTCACTTCAGTGACCCCGTTTTCTTTTTGTACGGTCGTAAGTGCGGGTCCAATTCTGCGTGAAAGAATCGCGAAGACGAAACCAAGCAGGAGCCCGGGCACAGTCGCGAATGCAAGAAATGTTGACGCCTCTGTTCGATTGCTCGCACCGGTCAATATGGCAAAAATCATTCCTCCGACGATCAATTTCAGCCATCCGACCGTTCCATAGATCGGGCGCGCTTTGTTTGGCTTCGCGTTCGCGAGCACTGTGAGGATCACCAGCAGTATCACGGCGCCCAACTGCACGGACGCGACGTCAATTAACTGCATCGATTCGTTGTGATCGGCTTTCAACATGGACGCGCGTATTGGGTCCTGCGCCGAAGGTCTGATCAAATGCGGTGGCTCAAAGTGCGTCTGCCCGTTGCGGATGACGGTCATTCCGCGAGCGGTTCGGAAACTCACTTGCAGCAGATTTCCATTGGAATCGATTGCCACGTTTGAATTGGACGAGCGCATCACAAGGTTTCCGCGACGGGTGACGGTTGCTGAAAGGCCCGC
Organism: Phycisphaerae bacterium; assembly: GCA_025924315.1. Taxonomy (GTDB): domain Bacteria; phylum Planctomycetota; class Phycisphaerae; order Tepidisphaerales; family Tepidisphaeraceae; genus JAICIO01. The sequence continues at coordinate 16,174 of JAICIO010000070.1, forward strand.
GGTCGAGTGCTGCTCCTTCATGCGTATGACATCGTTGGCATTTGCGATCGATTGGCCGCTCGTTTTGAGCAGGCGCTCAAGCGCCGCGCTTTGCATCGGTGTCATCGCGTCGTTGGTTTGCGCACGAATTTCAGTGATGACAACGGCCGCTTCCGCATCGGTCAAACCGGGGGCAGCCGGCCAGGTCGCCGCCGCGCGCTGCATGGCCGCTTCTTCCTGTCGAAAGGCGTTGAGCTTCTGCGATGCGGCCTTAGACCACTCGACCTGATCCTGCCATGTTGCGTAGGTGCTCACTCCTACGCACAAGAGGATGAGATTCACAACGAAAGCGCCTGCGGCGAAGGCAAAGCTCAAACCAGCGAGCACCTGGCGAAGTGAAACGCGTCGCTTGCGCCGTTTGCGCGCGATTACTGGCCGATAGTAAGAGAGCACTCCTTGCGGACTTGGTCCGTTTGGTGAGACCGGCGAATCGTCGTTAAGTTGGTCCAAGGTCCGCCCTGAAAACCGAATCGTAACTTTGATGCATGGAACGGGTCCATGCTCATTTGCTCTGGCGCGTAAACGCGATCGCATCCCCGGCGTACTCATCCGCGAAATGTTTCGTTGTCCACCATTGGCGGCCGGTGAACGGATCGGCGATTTCGACGTGATCGCCGTTGTATCCGAGGATGGCAACCGAGTGGCGATTGCCGATCTGCAGCCATCCGCCGTTCCCGTGCAATTTGATTGTGACGATCGTCGGCGTTGGCCAACGACGCAGCTCCTCTGCACTGGGGTGACCGGAGAGAAGATGGCCGTCGTGTCGCCTGGTCTTCAATCGCAGCCCGCGATAGAGGCCGAGCATCGACGTGCCATTCTCGCGCGTGAGACACAGATCGATCATTTCGCGCTCGTCCGTGGGGATGCCGTTATATGCGAGCAGCGTCGCTGCGGCGGCAGGGGAACAGGAGCTCGTTGACGACTGCCGGCAGACGCCGTCGGTCCATTGGTTTTCGCCGATCGTTGGCGCGGATCCGATGAGCGGCCCGATCTGTCGCCACGCGCCAAGTCCGATGATGGCGATGACGCAAACGATCCTTTGCCATCGCGACGATTTCAGAAGCGCCCATGCTCCGCCGCCAAGCAACGACGCCGCGGGAAGCGCGAGGTTCGCATACACGATTGCATCCGCGAGCGGAACCACGCGCGTCACGATCAGGTTGTCGTTGAGCCACAGCGCGTGCACGAGCAGGACCGCGGCGCCGAGCGCCGTTAGGACATAGCCCAGGCGAGGCCGACGCTTGCCGATCCACAGCGCAAGCAGGAACAACAGAACTGAAACCGCGAGCATTACCAGCAGCGCGATCACGATATCTATTGGCGCGCGTATCATGAGTTATCGCTTCGGCTCCTGCTGCGTCAGGCAATGGATAGCGCCGAGTCCCCAAATGAGTTCCGTGCAGTCGATTCCGAGCACTTTGTGTTTCGGCAAATGCGATTGAAGGATTTCAATCGCCTTTCGATCGTTCCTTTTATCGCGATACGTCGGCACGAGCACGGCGCCATTCACGAAATAAAAGTTCACGTACGTCGCCGGCAGGCGCTCGCCGTCGTGCGTCACCGGCGAAGGCATCGGGATCTCGATGATCTCGAACGGCCGGCCATCTTGATCGCGAAGCTTCTCGACTTGTCGCCGCGCACTCTTGAGCGGGCGGTAGTTCACATCTTTCGGATCATCTTCGACCGCGATGACCAGCTTCGTCGGGCTGATGAACCGCGCGAGGTCGTCGATGTGCCCGTTCGTGTCGTCACCTTCGATTCCGCCGGTGACCCAGCAGACGTTTCTTTGGCCGTAGTAATCCTTGAGGTATTGTTCGATCTGCTGTTTGTTCAGATTTGGATTGCGGTTCTTGTTGAGCAGGCAATCGGTTGTCGTCATGACGGTGCCCGCGCCGTTGAACTCGACGCTGCCGCCTTCCATGATGATCTTGGGATAGAACACCGGCCGCTGCTGCTCTTCCGCGATGCGCGTCGGCACGGCATCGTCGTCATCGAACGGCGGATATTTTCCACCCCACGCATTAAATCCCCAATCGACGATCGCGACATCCGTCGTCATCGCCATCTTCACGCGCTGCTTACGGCGACGGATGACAAAGGCCGGCCCATGATCGCGGCACCAGCTTTCGTTCGTCTTGATGTAGTGGAAGAACACGTTCTTCGTCGGGCCGCCGTGCTCCTTCAGTTGCTGGCGGACGATGAATTCCCAGTTCTCGTTGGGCACATTGATGTGCACTTCTTCCTGCGCCGCGATCTCGCGCGTGATGCGCGCAAGATTTTCCGGCACGGTGTGATATTTCCCCGGAAACGAAATCCCCTCCGGCCGCGGCCACGAAAACCACGTCGCCTTATGCGGATACCACTCCGGCGGAAAGGAATAACCCAACTCAGCGGGGGTTTTGTCGAGAACTTTTACTTTGGCCATCGATGTGTCTTGGAACGCGACAACTTCCTGCGCGCGTCATCCTGAGCGAAGCGAAGGATCTCCAAAGCCGAACGCGTTTTCCCATCCCGAGATCCTTCGCTTCGCTCAGGATGACAATCGGTAAGCGTCACGGATCACGTGGCATCAACGAATCGCTTTGTCAGATTCCCATACGCATCGATCCGCCGATCGCGGAGGAACGGCCAGTGCGTGCGGCTGAATTCGACCTCATCGAGATTACACGCGACGACAAGTATTTCTTCCTTGTCGACTGACGCGCGCTTCATCACCTGACCATTCGGCGAGGCGACGAAGGATTGGCCCCAGAATTGGATGCCGTCGTCGCTGACATATCCGCCTTCGTTGTTGCGGATTTTCTCCAGGCCGATGCGATTGGGCGCGACCACGTAACAACCGTTCGCGACGGCGTGACTGCGCTGGATCAGCTCCCAGCTCTCGTGCTGCGCGGTGCCGTACAACTGCTTCTCCCGAGGATGCCAGCCGATGGCGGTGGGATAGAAGAGGATCTCTGCGCCTTGAAGGGCAGTGAGGCGCGCGCCTTCGGGATACCACTGGTCCCAGCAGATGAGCACGCCAATCTTGCCGTACTTGGTGTCCCACGCGCGAAAACCGGTGTCGCCCGGCGTGAAATAAAACTTCTCGTAGTAGAGCGGATCGTCGGGGATGTGCATCTTGCGATACACACCCAGCAGCGATCCGTCCGCATCGATGATCGCAGCCGTGTTGTGGTAGAGACCGCTGGCGCGCTTCTCGAAGAGCGACGCGACGATCACCACGCCGTACTTCTTCGCGAGCTTGCTCATCGCATCCGTGCTCGGGCCGGGGATTGTCTCGGCCAATTTGAAGAAGCGATGATCTTCCACCTGGCAGAAATACTGCGAGGTAAACAGCTCCTGCGTGCAGAGAATCTGCGCGCCCTTCTTCGCCGCTTGTTCGAGCAGGCGAAGCTGGTTGGCGCGATTTTTCGCGACGTCTTCGCCGCACGCCATCTGCGTGAGGCCGATGTTCACGACGCGAGCGCTCTTTTTCTTTTGATGGTTCGAGTTCTTTTTCATTCCAATAGATAAACGAATTTTGTCAGTGACTGTTCGGTGCGTTTATATACGGCTTGTCCTTCACGCGATAGATGACGTAGCCCGCGTTTTTCTCAACGAGCGCGCACGTCTCGTTCAGATGCTCGACCAGTCGCGGTTGGTTTTCCCAGAAGTTCCACTGCGGAACGTGATCGTCCATCGGCGCGGTGACGATGCCGATCCACTTCGCGTGCTGGTTAAGAAGATCGTCGAAGAGCGCGATGGAGATGTTTTCATCGTCGGGAAACATCGTGTATTCAGGGTGCAGATCGCGGCGGTGCGCGGGTGGAAAGATCCAGCCGCGGCGACCGCTGTAGTAAATCGCGATCGGATCGCCGATGTCCGCGGCGAGCGTGACGACGAGGTCGCCGGGTTGGCTGACGTCGTGCAGTGCACGGCCCATGCGATAGTTCGCGTAGCCTTGTGGCCGATCGTAAAGCGTCTTCAGTGTGATGACACTCGCGATGAGAACGATGCCGGTTGCCATGCCGATCGGCAAAAACCGTCCGCGACGCGTCGGCGAGAGGCTGGAGGCGATCCAGATGATTCCGTTCGCGCACAGGGCCGAGCATGCCGCGCTGAAGATTTGAAAGTTCCAGGGGTTCATCGTCAGCTCGCGCGCGCCGATGAAATGGAGGACGACGCATCCGAGAAGCCAGAAATGAAAGAACCATCGATGCCGAGGAGCGCGAACGAGCAGACCGATGAGCATGAAAAGGATCGCCGGAAACGTCCAGAGTCGCAGGGCAAGCTCGCGCGCCGCCTCCGGGAGGTAATACGCGTGCTTGAGGATGTCGCTGAACGGATGACTCCAGATCCAGTTCGATTCGCCGGCGATGTGGTAGGGCGGATAGTGGCGACCGACGTAGATGGCCCAGCAGTAATACGCGATGACCGGCGCGAAGACGCAAGCGACTGCGGCAGCCGTCGTGTGTGGGTTGCGGCGTCTGTATCTCGTGAGAACGTAAATCACCGGCGCGAGCGCGACAATGGCGGGGAGTTTCGCGAGCAGGGCGAGGGCGCCGAAGAAACAGGCGCCGATGAGCCAGCGTCGCCGCTCGGTTTGCAGATAAACGATGAGCATCCAACACGCAGCGAGCGTAAAGGCAAGCATCGATGGATCCGGGAGGAACGAGCGATCGACGAAGACGGCGCCCGGCAGGATTGCCTGCACAAGTGCCGCGGCGCACGCGCGCGGTTCATCCCAGACGCGGCGTGTTAGCAGGTAGAGCGCGATGACGCTCCACGTGCCGAAGATCACGCAGATCCCGCGGCCGATCCAGTCGTGCTGGCCGAAGATCGTGTAGGTGATGGCGGCGAGATAAGTCGTGAATTGAAACTCACGGCCTTGATAGCCCGGCTGCGGTCCAACCCAATTCACGGCGGGGAGGAAGATGTTCCAGCTGTGGCGATAAAAGTTCTCCGCCATCATCGCGGTGCTCGCTTCGCGCCAGCTGTATGCGTCGATGAGCGGTTCGCGAATGCGATTGAGCCGCATCGCGAGGGCGAGAAGGGTTACGGCTACAAGCGGAAGATAGTTTCTCGCGCCTGTCATGCTGAGCGAAGCGAAGCATCTCGGGTAACCAGAAATCCTTCGCCAGCCCGAGATCCTTCGCTGCGCTCAGGATGACGTTTGGACGATCATTGAGAAAACGAAAGGATGAACTGCTCGACGTTTTTCGCCGCATCACCGACGCCGCTTTTGCTTCTTTGATCCACCTCGGCCAGCAGATCGACGGCTCGCGCGTGTTGTCGCTTGCCGAGCGATTTGGCGGTTTGAATTACCTTCGGCAGGCGCTCGCGGTATTTCCACTGCAGCTTGGCGGTGCTCGCGCCGCTCAGAATCGCGCCGACCTCTTCGAGCCACATCGCCAGCCACGTCACAGCGCGAAATTCGGTTGAAGGATCGAGCTGTACGAGATGACGCCAACGTTTCAACGCTTCCGCAGAGTCACCGGCCGCGAGCGCATTGGTCATGTCCCACATTTCCTGTTCGCGCTGGAACGAGACACTACCGGCAACGTCGGTCAGGTCGATCTTGTTGTCGTCCTTCATGAGGGCGAGCTTCGCCAGCTCGCTGTCGAGCCGGCCGAGGTCGCAGCCGATCAGATCCGCCAGCTGCATCGCGGCGTCTTGTGTCACCGTCACTTTGTGCGCGCGCTTGGCGTGATCGATGATCCACTTGGGCAATTCGCGATCCTTCGGCGGAGCGCACTGCACGATCTGGCCCGCCTTGGCGATCGCTTTGTAAATCCGCTGGTTCGACGGAAGCGACCCGACGCGCAGAACGAGCGTCGAGCTGTTGGAAGGCGCCGCCAGATAATCTTCGAGCTGCTCGCGGTACTTGGTGATGAACGCGTCGGCATTACGCATAACCACAATCTTCGATCCGCCGAACATCGCAAAGCTGCGGAGCTCGTCGAAGACTTCTGCCAGCTCCGCGCGTTCGCCGTCCACGTCGATGCGCTGTGCATCGTGGGGAAAATCTGATGCGAGGCTCGCGAGCTGTTGAAGCTGCAGATACGAGTCGTCGCCGATGAGTGCGTACACCGGCTTGGGCATGTGCGTCTTTGTACGGATGACAGAATGGTCTTGCAACTTTATCGAAAGAGTGCCGAAATTCGATCAAGAATCGCGATTTCGGCATGGTGACGGAGTGCGACAAAACGGCTGCCGAACCTCGATCGCGAATTTCTCGTTCTATGCAGGATCAGTTTTGTGCCCGAAAGGTCAGGACGACCGATAAGTAAGAAGCCTCTGAAATGGGATCAGAGCAGGCTCGAATGGGAAAGTCGATCGGGGACGGGCACAAATGGGAGATGCGATGTCGAATCCTTACGCCGCCTTTTGTGACGACTTCTACGTCAACATGCGATTGGGCTCGCAACTTGCGCTCCCGCAGCAGCGCGACACGTTGCTTCATTTCTTCGAACGCGTTCAGAAAGATTTTCCGCGGATGACACGCTTCCGCAAATCCGACAACGGCGAGACGAACCTCGAAGAAGATCGCGGGCAGGAAAGCTATCGCTGGATGAGCGTCGAGCAAAAGCGGATCTCGAGCGGCCATGTGAATCCGGGCACGGTTGGTGATGCGCTCAAGCTCCACGCGTTGCTCCTGGAACTGGCGCCGTACGAGCTCGGCGTGAGCCCGATCGAAATTGATTACCTCGATGTGCTGTTCGGATTCGACCTCGAGTTTGGCGGAAATCACGACGAAATCATCGCGGAGAGCCTCTTTTCGCATTCGCCCCTGACGTGCCTGGGTGAAGAGGTGGGCGCGCGGGCGGTGGATTTTCAGCCAAGCGTCACGATGGCGCTGAGCGAAGATTGCCGGCTGCAGGCGCGAATCGATGTCGTCACGCGAACCAACAGCTATCAGGTGCGTACAGGTGATTATTCAGACGACGTGATCAGCGTGTATCTGATCCTGCGGCGATACTGGGGCGATCGTCCCAAGCAGCCGATGGGCGAGCTGCTCGATCAACTGGCGCATCGCGCCGACGAGCTGTGCACGTCGCACATCGTGCCGAAGGTGCTGAAGCCGATTTCGTCGGCCATTGCATCTCGGTCGTAAACGAACATACCAGTCATGCGCGAAGCAGGGCCGCTCGGGCTAGCGGCCCTGCTTTCTTTTTGCATTTCGTAGGGTCCGCGTCAGCGGACCGGGTAAATGCATTATCAACGAATGAATAACCGGTCCGCTGAAGCGGACCCTACAAAGCCTCACCCCAATCGGTAGAATCGTTCGATCATGACTCCGGACGAAGCGGAAATGCTGCGCTTGGCGAAGTCCAAGGCTCAAAAACTGCTGGATGATCTGATCAGGCAGCAGGCGAGCTTGGACGCAAATCCCCCGAAGATCAGTGCGGAGAATCTGGCGCTGGGGCGGGAGGCGATGCAGAATGCGATTGCATCGGCACGGCGCACGATCAAGGCGCTCGAAGAGGCGGAGCAAATAGGACTCGAGGAAAACGAAGATGACGACATCGGCCGTTACAACTGATCCGACCGGCGAAATCGTGGCGCGAGCCGGCAAAAGCTATCGCTGGCGGCGCTACGTCATGGTGGTGCTGTTTATCGTCGGCGGGGTGTGGTTCCTGTACGACGGTTACAAGGGGTGGCCCGATTACAACCAGAAACTTGCCACCGTTGAGAAGCAACGCGATGACGCAGAGCTGAAGGATCCGGAGCTTTACGAGCAATTAAGCCAGCAGATCAGTCGCATGCACGCGCGGTACTCGGATGCGTCGCTGTTCCTGCAGAAGCTTCTTGGCTTCTCGCTCATTCCGCTCGGATTCATCTTTCTCTTCTGGATGCTCCATGTCTCTCGCGGCGAGATCCGCCTGAAGGACGATGTGATCACCGCGCCAGGTCATCCTCCAGTTCGCTTCACAGACATTCGTGAGTTGGATAAGCGGCAATGGGATCGCAAGGGTATCGCGTACATCAAATACGAGGTCGAGGGGAAAGCGGGAACGCTGGCGCTCGATGATTTCGTGTACGACCAGTTTCCCGTCGATGCGATCTACGACCGAGTTTTGAAGTACGTCGCGCCGCCAACGACACCGGACGAAGAGGTCAGCTCGGAAAAAGAAGAAGCCCAGCCATAAATGGCTGGGCTTGCTTCAGGCTTTTCGATGAGCCGGTTTTAGTTCTTCGTCACTTCGATAATCGCCTGGGTCTTGATGACCATCTGGGTCTCGTCGAAGAGATGGAAGCTGTGAACGATCAGGCTGTGGCTCTGGCGCTCGATGTCGAGCACGCTGAGCGATCCGCCTTGTTCGGGGGTGCCCGGGAGATCGGCGGTCATCAGCTCGCGCTTGGCGGCGTAGCTGGCGATTTCCTGGCGGGTTGCATCGTAGAGCGTTTGGGTGAGCTGCTCTTCCTGCGTGCTGATCATGTAACGAATGTTCTCGCCGGCGGTCATCTCGTGATACTTTTCGCCGCGACACGGGATGGACTGAAGCAGCCCACGATCCGTCAGCGGTTCATTGTTGGTGACGATGACTTCCGTGAGCGTATTCTTGCCCGCGGTCAGCATGATGACGTGACCACCTTCGACGAGCCAGATATCGGCTTCGTAGGCGCGTCGACTGACTTGCTCGCTCGCATGAATCTTGAAGAGTTCAGGGTGAAGCGTGCGCTGGTAAAGAAGGAGGGTGAGGCCTCCGGAACGGCGTTGTTTGGTGCGATTACTCATCGCGTCCGTGCTCTTTCTATCCTGAGCCCATGAATGGCTATCCATGGGTTTTCGGAATCTGTGTGACAGATTGGTACAAAGTTCGATCTGTCCGAACTAGCCATCGGCGGGGGAAGTGGCTCACACCGCTTCCTCGCATTAGTAATGCAGGTCTGCCTTCGCGCTAAGACCTGTACTCCGCCAGACTTACGTAGGTCTGAACGGCTTACTGCCGTCCAGATATGAAAGCGGAATTATAGGGATTGGTTGCAGAATCGGTAGAAAATAATTCGCGCTATGTGTGAGCCAGCAAGCGCAGAAGAATAATGAATATATCGTAACTGGCGTGAACGCCGGAGGTTATGCCAATGCCTCGGAAGATGAAAACGATACCAAAATAAATGCCCGCGACTGTGCGAAACGCAAAGGTCTGCCACCGAAACGGTTCACCCAAGTAATGGTATGCGGCAAATCCGACGGCCGAGATCAGCACCATTAGTAGGTAGGACCAGGACTTGCGAATTCGCAGCAAATCAATGAGCAGGAAATTGAGCAGCGTGAATGCGATCAGTCGGAACATCAGCTCTTCGTAAACCCCTGCGCCGATTGAGAGTACGAAAAGATTGGCGGTTTCTGGTTGTGGAACTGCGGCCTGTGGAACGTAGTAAAGGGTCAGGCGGCCTAAAAGGAGCAGCGGCAGGGCGAGCAGAAGGCTTTCGACAAGCATCCCGAAGAGTGTTCCGATTTCCACCTTCCAGGCATCCCGGCGGGCAATGTGCCAGGCGAGAAGGATCCCGACGACCGCCATCGCGGGCAGGTATTTGCCGGAGGCGCCGAACAGCAGGAAGAACCGCTGCATCAGCGCAAAGGCGATGATTCGCTGCTCGGTGTGATGGGCGGCGTTCCACGCGAAGTGGTGCGTGCCGACCTCGTAGATGATGACGAGCGGGAGGAGGAACGCGAGGCTCGCGAGGGGGAGCTCGGACTTTTGAAAATACCCGTCGACGCGTGGGGGCGCCGAAGGTGATGCCACCGCCGTCTTTGCGCCGCGCCGTCCGGTGGCGGCACGGCTCATGGGCGATCTCCCTTGGTTTCGGCCGGGGCGGAATCGGGCGCTTCCTGCGTTACGCGCGTGATCCGGACCGCGCGGCCGCCGCGGAATTGTCCGACATGGCCGAGGAACTTGTTGCGTCCCTCGATTTGTATGACCGCTTCGCTCGTGCAGGCTTTGTCGGTGGTGATGACGTCGCCGACTTGCAGCGAGAGCAGATCGTTCATCTTGATCGATGTCTTCGCGAGGAAGCAGCGCATCTCGACCGGCGCGTTGCTGACGTTGCGCACTAATTTCTTGGCGTGATCGTCGTGTCCGCCTTTGCGCTGGTAGCTGAACCAGTTCTGGGCGGCCAGCAGGCTCATGATCGGCTCGATGACGTTGTACGGAATGCACAGGCTCATCGTGCCGGCGCGGTTGCCCATCTTCAGCTCAAAACCGACGACAACCACGGTTTCGTTGGGCGGAACGATCTGCACAAGCTGCGGATTTGATTCGAAATCCTGCACGGTAAACGTGCAGGGCGTAAGGTTCGTCCACGCTTCGGAAAGATGATGCGTCGCGCGATCGGTGATGCGCTGCACGAGCCGCTGTTCGATCTGCGTGAGCGGGCGTTGCGGGATGAAGAGGTCCGCGTTCGATCCGCCGAGCAAACGGTCGATGATCGGGTAGATGATCAGCGGGCTGATTTCCAGGCAGAGCTGGCCGTCGAGCTGTTCCGCTTTCAGCAGGTTGAAACACGTCGGATTCGGCAGCGAATGGATGAATTCGCTGTAGGTCAGCTGCTCGATGTGCGCGACGGAGACTTCGATGATCGTTCGGAGATAACCGGAAAGAGCGGCGCCGAAGTTTCGGCCGAAGCCTTCATGCAAGGCTTCAAGGGCGCGCATCTGGTCCTTCGAGACGCGCTCGGGGCGTTTGAAGTCGTAAACCTGGACCTCAACCTGTCCCTTGCCGTATTGACCGAAAACCTGTGGGGAGGACGACGAAGACGCTTCGTTCTGCACGGCGCCGCTATCCACCGCGGCGAGCAGGGCATCGACTTCGGATTGATCGAGAACGTCGGTCACGTGCGCAGTCTCCTTACTGTCGCTATGACTGTTATCGGGCGTGTCGGGCGGAATTCTACAGGGGAGATTGCGAGGGAACAAACGAGTTTCTTCGGGTAGCCTGTGAGCGTGCTCGCCGTTTTCCGTCGACAAACAGCGGCGAGCAGGCTCGCGGGCTACACGAAGATCACAAAACAAGAAGCCCCGATCTTTCGACCGGGGCTTTTGAGTTTTTCGAAACGCTTTGGGTTAGTAGCGATCGCGACCGCCGCCACGACCACCTCGGTCGCCGCCGCGTCCGCCACCACCACCGCCGCCGTAGCCGCCTCGGCCACCGCCGCCGCCACCACCACCGTAGCCGCCGCGACCACCACCACCGCCGCCTCCGCTGCGCTCTTCGCGCGGCTTGGCTTCGTTCACGGTGAGGGCACGGCCGCCGTTTTCCTGGCCGTTCAGCGCCGCAATCGCCGCCTGGGCTTCCTCATCGGAACCCATTTCGACAAAGGCGAAGCCCTTGCTTCGGCCGGTCATCCGGTCGCTGATCACTTCAGCGCTCGTCACCGTGCCATGTTGAGCAAACAGCTGCTCCAGCTCCGAGCTATCCATGTTATAGCTCAGGTTTCCAACATAAAGACGCTTGCCCATAACAGTCTCCTCAAGGGGCAATTTCAGATCCCGCTTTTTCTTTCCGGATCTGAGCGAAAGTGGCCGAGCATTCCGGCCCAAAGGTAGGAGGGCGAACAAGCGAAGAAGGATGTGCAGTCGCAAACACCAGCGGCGCGTCCCCTGACTCGTATCGACGAACCCAACCAATCACGAATGCTAACAGATATTTGTCGAATGTACAGGATATTTTAGGAGAGGGAGGTGGATCACAGACGGGATTGTTCAGTGTTGATTCTTCATTGTTCATTGCAGAGGGAATGAACAATGAACAGTCAACATTGAACCGTCGCGTTAACGAATATGGCCGTTCCCCGTCACCACCCACTTATACGTCGTCATGTCCATTGCCCCCATCGGCCCGCGGGCGTGGAGTTTGTCCGTGCTGATCCCGATCTCTGCGCCGAGGCCATATTCCCCACCGTCCGCGAAGCGCGTGCTCGCGTTGACCATGACGCTGGCGGAGTCGACGCGCGTGACGAATTTGTTGATCGAGTCAATCGAGGTGCTGAGGATCGCGTCGGTGTGATGACTGCCGTAGTGGTTGATGTGCTCGATCGCTTCATCGAGTGAATCGACGACCTTCACTCCCACGATGAACGAAAGATATTCTGTCTCCCAATCCTGAGGCCCGACCGCTTTAGCGGCAGGGAAAAGCCTCCGCGTCGCGTCGTCGCCTC
>JAICIO010000071.1 GCA_025924315.1 Phycisphaerae bacterium
TTGGTGCCGCTGTTTTTACCCCCGCGGGGCGGGCTCCCTTTGCTGGGCGGGGGTGGGGGGGTGCGCCCTCGCTGCCGGTTTTTTCTGCGTCGAAACCCAGTTCCGCATCGTCCCCTCGCCCTCCCAATGCGAAGAGATCCGCTCCGTCCTTGACCGCCCGCGCGAGTTATCGCCAAATACGCCGAAGCAAAAGGAGGCTCATGCGGATTTGGCGGGTCTTGCTCATCGCGGCGGGTGTGATTCTTTCATTCCAATTATCGGCCGCCGAAGTGCAGATCGTGAAGGGCGGGAAGAGCGATTACGTCATCACGATGACGACGAATCCAACGGACCAGCAAATCCTCGCCGCGAATGAGCTCCAGAAATACATCAAGCAGATGTCCGGCGCGGAATTGAAGGTCGTCGTTAGCGATCAAAAAACAGACAGGTCGATCGGCGTCTATGCGCCACAGTCGCAGCTTGTCATCGTCCCGAAAGAGCAGTGCCAGATCCATTCCGACGGCGGGCAGATACGCCTGATCGGTGCCGGGGAAGGCCGCAACATCCTCTATGCGACCTATCAATTCCTCGAATCGATCGGATGTCGTTTCCTGGCGCCGCAGCTCGATCACTATCAAAGTTCGGCCGAGTTCATCCCGAAGAAGCGCGACATCTCATTCGATGGTATCGATCGCAATGAAAAACCGGTCCTCGCGTATCGGAAGCTTTACGTTGAAGAAGGCCATTCGCACGACATTACGAATTTGAAGCAGATGGCCGAGTGGATGCCGAAGGTGGGTTACAACGTGCTGGTCGTGCCGACGAATTATCAGGGCGCCGGCAAAGTGAAGTGGGACAACTGGCGCGTCGATCTCACGCCGGAGCTCAAGAAGCGCGACATCACGATCGAAGTCGGCGGGCACGGGTACCAGAACTTCATCAACGCCGAGATGGAAGACGGCACGCTTTTCAAGAAACATCCGGAGTGGTTCGGACAGGATGCGAAAGGAAATCGTCGACCGGAAAAGTCGTATGTATTCTGCACGTCAAATCCGGATGCAGTCGCGTATTTGACAAACAACGTCGTGACCTATGTGAAAGATCGGCCGGAGATTCAGATCTTCGATTTCTGGCCGCCGGATGGGGCGAAATGGTGCGAGTGCGACCAGTGCAAAAAGCTCGGCACACCGTCCGATCGCCAGGCAATTCTGGTCAATCACGTCCGCGAAGCGGCGCAATCGGTGCGCCCGGATTTGCGGCTCGAAATCATCGCGTATCACACCGCACTTCTCCCGCCGGAGCATGTGAAGCTTGATCCGAGCGTGCTCGTCGATTTCTGTCCGATCAGTCAGCACTTCGATGTGCAGATCAATGATCCGAACGACGCGCAAAACGCGGAATTTGTGAGCGCGCTGAAGTCATGGCGCGGCAATTTCACCGGCGATATCAGCATTTATTCGTACTACCGCAAGTACGCGTGGGAATCCCTGCCGGCGATCATTCCGCATTACATGCAGAACGATCTGCAGTGGTACGCGAGCGTGCGGGTGCAGGGCGTTTCAACCTATGCCGAGCCCGGCGACTGGTTCACGTATGAGCTGAACCACTACGCGCTCGCGAAGTTGGCGTGGAACCCGAAGGCGGATGTTGACGCGATCGAGAAGGAGTTCATCGAAGCGCGATACCAGAGCAGCGCGCCCGCGGCGATGGAGGCGGTCAAAACGCTGGAAGATGTGGTGCGAACGACGTGTTCGATTCCATATTCCACCTTGAAGTCAGCGGACGTGATTCAGCAGGCGCTCGATCGCCTGAAGAAGTCGCATGATGCGGTTTCGAAAGCCGCGGAGGCGGAAAAAGACGCAGGCGTGAAGCACAATCTCGAGCGATTGGGGCGGGTGTGTGATTACGCTTCGGGCGATTTGGAAATTCAGCTCATGCGCGCGCAGAACGCGGAGGTTGGTAAGATTCGCGAGAAGGTGAAGGCGCTCGAAGGGTTGTTGCAGTCGCACGCCAACGAAGGCGTGTTCCTCACACAGCGCATGCCGCCCGGACGAATGGCCGGACGTTATGGATTAAAGGGGAAATGATGATTCGTATTGTTATTGCATCGTTCGTCGTGGTTGCACTGGCGTTGCCGCTGGCGGCGCAGGAGAAGCCTGCGCCCACGACACGGCCAAACGTGCTGTTCATCGTGGTCGACGATCTCACGACGACCGCAATCGGGTGCTACGGCAACACCGTCTGCAAAACGCCGAATATCGATCGCCTCGCGACGCGTGGCGTGCGCTTCGAGCGCGCTTATACGCAATGGCCGCTCTGTTGGCCCAGCCGCGCCAGCTTCCTCTCGGGCCAGCGGCCCGACTCGCGCTTTAACAAAGTCGCCATGGTGCGAAGCTATCTGCCCGAGGCGGAATTTCTGCCCGAACATTTCCGCAAGAACGGCTACTTCACCGCCCGCGTGGGCAAGATCTTTCACTGCAAGACCGTCTTCAACGGCACCGTAAGTTTCGAAGATCCCGCGTGCTGGGATGTTTCCGAACTCGGTGGCACAGAAACCGATCCGTGCGGATATGCGGTTCAGTTCTCCACATTCCCCAAAGGCCTGCCCGCGCATCCGGAAATTGCAAAACTTGTCGATCATCACGAGCTTTTGAACAAGGCGGGCGGGCCGGGTTACGACTATTGGATGGACATGGCCGCGGTGAATTTGCCGGACGATGGCTTCACCGATGGCGTCATCGCCAATCGCATCTCGCAGCTCATGGAGGAGCACGCGAAAGCGGACAAGCCATTCTTCCTCGCCGCCGGCTTTCGTCGGCCGCATCTGCTCTGGGTCGCGCCGACGCAGTACTTCAATATGTATCCGCCGGAGCAGATGAAGCTGCCGGAATTTCCCAAGGACGACTTGGACGACGTGCCGAAGATCGCGCTCACGCGTCGCGCGCCCGAGATGTCGCCGCTGCAGCGTAAGACCGCGATCAGCTCGTATTATGCCTGCGTTTCCTTCATGGACTCACAGCTCGGTAAGCTGCTCGACCAGATGGACAAGCTCAAGCTGTGGGACAACACCTACGTCGTTTTCGTGAGCGATCACGGCTGGCATCTCGGCGAGCACGACAGCTTGTGGGGAAAGGTTTCACTCTTCCAGGAATCCGTCAAAGTGCCGCTCATCATCGCCGGCCCGGGCATCAAACCCGCGACGTCACCACGAACGGTTGAGATGCTCGATATGTATCCGACGCTGAACGATCTCGCGGGCCTTTCCACGCCGAAGCAGCTCGATGGCGCGTCGCTTCGTCCGCTGCTCGATGATCCTCAGATGAAGCGCGATCGACCGGCGTTCAGCGTGGTCAAACATGCGGGAAAATGGGGCAAGTCGATCGACACCGAGCATTACCGCTACACCGAGTGGGACGACGATAAAGGCGGGGAGGAATTGTACGATCTCCAGTCCGATCCCAAGGAATTCCACAACCTCGCCAAAGATGAAAAACTCGCGAGCGTCCGCGCGGATCTGCAAAAACAACTCCACGAGAAGCTGAAGTTCATGGACGCGCACGACACGACACAAGGCGCGAGCGAGAACGAGAAGGAGTAGCAGGTCGTAATCGTGACACGGCCTTTCAAGCCGTGCGCATGGCTTGGAAGGCCATGTCACGTTGATAGGCGGCTAGGCGCACTCCTGCGGATATCTCGCCGCCAGTTCGTCCGCGAGTTTGCCGCGACCGGAGTCACGCAGTCGCGTGAGATACGCTTTGAGATTCCCCCGCGTGTGATACGGTCCGCCTTCGCGCAGCACCGTCCACATTGGATCCGTTGGCGTCGTCGCGGTGCGCATCATCTCCGCGTGCCACTGGTCGAGCAGCTCCATTGCATGATTGACCACATCCGGCTTTTCGCAGGCGAGATCGTTTTGCTCGTGCGGATCGTTCTTCACGTTGAACAGCATGCGCTCGGGGAAGCCGTGATGGCCGTCGTGGTACGAGCGGATGCAGATGTAATCGTCGAAGCGCACGGACCGCTGGCAGCTCCAGGCGCCTTGGGAAACGACCAGATAATCGCGGCCTTGTTGCTCGCCCGACTTGAACGCATTCGTGAACGGCCGGCCGTCCCAAACCTTCGGCACGGTTCCACCCACCATCTCGATCATCGTCGCGGCGAAATCGAAGTGGTAATGCAATGCCGTATCGACCCGCGGCTTCGTCACGCCCGGCCAGCGGACGATCAGCGGCACGCGCGACGTGATGTGATCCGCCGTCTGGTGATCGCCATAGATATTCAGCTCGCCGAGGTTTTCGCCGTGGTCTGCCGAGACGATGATCACCGTCTCATCGAGGACGCCTTGCTGCTCGAGCGCGCGAAGCACCTGTCCGATGCCGTCGTCCGCGTACCGCACACCGATGTCGTAGCCGTCGAACATGCGGCGCACTTCATCCATCGATGAAGCCTGCGACGGCTGTAGGTCGAAGCCCTTCATCCAATCGACCTTGTCGACGTATCCCGGAATTTCGCGCGCCGAGTGCGGTCCGCATCCCGCCCAATGTTTCTGCCGCACCTCTTCGGTCAGCCACTTCGGCAACGGATCGTTCTTGAACGGATTGCCGTACTCCGTCGGCGTGCGATAGGGCGTGTGCGGATCCCAGTAATTGAGATGCAGGAACCAGTTGTCCTTCTTCGCGTTGTCTTCCATCCACTTCAGCGCGACCGGCGTGACTTCGTGCGCGCGTTCCTGTCCGCCTTTGCCGGTGTTGTGCACTTCGCTGAAGTTCGCGTACCAGTGCCACGCGGAGTGACGCTCGCCGAAGGGGCTGATCGTGGCGGTGTGGTAGCCGATGTCGCGCAGGCAGCGCATCCAGCTCGTGCGGCCGAGCGTCGAATGAAACTGCCGATCGCGCCCCTCGATAAACGGATCCGCGGCGACACCACCGTGGTTGATCACACCGGTGTGGATGCCGAATCGGCCCGACCAGAGCGCCGTGCGGCTCGGCAGGCACGGCGCGTCGGTCACGTAGTTGTTCTCAAACCGCACGCCTTCGCTGGCGATGCGATCGATGTTGGGGCTGGTGTCGCGATGATAGCCGTAGCAGCCGAGGTGATCGGGGCGAAGCGAATCGACGTCGATGTAGAGAATACGCATCGCGCCCGAGAATATGCGACTCGCTTCGCACGTCAACTGTTCAACGTCGAGGCGGCCGTCGATTCAGATTATTGATCGAGGCGCCACTTCGGGTAGGGCCACGGGGCGAAGACGTTTGGGTTGGTGCCGCCGATCTGGGCGCGAGTTAGCGCCGGCGCCGGTTCGCCGGGCCCGTGCGGAAGCGTCGCGGTCTGAATGGATTCGCAGTGTCCGTCCGCCATCAGGAAGTTCGTGATCTTCTGGCGATTGTGCCTCGCGTTCACCTTCGTAAAGTCGGCATCGAGCAAACGCAGCCCGTCGTACATCAGCGCCAATTCCGCGGCTTTTCGGAACTTCGGATAGCGCGAGAATTCGCCGAGGAAGCTGCCGTCTGCGTTCTTGATGAACTTCCGGAACGGCCACTGTTTCTGCTTATCGATGAACGTCTGCGGGCTGTTCTGGCCGCTGCCCTGGTCGAAGGCGTTGATCCCGTAAAACGTGTCGATGATGAGATCGGTTCCCAGGCCGGTACTGGTGGAATGGCGCCGCCAAAACTGCGCGCCGCGGCTGTCCGTCTTGGACGTCGGATCGCCCAAGCCACCCGCGCCGCTGCCGACTTCATGCTTCACGTTCACGCCTTCAGGACATCGGAATACGGTCTCGCCGATGGACTCGACCGCGTTGAAATCCGTCTGCGTTGGCGGGGCGGGAACGTAATGCTTGCCGACCAAAATGGTCGCATAGTTCTCGATTCCCTGTCCGCCACTCGTATTGTTCGCGATCCAGCCCGGGACCAGAATTCCCTTGTTGTCGACCGCGTACAGTCCCAGCGCTTGCCCGATCTGACGGAGGTTCGACAGGCACTTCGCGGTGCGGGCTTGTTCATTTGCTTTCAACAGGGCGGGCAGCAGGATGGCAATCAGCAATGCAATGATTGCGATCACAACGAGAAGCTCGACCAGCGTGAATCCTCGACGCGTTTCGCGAACCATCGGTGCCCCTTTCCTTCAGTTGTGACGTAAAGGTAGCGAACCGGAACCCACGAACGCAATGTTTAGATGCGCAGATCACATTCGTCATTCGCACATCTGACGGAGTAATTGCACTTACTCCAGATGCGCTGTTTGTGTTGCGGCCCGTCGGCCGATGACACGTTCAACTCCAATCTGTGCTTTCGCCTCCGGGCTGTTCGCATATCCGATCCGACATGCGACCGCTCGAATTTGCGTTCCGCTTTGTAAACTGAGCGGGCCCGTGTAAATATTCCATCGGGGATGGGCATTGGTTTCGGTGGTATACGCAATCGATGCGCCTGATGTTGCACATTCGATCGTGACCGTGTTCGATCCATTGGCTGTTGTCGAAGCGTGAATTCGAGGCGAATCGGTGATCGGTGTGACGCCGCCGGGGCGCATGCGCGATTGAAGATCGGCCTCTGGAATCAGACCAAGATCGTTGGTCTTCTTCATCCAGTCATCCAGAGCCTTGCGCAGGCGCGCGAGTTGATCGCCGTAACCCGGATCCGAGGCCAAGTTGTGGATCTCGTCAGGGTCATTGACGACGTCATACAGCTCTTCCTGCGGCTTCGTCTTGGCGAAGAAAAGGTTCTGCGGGAAGACCAGCTTGCCTTCGCGATCGAGGCGTCGCCATTCCTGCATCGTGGGGATCTTGTCCATGTACTTGATCGGCTGGGCGTACGGCAGCTCGGGATGGAAATTGCGGATGTATTTATACTGCCGGTCGCGCACGCAGCGGATGGTGTCCGGCGTTTCGTCCATTCGATCGCGATGGCAATAGATGTACTGCCGCGCGGGCGCGGTGTGCGGGCCGAGGATGATCTGGCCTTGCATGTAGGTCGGAATATCCGCGCCCGCGAGGTTGAGAACCGTCGGAGCGAGATCGATCAGGCTCACAAGATCATTGCGAACGGTGCCCGGCTCGATATGTCCCGGCCAGCGCACGAGCAGAGGGACTCGAATGCCCGAATCCCAAAGCCAGCGCTTTCCCCGGGGCATGCAGCGGCCGTGGTCGCTCCAGTAAAACACGATCGTGTTCTGCGAAAGACCGTCGTCGTCGAGTTGCTTCAGAATGCGGGCGAACTGAATATCGCCCTCCGTGATCATGTCGTTGTAGCGCGCCCAGTCTTTGCGGATCACCGGCGTGTCGGGGTAGTAGACCGGCAGGTCGGCCTTCGCGGGGTCGTGGCGAGCTTCCGGCTTTACGTCCGCCAGTTCCTGCGCAATCTTCTTGTCGTTCATCTGCAATCGCGATTCATGCGTGACCATCAGATTGAACACCGCGAAGAAGGGCTGGCATTCTTTACGATGCCGCCAATGCGCATCTTTGCCGTTTTCGTCCCACGCAGTGATCGGGCAGGGAAAGTTGTAATCGGTTTTCGAATTGTTCGTGCAGAAATAACCCGCTGCGCGGAGATACTCAGGAAAACATTTCACATAGCGCGGCGGAATGCCTTCGGATCGATGATGCATCGTGCCGATGCTGCTGGCGTACATTCCCGTGATGATGCTCGAACGGCTCGGCGAGCAGACCGGCGCGGTGGAGAAGGCGTTGTTGAAGCGCACGCCACTTAAGGCGAATTGGTCGAGATTCGGCGTGTGGGCGTACGTGTCGCCGTAGCATCCCAGGTCAGGGCTGATATCCTCCGTCGAAATCCAAAGGATGTTCGGCCGCGGCGCGGGCGTTGAGCTGGTGACGCGTTGTGTGGATCGGCATCCGACGATGGCGAGAATCGCCAGGCAAAGAACGATGTGGCGCATTGGTGGCAATCGTAACCAATGGCCGAAAGTTGAGGAACGGACATGGCGTGGATGTATCTGCTGGCGGCGGGGATCTGTGAAATCGTATGGGCGGTCGGACTGAAGTATTCGAACGGCTTCACGCGCTTGTGGCCGAGCGTCATCACGATCGTCATCATGCTGCTCAGCTTCGTGCTGCTCTCGCAGGCGATGCGCACGCTGCCACTGGGGACGGCGTATGCGATTTGGACCGGCATCGGCGCCGTCGGCACCACGATCTATGGGATCATTCATTTCAACGAATCGCGCGACTGGCCGCGGCTCATCTGCATCGCGGTGGTGATTGCGGGGATTGTCGGGCTGAAGGTTTTGGCGCCCAGTGAGACTTAAGCGTGCGGTTGTGTTGCGTCACCCCGGCCAGAGGGCTGTGGTCCGAGGTGACGTTGCACCGCCGAGACGAGCTGACCGATATCGTCGCTGCTCTTAAGGAAATGCTCCGTCACGCCGAGGCGCTGGGCTCGGTGGTCGCTGATCGAATTCTCCATCGCCGTCAGGACGATCACCGGAATGTTCGCGCGGCTTCGGTCCTCACGCAAGATCTGCAGAAACGTATATCCATCCATCCCGGGCATCATCAGATCGAGAACGATGAGGTCGACGGGGTACTTGTCCATCGCGATGAGGCCTTCCCAACCGTTGGACGCGGTCACGACGTGATGACCGTCTCGCGACAGAACGCGGGACAGCATGTCACTGCAATCCTTCTCGTCTTCGATGACCAGGACCTGAGACATACGGCTTAGGGCTTCGCAATTGGGATACATCGTCAGTCGGTTCTACCTTGCAAACACTGAGGGTCCAACAAGCAAAAGCCGATCCGCGCGAAAATGGGCAAGTTGTCGACAGGCTTTCGTCCGTCCCATAAATGTCTGCTGAATCGTAGGATGCGCTCGTGGAACTGACTCGGGAAGAGCGGCGGGCGCGACGGGAAGCCAAGCGGGCGGCCGAGCGCGTCCGAAGCGTCGCGCGTGCCCAGGCCATGCACGAGGCCCGGCTGGATTGCGAGCCGGCTTGCAATGGTCGATCCCTCGTCGCCGACTCATCGCCGTATTGGATCGGCACGTCCGGCTGGTATTACTGGCATTGGCGATACTGCTTCTATCCGCAGGGCCAGCCCAGCTCCTGCTGGTTCGAGCATTTCAAGAAGCACTTCCGCACCGTCGAGCTGAACGCGCCGTTCTATTCCTGGCCGACGATCGGTACGGTGAAAGGGTGGCTGCGACAGGCGGGCCGCTCGCGATTTGTTTACACGGTCAAGGCCAATGAGCTCATCACCCACGAAAAGCGCTTCGTGCGAACGAAAGAGCTCGTGCGGGATTTTTACCACATTGGCTCAATCCTCGGCCCGCACATGGGATGTTTTCTGTTTCAGCTTCCACCAAGCTTTAGATACAGCGCGAAAGCACTCGATCGAATCGTCACGCAGCTCGATCCGAAATGGAAGAATGTCGTCGAGTTTCGCCACAAAAGCTGGTGGAACGAGCGCGTATTCGCCAAATTTCGCGAAGCGAACGTCATCTTCTGTTCCTGCAGCGGACCGCGCTTGCCGGATGAGCTGGTCCGTACATCCGATGACGTCTACATCCGCTTTCACGGCACGACGCGATGGTATCGACACGATTACACGCGCGAAGAGCTTGCAGTTTGGATCGATCGAATTCAGCAAAGCGACGTAAAGCGGGTGTGGGCGTACTTCAATAACGATCGGGAAGGATATGCGATCAAGAATGCGAAGGAGTTAATTCGTCAGCTACGTTCCGTTCCTGACACGGCCTTTCAGGCCGTGACCGCGACGTGAATCACCGATCACTCCTCCTCGTGCTCTTCTTCCTCTTCCTCCTCCTCTTCGTCCGCGGTTGGAGTCGGCACGCCGATCAGCTCGTTGTCGTACTGCTCTTCCAACCGCCGCACCGTCGCCTGCAGCTCTTCATTGTTGGTGATCGCATCGGTCACCTGAAGCTCCCACGCCGTGCTCGCCTCGCGAAGCTTGGCGTGGTCGAACGGCAGCTCCAGGATGCGCGAGAGGCGTCGCGTCACCGCTTCAATGCTGAGCGGATTTGCGCCCTGCAAATACCCCGGTATCTCCGCAACGATCGAGAGCATCTCCAGACCCTGCCGCGGCGCCAGATGGCAGAGATAGCTCGCGAAGCTTCCCGGTCCTTCGTAATCGCTCGGCCGGATGCCGTGATGCTCGAGCAACGGAAGCAGCGCACGGTGCGACACACTTCCATAAAGTCGCGGCTCGCGCGTGTGCGGCACGGATCCGCCAAAGCTTCCCATGAAGATGATGCGCTTGATGTTGAGCTGCTCGCACACATCAAAAATGCATTTCCCGAACCCGGGCCAGTTGATGTTCGGCTCTTTACCGAGGAAGAATGCGAGGTTCGCCCGCGGATCTGCGGTGAACTCGTTGGTCGTCATGTCGAAGCGCGTAACAAGCCCGCCTTCGTGCTTCACTTCAGGCCGAAAAATCGCCGAGACATTCATGTCCCCGGGAAACTGATCGATGTAAAACCCACCCGGCTCGATTCGGCCAACCGCAGTCAGGTCCCGCCCCTGCATCACATGCCGCACCGTCCCGGTCGAAACCAGCCCGCCGTCCATCCAACCCGTCAGCGCGAGCAGCATCGTGGCGTCGGAAAGCTTGGGCATGTTCTGGATCGTGAGCGGGCCTTGAGTCATCACGCCAATTATAGGGCAGTTTGCGGCGCGGCGTGAATCGCCCCCTTGTCCGGATTTGCTTCAACAATGCGCAGCGATCGATAGAATCCCGCCAGCGATGCGACGAACGATCCTGTTTCTTCTCATGTTTCTGCCGAGTCAAGTGCGCGTGATGTGCTATCGACGTTTCTTTCGCTGGCGAATCGGCCGCGGTGTAAAGATCGGCCTCAGCTATCTCGATTGCACGGATCTGGAGATCGGCGACAGCGTCCGAATCGGCCATTTCAATTCCTTCCGCAAAACGCGGAAGCTCACGATTGGAGCCGAAACGTTCATCGGCAGTTTCAACCAACTCAGCGGATCGGGAACCTATTACGAAAACTTCCCGTGCACGGTGACGATCGGGCGCAAGTGCTTCATCATGAGCCGGCATTTCATCGACTCCTCCGGAACCGTGAGCATTCACGACGGCGTGACCTTAGCCGGTCGCGATACGCAGATCTGGAGTCATTCGCAGGTGATGCAGGATGAAAACCAGCAGCTCGCGCCGATCACCGTGGAAATCGGCGCCGAAGCGTACGTCGGCGCGCGGGCCACGCTGGTGGGGTGCAAGCTCCCGGCGAAGGCACTGGTCGGCGCCGGAAGCGTCGTGACCAAAGATTTCAGCGACATCCACGACCGCGTGCTCATCGCCGGGAATCCCGGAAAGATCGTGAAAACATACGCCAGTCCAGCGAGCGCTTAGATTGATTGGCCCTTCTAACGGAGACCTTAGTCGTATTGAGTTCGCACATTGCATCTCAGGCAATCGGGGCAGATGAAAGCGTAGTACGAGTGGGAATACCAAATCTGTCCGGCGAAGCGCATCTTATTGCAACAGCGATCGCATTGAGTCCATTCCGGATATTGTTCCCAACGCGGCAACCCGCCAAGCCAGCCGCCCACGTCGGCAATCCCAGGCCGGGTCAACTGAGCGGTAAAGCAGCGCGCAGGCAATTTCGAAGGCAGCGCTTTGGCTTGTTCGACGGGCCAAGCGTCGACATCCGGCTCATTGGCATCAAACATTCGAATCGACTCAAATATACCGCCGCGATGTTCGCAGCATTCTGGACAAAATGGGACAACGACTCTCCCGGCAACTGGCAGCCCGACGACATTCAGGCGCGTCGGTAAAAGATCGAAAAACGCCAGCAATCGACTACCACACGTTTGGCAAGCTCCCTCGATCGGGCGGAATACTTCGACAACTTCGCGCCGCGCGGGCGATGTTGGAAGCGGGCTCTCTTTTAAGAAATGCGCGCCGACGAGGTGAAGGTTCTTCCGCTTGCCGGGAGGCACGATCTCGTACGCATAAGCTCCGAATAGGGAATCATTAAAGAGCCGAAGAGATTGTTCGTTGCCGTTCTCCAACCATTTCCAGATCGCGCCGACTGAACGCTCATCTCCGATGGCAACAAGAATATGAGCTGCTGCCTCGACGTGCTTCTGCGCAGCATGCCGCGCCGCGCGCAAGTCTTCCGGAATCGCATTCCAACCGTTCACCACGCGAGCCGCCCACTCGGTTGAAGATTCTCCCGGCAGCCGCTCTGGCAAGCCCGGATGCTTTTGATGTGTGAAGTGGTGCTCCAGTAGCCGTAGCATACGATCGCGGGTAACACTCCGCTGCGGGCTGTCAGGCTCCGGAACATGGATGATTCCAAATTCAGAAAGTTCCAGTTCGCGGCCGTCGCATGCACGGCGGTTAAAGCCGTGGGAGAGCATTCGAAATGCGATGTCGGCACCGGAGCGCGATCCGCGCGTGCGAGCCAACTCTATCGCAAGCTCGACTGCCTTCTCCGATTCGGACCGAGAAAGGGAGAGGCCAGATATTCTTGACCATGCTCCGGAATCAAGCGCATGCTCTAATCCGATAATCGTTTCGACCGCATCAACGAGAGTTCTCTGATCCTGAAGATCGAGAGACTGTGGCAGTCGAAAACCCTGATCGCGGGCCGAACTTCGGACGATTTCTACGAGATGTGCAGGCAACTGGTAGAGCGCGTCGGCGAGATCGCAAACGCTACGCACCCACATCTTAGCTTCGGCAAACCAGGTGCGCTCGTCTGAATGCACCCTGCTGAAACGTTCGCCGAAGACGTAGTGCGCGGCGCATCGGAGCATTTCCTGAGCCGCAGGAGTAGCACCTGCCAGAAGCTTTGACTCGGTAATCGGAGTCGAAAGCAACAGCGACTCGAGCTGCGATGTTGCTCGATTATCCGTCTGAGAGCGATACGCTCGGAGCGCATCGATGCCCCATTGCAACCATGCCGAGCCGCCGCCACATCCGGGGTGCCAGCGAACGATGGCTTGCGCTACATATTGGTCCAGCTGCGGTGTCACGTTGAAGCCAAAATAAAAGGCGGCACTGGTTAGGTGCCGCCTCTGAATTCTCGTTCACGCTCGGTTCGACGTTAATGTGCCACGCTTCCAGGCAAGAAGCCTTCGAGCTTTCGCGCTCGCACCGGGTGCTGGAGCTTGCGGATTGCTTTGGCTTCGACCTGACGCACACGTTCGCGGGTCACTTTGAAGATGCGACCGACTTCCTCGAGCGTGTAGGTGTAGCCGTCACCGATGCCATAGCGGAGCTTGATGATCTCGCGCTCACGGTAGGTCAGCGTCTTGAGCACCTGCTCGATCTTGTCCTTGAGCATTTCCTGCGTCGCGGACTCGACAGGATTGTCGGCCTTCTCGTCTTCGATGAAGTCGCCGAAGTAGCTGTCTTCGGATTCACCGACCGGTCGGTCAAGCGAGATCGGATGACGGCTGATCTTGAGCACGCGACGCGTTTCCGAAACGCTCATCTTCGCGCGCTTCGCGATTTCTTCGATGGTCGGTTCGCGGCCGAGTTCCTGCATGAGCGCTTTGCTGATGTTGCGCAGCTTGCTCATCGTTTCGATCATGTGCACCGGGATGCGGATGGTGCGGGCATGATCGGCGATCGCGCGGGTGATCGCCTGCCGGATCCACCACGTCGCGTACGTGCTGAACTTGTATCCGCGGCGATATTCGTACTTGTCGACCGCGCGCATCAGGCCGGTGTTGCCTTCCTGGATGATGTCAAGGAAGGAGAGCCCGCGGTTGCGATACTTCTTCGCGATCGAAACAACGAGTCGAAGGTTACCGCCCGAAAGCTTGCGCTTCGCGTCTTCGTACTTGTTGTAGATCTTGCGGACCTGAACGACGCGCTTGTGAAGGTCTTGTGCGCCTTCGAGCACGAGGTCTTCGAGGCCCGAAAGCTCTTCCTGGCAGACTTCGAGGTCTTCGCCGGGATCTTTGACCTTCTTCAGCTCTTCAATGCGCTGCTCGAGCTCCAGCATCTTGGTGCTGATCGAGCTGAGCTTCTTCATCAGCGGGGTGACTTTGCTCGTGCGCAGCGAAAGCTCTTCGAGGAGCTTCACGCAGCGGCGGCGACGACGTCGCACGGCCATGCGCAAATCTTCGGCGTCCTTCTTGCTCGCATCGCGCAGGCCTTCCCAGTCGGAACGGTTGCGGTCCAGCATGATGCGCACCGACGAAAGATTCATCGGAATGCGCTGGCCGATCGTGCCCTTGTCCGCCTGGTCTTCGGCGGTCGAGATCTTCATCGTGCGGTCGAACGGCAGATCGCCGTCGTCCACCTGCTGAAGAATCTCCACCGCGCTCTGCAGGCAGTAATCGGATTCGAGCACCTTCGAGCGGAAGATCTTGCGGGTGATTTCGATCTTCTTCGCCAGCGCGATTTCCTGTTCGCGCGTGAGCAGCGGAATCTCGCCCATCTGGGTGAGATACATGCGCACCGGATCGTCAATGCGCTTGGTGCTCGCCTCGGCGAGTTCCTTTTCCAGATTGAGATCGATTTCCTCGCCTTCGTCGTCGATGACGACTTCCGGCTCGGCGTGCTTCAGCGAGTGCTGCTTTCCGCGCGGCTTCGCCTGATAATCGGCGACGTCCTGTTCATCGATGAGACGGATGCCCATCTCGTCGATCATCATGAGGAGCGAATCGAGCTTGTCCGGCGAGACAACTTCGTCCGGCAGCTTGGTGTTCAGCTCTTCGTACGTGAGATAGCCGCGCGACGTACCGAGATCCAAAAGGATTCGTACGCGGTTATCTGCTTCTTCCTGGGAACCCGAACCAATGAGGGGCGTTTCGACGACGGTTTCCTTCATACCACTTTCTGACCTTCCCGGCGCGCCGGGACACGCAGGTGAAGCGAGGACGGGCCAAAGAATTCAGGGGCATTCCTGATCCTTGCAACGAGTCCCTCGAGCGACACCACCTATATTCAATTGTCACTGATCGATGCTAGGAGCCCTGACGCCGTAAATCTGGGCGGCGCGAGCTCTCATACAATTTTCTTATGAAATCAACACCATCTGTATCAGCCGCATCCTGATCGCTAGTACGCCGGATGTCCGCAACAAGTTTCTTATCTTCTAGCCGGCGTCGCGCTTCGCCCAGGTAGGCAATCGCGTCGGCCAGCGCTTGCTTCTGATTCTCGAACCCCTCGGCCTCTTCAACCAGCCGGATGGCGAGCTCCCGTAAACCAGCTCCCGGAAGGGTGGTCAGGAACTCATTGAATACCGGCTCGCCTTCGTCGCGTTGATGCGTCCAATACAGCTCTGCAAGTTTTCTCCGCGCGCCGTCCGTAAAGTCTTCCACATGCACGAACTGCTGCACTTCGTGCCAGTGCTGCGGCGCGTCGAGCAACAGGCCCAGGATGCGATTTTCCGCACGGTCCTGAGCGGTTGTCGTCCGAGGCGCCTCGGGCTCAGTCTCCTCAACGCCTGCTGAAGCAGGCGTCGCCTGGTCGGTTGGCACGGGTCGCCCAGGCGACCGGCGCTTGTGCGACCGAAACATCCGGTTCAATTCATCGACCGGAATATCCGTCAGCCTGCTCACACGACTCAGGGCCTGACCCCATCGAATCGAATCGACCGGTCCCGTGCCCCGCGCACTCGCGAGCAAATCCAGATACTCTTTGACCGCCTTCTCACGCGACGTCAAATCACCCGTCTCGTGAAAGTCGCGATTCAGCTGCTTCCACTTGTACGTCAGCGCGTCGCTCGCACCCGCCAGTACCTTCGCGAACTCATCGGCGCCGTGAGCCAGCAGGTACTCATCCGGATCGACGCCTTCTGGCATCGACGCGATCGCGATCTCAACCGGCTTGGTCAGGAACAACTCGACCGCACGATTGACCGCATTGTCGCCCGCCGTATCCGCATCGAACAGCAGCACGATTCGATCCGCGAAACGCTTGAGCGTCTGAACGTGCTGATCCGTCAGCGCGGTACCCAGTGGTGACACGACGTTCGACGCGCCGTACTGGTGCGCCATCACCACATCCGTATACCCTTCGACCACCGCAACCGTCGTTGTTTCGACGATTTTCTGCCGCGCAAGATCCAGGCCGAACAGATTTTTACTCTTCGAGAACAGCGGCGTTTCCGGGCTGTTCAAATACTTCGCCGGGTCTTTCGATCCCGGCATCACCCGTCCGCCGAACGCGATGATCCGACCGGTTTCATCCTTGATCGGAAACATCAGGCGATTGCGGAACGTGTCGTAATGCCCGCCGCCGTTGTCGCGCGCTTTGACGAGTCCGCCCTGATGCAAAAGCCCCGGCGGAAACTTCCGCATCGACGGGTGCTTGAGCAGCGCGTCCCATGAATCCAACGCCAGTCCGATCTGGAAATTCTTGATCGACTCGGCACTGAACCCACGCGACTTCAGATACTCTCGCCCGGCCTTGCCGGCCTCCGGGTCCGCCAACCACTTTTGAAAGAGCGCACAGGCGGCGGAGTGCGCTTCAAGTAGCAGCTGCCTCTCGCCTGTGTTTTGTTTCTTTCCGAATCGCGGCAGCTCGATGCCGGCCGCGTCTGCGAGAATGCGCAACGCCTCGCCGAACCCAACCCGATCGCGCTTCATCACGAAGTCGATCGCACTTCCGTTTTCCTTACAGCCGAAGCAGTAAAAGTACTTCTTAACCGGATCGACTTTGAACGACGGAGTTTTTTCCGAATGAAAAGGGCACAGCCCCTTGAAGTCTTTCCCAACCTTTTTCAGGCTGACGGTCTGACTGATGAGCGCAACGATATCCGTGGCATCGAGAACCAGAGCCTTGGAATCGCCCGCGCTCGAATCGCGGGACGTGCTGTCGTATTGCTTCACGCGACGACCTACGGCGAAAGGATCCCACGGCGCCACTGCGGCGCACTCTCGGCTAACTCAGCTGTGATAAAGTCTTGTCTGGACTAGACCTAACTATCTGGCAACGCACCAACGTTCAAAATATAGCACCACCTCTAGGGCGGGTCAAATAAACCCGGTTTTTTCGCGAATTCTGCGAGGGTTTGCGATTTCGTTGCTAACTGTCGTACAAATAAAGCGATAACGCGAATTCCGACCCGACTTCCGCTATAAGTGAACTTGGGCGACTCCGTGCCCTACGATCGGACTCCATGCTCACGACCCGACACTCCCCGAATGTCCCTCGCCGACCCTGGGACGAGCGGCTCGCGCTCAACGTCGAAGCGATGCGCGAGATGAGCCGCGAAACGGATCCGCAGAAGATCGTGCAGATCTACGGCTCGCGCATGCGCGAGTTCACCCAGGCGGACGGTATGGTCGCGCTTTCGCGCCGCGATCTGGAGAAGCCGAAGTATCGCATCACGCGCAGCTCGCTGTGGGGGCTCGAGGTCGATCCGTGGAAAGCTCGAACGAAACTCATTCTCGAAAGCGGAATCCTCGGTGAGGTTCTTTACGGCGAAGAGCCGGTGATCATCGACGACTTCGTGCCCGATCCGAACGATCCCGCTTACGAACATCTCGAAGGCAAGAAATCCCTCGCCGCCGTTCCGCTTTATGAAAAAGGCGTGGGCATGAACATGATCGTTCTGCTGCACAACGAGCCGAACGCGTTCAATCGCGAGATGTTTCCGGAATATGTGTGGATGAGCAACCTGTTCGGCCGTGCGACGCACAACCAGGTGCTCACCGATCAACTGCGCATCGCCTACAACGAGCTCGATCGCGAACTGCTCGCGGTCGCGGATATTCAACGCGCGCTGTTGCCGACCGAGCTGCCCAGAATCCCCACGCTCGATCTCGCCGCTCATTATCAAACATCACGGCGCGCCGGCGGAGACTATTACGACTTCTTCGCGCTGCCGAATGGGAAGTGGGGCATCCTGATCGCCGACGTGAGCGGCCACGGCACGCCCGCTGCCGTCTTGATGGCCGTCACACACAGCATCGCGCACACGCTCATCACCCCGCCCGATCCGCCGAGCAAGTTGCTCAGCTTCATCAATTACCACTTGTCTGCGCGGTATGCGGGGAGTGGAAACTTCGTCACCGCGTTTTACGGTATCTACGATCCCACCACGCGAAAACTGCTTTACAGCTCCGCCGGCCATCCGCCGCCGCGCGTGCGCCAGTGCGGTAGCGATTTCGTTCGTCCGATGAACCCGAAACAGCGTGCGCTTCCGCTCGGAATTGACGGTAAAGAAACCTACGTCGACACCGAAGCGACGCTGACTGACGGCGATATCCTCGTGCTGTACACGGATGGAATTACCGAGGCCCGAAGCAGCGACGGCGACATGTTCGGAACCGATCGGCTCGATAAAGCGCTCGGCCGCTGTCGCGCTACGGCGCAAGACCTGCTTCAAAGCACGCTCGATGCGGTTCACACCTTCGCGAAAGGCCGCCCCGCGGATGACGATCGAACATTGCTCGTCGCGCGCGTAGAGAACTGTGGTTGTGAAAGTGCTCAATCGTGACACGGGCTTCCAGCCCGTGCGCACTCTGCACGGGCTGGAAGCCCGTGTCGCAAGAATGTCTCATTACTCGTACATCAGATACTTCGATCGCATCTGCTTGAATTGGTCTAGATCGCTTTGCCACACCTCCGCGATCTTTGACGGATCATCCGCGGTCTTGATCGCGTCGAGCGCCTTCCTGTTCTGAAGCAATCGCACGACCTTATCGATCTCGAAATTACCGCTGAAGAGATGATTCAGCGCCCACGCGATCGTCACGCCGACTTTCACCGGCTCGATCGTGTTGCGATCTGTGACCGTCACGTAAATCCCGTGGCACAACTTCTCCCCGAGCTTGCTTCCCTTCGCCGGCGTGAAATCGATCGGCGTAAAGCGCACGCCCGCGAGGTTCGCCTTGTTCAACTCCGCCGAGAGCTTCCGACCCTCGATCCACGGCGCGCCGAATAGTTCGAACGGCTGATCGGTTCCACGTCCGACGGAAACGTTCGTCGCTTCGAGCAAGCAGATCCCGGGATACAGCAGCGCCTGCGTCGGGTTCCTCATGTTCGGGGACGGATTCACCCACGTGAGCCCGGTCTCGTCGAACCACATCGCGCGTTTCCAGTTTTCGACTTTGATCACCTGCAGATCGCAATGAATGTCGAAGCCTTCGTTGAACAGCGTCGCGAGTTCACCAAAGGTCATGCCGTGCGCGACCGGAATCGGGCGAAACGCGGTGAAACCGAGGAATTCCTTGTCCGCGATCGGGCCTTCGCAGATGAGGCCAGTGATGGGGTTCGGCCGATCGAGCACGATCATCTTCAGCTTGTGCTCGGCGGCGACTTCCATGCAGTTGCCCATGGTCGCGCTGTAGGTGTAAAACCGCGCGCCGACATCCTGGATATCGAACACGAAAGTGTCGATCCCATCCAGCATCGCTTGAGTGGGTTTGCGCGTTTCGCCATACAAGCTGAAGACCGGCAGGCCGGTCGCTTCGTCGGTCGTGTTGCCGACTTTCTCATCGAGCTTGCCATAGAGCCCGTGCTCCGGCGAAAAGATTCGCACAAGCTTGCAGTTCTTCGCCGCCGCCAGAACGTCGATCAGCCGCTTCCCTTCGCGATCGAGCCCGGTTTGATTCGTGATCAGCGCGACCTTCCTGCCGTCAAGCTGTTTGAAGTTGTCGCGCTCCAGGACATCGACACCGCACAGTACATCCGCGGGGGCGCCCGTCGCGCTGCGTCGTTCGCTCGCGCCATCCGCCGCTGGACCTGTATCCTTGGGCGCCGGACCAAGAATCGCCTCCGCGACCGCGGTCGCAACCATGCTGCGCATGTGCCGGACATCCCCCTTGCCCGCGGGGTGAACGCTGTTCGTCAGCAGCACGACGAAGCAGTTGTGCACCGGATCGCACCAGAACATCGTGCCGGT
Organism: Phycisphaerae bacterium; assembly: GCA_025924315.1. Lineage (GTDB taxonomy): Bacteria > Planctomycetota > Phycisphaerae > Tepidisphaerales > Tepidisphaeraceae > JAICIO01. The sequence continues at coordinate 19,785 of JAICIO010000071.1, forward strand.
GAAACCAGTGTGCCCGAACGTGGTGTGCGGATCGAAACGCTTCCCGCGCGCGCCGGAGAAAGGCGTATCGATGTCCACGCCATATCCGCGGCAGCCGGTGCCGTCGGGCAGGCAGCGCATCTTGAGCATCTCTTTGACCGTCGCTTCGCTGAGGATCCGCTTGCCGTCTAGCTCTCCGCCGTTGATCAGCATCTGGCACCAGCGCGCGATGTCCTGCGCGGTGCTGAACAAACCCGCATGACCGGCATACCCGCCCAGTGCATACGCTCGCGGATCGTGCACCTCGCCGATCATCCAGTGGCCGTCGCGCTCCTGCGTCGGCGCGATCCGCGGACGCCACGACTCCGGCGGAAGGTACTGCGTCTCCTTCATCTTCAGCGGCTCGAAGATCTCCTTCTTCGCAAACTCCGGCAGCGATTGTCCGCTCACCTTCTCGACCAGCTTTCCGAGCACGATGAAGTTCATGTCGGAATATTTAAATTGCGTGTCCGCGGGCCACTTTGGTTTCTCTTCAAGGATGTTCTTCCACGCCGTCTCAACGCCGTGGTCGTAGTCCGACATCGGATTGTCGGGAATCAATCCGCTGTGATGCAGAAGCAGCTGCTCGATCGTGAGCTTCTCCTTTCCATTCGCCGCGAATTCCGGCAGATACTTCGCGACCGGGTCGTGCACGTCGAGCTTTTTGCGATCCCAGAGAATCATCACCGACGTCGCGGTGCCGACCGACTTCGAGCACGATGCCATATCGAAGATCGTGTCCGTTGTCATCGGCTGGGTGGTCGGCTCGAGCGCTTTGTTGCCGTACGCTTTTTCGTAGATCGTCTTTCCACCGTTGCCGACCAGCAGTACCGCGCCGGGCGCCGCGTGCTTAGCGATCTCGTCGTTGATGATCTGGTCGCAATCCGCGAGGCGTTTCTGATTTACCTCCGCGTGACAAACCGGTAGAACGCACGCGACGATGAACAACGCAACGATGCAGGCGAAACACGGACCAGACATGGTGGAGTTCTCCTTCGCGGGCAATGGTTGCGGATGGCGGATCGATTTGCAAATCGGGCAGTTGGTCGTCGCATTCTCTCTTCTCATTGCATTGCATACATTCGCCATCGAACGGCTGAGGAGCGGTGAAATCGAAGTGAACGGCAGATGGCCCGCGTACGGATCGCTCGAAGTCCGCGGCGTGCCGATCGCGCGAAGCTCGTCGCTTCAGCTGTATGAGCCAGGATGGAAGCAAGGTTATTTTGCGAGCCATGCGCATCAGCCGACGGTGAAGCGTACGCGCGACGCGCTGGTGCTGCATTACGAAACCGATCGCAAGGTAAAATTCTCCGCCGACGAAACCTATCGATCCACCGGCGACAACAAGATTGAGCGGACGCTCACGGGAATGGTCGAAGGTCCGACTTCGATCGTAAACATGGAATGGGCGCTCGGCTACCTGAATGTCTTCCCGATGTACGGCGGAAGCTATTCCGACGGCAAAACTGAAACGCCGGTTTCGCCGCTCTCCCAACAGCCGGACAAGAACGGCGCAGTCATTCACGCCGCCAAGTCGATCAGCTTCCAAACCCGTCTCGGGAAACTCACCTACACGATCGAAGAAGGCGATTTCCAGTTGAGCTTGCTCGACGGCCGACTCGGCCCCGCGAAATGGTGGGGCACCGATGAGCCGACATTCTGGCTCGGCGTTCTCGCGGGGAAGATCGAACCGGGAAAGCCCTTCACCTGCCGGGTGTCGATTACGTTCCAGCCGAAGCCCTCGATCGAGCCCGGCCCGACACAAAAGCTGTCGGCGAAAATCATCGACGTGCCCGATGCGTTCGTTCCCGAAAGCAAGCCGATCTTGATCATCCCGAAGCCAAAGAAGCTTCAGTGGAACAGCGGGCGATTCGCGTTGAATTCAAACACGATTCTGATTGCCGAGCCCGGTACAAAGGCGGCGGACCTCATCCAACGCGAGGTGCACGATCGATTCAAATGGGATTGGAAGATCGCCTCACGAGGGAAAGGGATCCGGTTCAAACTGACAACCGGCGGCGAGCGCGAGCATTATGCGATCAGCGCCACGCCCGACGGCGCGACCATCACCTCGTGTGGCCAGGCCGGCCTGTTCTACGGGGCGCAAACACTGCTGCAGATGATCCAGCGAGATGACAAGGGGCCCTACATCTCGGCGGTGACGGTTGACGATTGGCCGTCGCTTGCCTTTCGCGGCGTGCATCTCTTCACGGGCAAGGATGCGATGCCGCTGCAGCGTAAGCTCGTCGAGCGCATCTTCGCGCGATACAAATTCAATCACCTCGTCCTCGAATCGGACTACACGCAATGGGACACGAACCCAAAGCTCACGGTCGAGCGATCGGTGCCGAAGGATCAGATCCGCGAATACGTGAAGCTTGCGCGCGAGAATTTTCTGGAGCCCATCCCGCTCGTACAATCGCTCGGTCATTCTGAATGGATGTTCACCAACGGCCAGAACACGGATTTGGCGGAGGATTCAAAGGCGCGCTACGCCTATGCCGTCACGAATCCGAAGACGTACAACTTCATCGAGAAGATTTACGACGAAACGCTCGATCTCTTCGATTCAACCAGATACTTCCACATCGGCCACGATGAAGTGAAAAACATCGGCGACTATCCGCATCGCGAGGATTCGAAGCAGTGGCGCGTGACGAAGCTTTTCACGTATGACGTGAACAAGCTTCACGACTTCTTCAAAGCTAAAGATGTAAAGGTGATGCTTTGGGGCGACATGTTGCTCGACAAAAGTGAATCGAGCGACGACGCCGCCAACGCCGGCAGCCCCGAGGAAGCCAAAGCGCGCCGCGAGGCGATTCCGAAGGACGCGATCATCTGCGACTGGCACTACGAACCCCGCAAGCCGGAGGCGTATAAAAGTCTGAAGGTGTTTCGAGATGCGGGCTTCAAGACGATCGCGTGCACGTGGTATACGCCCGCGAATATTTACGGTTTCGCGCGGGCCGCGCACGACTTTGACGCGTGGGGATTGCTGCAGACGACGTGGGCCGGCTACAGCGTGGATCAGAAGACACTCCAGAGCGAATTGCGGCAGTTCACGGCGTACATCCTCGCGGCAGAGTATGCATGGAACGCGGACGTTGCACCGCCGCCGGAGCAACTGCCGTATCACGCGGATGATGTCTTCATCCGCTCGATGAATCCCTCGCCGGAACGAACGACCGTCGCGAAGGGTTTTCAAGTCGATCTCGGAGCTGGCGAAGTTGTGCGAGCGAACGGCGTGAGCTTCAAAGACGGAAAGGTCGCGCTGACGGGCGTGCTTGCGGGGCAAAGCTTGCCGCCGGCGGTCGAGATCGCGATCAATCGCAAGGCCGCGGAACTCGACTTTCTTCAGGCCTGCGAGTTCCGCGCGAAAGCGAACGACGAAGTCGCGACTTACACGGTCGCGTACGCAGATGGATCGTCGGAGAGGATTGTGCTCGTCTATGGCAAGAACATCCGCGCCGCCGAAGATTCGGCCGCGACAAGCGAGGCGATCCTCGCCGGATCGAATGGTGCGCGGCTGATGGCCTGGACGAATCCGCACGCCGACAAGACGATTCGCACGATCACCTTCGCAACATCGCACGCATACGCTTCGCCGATGCTGATTGGGTTGACCGGCCTTACCAAATAGGAACGACACATGCCCGCGAAATACATCGCCGCGATCGATCAGGGGACGACCAGCACGCGGTGCATTTTGTTCGATCACACCTCGCCGATCGCGAGTGCGCAAAAGGAACATCGGCAGATTTTTCCACAGCCGGGTTGGGTGGAACACGATCCGATCGAGATCTGGCAACGCACGCGGGAAGTCATCCGCGAGGTGTGCATTAGGGCGAACATTCGCAAGGGCGACATCGCCGCGGTCGGGATTACGAATCAGCGAGAGACGACCGTTGTCTGGAATCGTCACACCGGCAAGCCGTATTGCAACGCGATCGTCTGGCAGGACACGCGCACGAAGGAGATCTGCGACGAGCTCGCGCGCGAGGGAGGACAGGATCGCTTTCGCGCGAAGACCGGTCTGCCGCTGGCGACTTATTTCTCCGGGCCGAAGATTCGTTGGATTCTCGACAATTGCGCCGGCATTCGGGCGGCGGCGGAGAGCGGCGATGCGATCGTCGGGACCATCGACTCGTGGCTGATCTGGAATCTCACCGGCGGCGCGCATCACGTGACGGATGTCACGAATGCCAGCCGAACGATGCTGATGGACCTGGCGACGCTCGATTGGGACGACGAGCTGCTGCGCATCTTCAACATCCCTCGCCAGATCCTGCCACGCATCACGTCATCAAGCGATCCCGCAGGTTGGGGCACGACACCAGCGGGCTCATGCTTCGGCGAAGCGATTCCGATCTGTGGGAATCTCGGCGATCAGCAGGCGGCGCTGGTTGGGCAGACGTGTTTCAATCCTGGCGAATCGAAGAACACCTACGGTACGGGTTGTTTCGTGCTGCTCAATACAGGCACGACGCCTGTGCAATCGAAGCATGGCCTGGTGACCACCGTCGCATACAAGCGAGGCAACGATCCCGCTTATTACGCCCTCGAAGGTTCGATCGCGGTGACGGGATCGCTCGTGCAATGGTTGCGCGACAGCCTTGGCCTGATCGAGAAGTCATCGGATGTTGAGGCGCTCGCGCGAAGCGTGCCCGACAACGGCGGCGTCTATTTCGTGCCCGCGTTTTCGGGGCTTTTCGCGCCGTATTGGCGCTCGGACGCCCGCGGGATCATCGCGGGGATGACAAGGTTTACGAACACGGGACACATCGCGCGGGCGGCGCTGGAGGCGACGGCGCTGCAGACGCGGGATGTGATCGTCGCGATGGAGCAGGACAGCGGGGTGAAGCTTTCGTCGTTACGCGTTGACGGTGGAATGGCAGTGAACGAACTGCTCATGCAGTTTCAGGCGGACGTGCTCGGGGTTGAAGTGGTGCGGCCGAAGATCACGGAAACGACGGCGCTCGGCGCGGCCTACGCGGCTGGCTTAGCGATCGACTTCTGGAGCGATCTCGATTCGCTGCGAAAGAATTGGCAGCGCGATCGCGCGTGGGAGCCAAAGATGGCGGCGGCGCAACGCGATGAATGCTGTCGTCAATGGAAGAAGGCGATCGATCGCTCGCTTGGTTGGATTGAGTAATTCCTGCGCCGTGACACGGCTTTTCCAAGCCGTGCGCACTCCGCACAGGCTGGAAAGCCCGTGTCACGGTGATGGTCATCTCAGTAGCGAATACACGTGCACTTCGTACGGTTTGAAGTTGTCCTTCAACTTGCCGTCGGACACACGCACGCTGCGGTCTTCTTGCGCAACTTTCGCGCTGCCTGAACTCTGCGCCACATCGAATGTGACTTCGATCGGAGTTCCGCCGCGGTTCACGGCGATCAGGACGGGGCCATCTTTTGTCTTTTTGAGCATCACGCTGATCGGCGCTTTCGGTGGAGAAAACTTCGGCGTCTCCCCGCTCGGTGACATGAACACCGCGGACATTTCGTTCAGCTCGTGAACGACGCGCTCGAGGTCTTTCAGGTTTCCTTCTTCGGGATGGATGTACACGCCGTCCGTCACGCTTCCGCCGTACCACATGAGGCCCTTCGCGCCGGCGATCATCGCGATGTACGGCTGGGCGCGATATTCAGTGTAGTTCGGATAGCGCGACTTCTCGTTGTGCTTGTACGCCTGCACGCCGACCCAGATCGGCTTGTCGGTATTGCGCTGCACGAGAAAGCTCGGCGGGGCCATTTCATCGGCGGGCGTCGCTTCGGTTCCTTCGAGCGCGTTCGTAGTCGTACCGGGCTCGAGCGGGATCGGATACCACCACCACATCCCCAGGTCCATGTATTTCAGTGGGAAGAAATTCGATCGGTCCGTCACGCGCGTGATCGCATCGCGCGAATCGCCAACCATGAACGGATGATTCGGATCCTCCTCCTGCACGATCTGACGCATCTTCGCGAGCGTTTCCATTGTGGTGGTTCCGCGCGCGAGCGATTCTTCCTCGTCCCAGCAGAGCAGGCCGGGGTGATTCTTGAACATCCGAATCCTGCGGCGGAAGCCGTCCCAGTCGCCTGCGTAAGCAAACTCCAGCGGCACCATGCAGCACATGTGCATGCCGTTGGCCAGCGTCTGATCGAGAAAATTCTTGGCGTTCTGGTCGTCGGGATGAACCCCCGCGGCGACGCGCATCGCGTTGTACGCGTGAGTGACAGTGTAGCCCGCATCAGCCTGCTCTTTGAACTTTGCGCCGTTGAAAATGCCAAGCGGGAAGATGGCCTTTCCGTTGATGACGGGATAACCGTCGGCGTTGATGGTCGTCTTCGCCATCGCGCGAGGGATGACCGCCCACGGTTGTTCGGATGTGAACGGCTGCCCATGCTGCGGCTTTAGCTCGCTCACGAGCGTGTAATCGCCAATCGGTAGATTGGCACACTTGAGCTGCCAATCCGAAAAGCCATCCGGGACTTCGCCGGTTTCGTTCGACGTCCAAGTTGCCTTCACGCGTTTCTGCGAATCGAGCAGCGTGACGCTCAGCGCCGCGCCTTCGCGCTGAGGTTTCGCCAGCGCCACTCGTACTTCGCCCTCAATTTGCGGCGCGCCATCTTCGACCGCCCAGTGCGTCGGCACCGCCGGCATCAGAACGATCGGCGGCGGGACGGTAATCTCTCGCTCTTCACTGTGGATGACCTTTTCTCCGCGTTCGTCCGTCAGCTCCATCTTGAGCTTCTGTTTGCCGCGCTTGGTGATGTCGAGCGGGACGAGCACGTGCTGCAGCGCTTCGCCCGAGAGCGAGAACAACTGGCTGCGCGCCGCGCCCGGCAGCTGAATGCGAATCAGATGCTGGCTGCGCTGATGCGTGCGATTGATGACATCGACGGGAACTCCGCCCTCGCCGGGCGAAAGCTGCGAATCATCCAGCGCGATCGACGCGACCAGCGGTTGTGCCGCATGCACCTCCGCATCATCGATCCAGATCGTCCCGGACGCGTAGGAAAACCCGATGCGCAGCCGCATTCGCGTCGCGGCCTCGGGAACTTTTTGCGTGCCGGCCACTTTCTGCCAGTTTGTATCCGTTACCTTCGCGACGTCGAACTTCACGAACGTAGGCTGCTTCTCCTTCGAATTTGCAAACTCGCCGATGACGATCACGGCGCCTTTTTTGTCGGGGACATCCTTGCACTTGATCCAGACGCCCGCGGAAATCGATTCGCCGGGCGCGACGGGGATGTATTCGCTCGTGACATACGCGCGCGTCGACTCGGGCGCGCTGATGCGCGCGCTGCGGGTTCCGGAATGCTTTTCGTGCGCATCGACTTCAATCGTCGCCGGCGGGCCCATCGTGAGGGGCTGCCAGTGTGCGACGAATTTGTCCGTGATGCTTTCGAAGCCTGGATTCTGAATGAGGTTCGGCCCGTTCTCGGCCGCGGAGAGTGTGAAGGCGAGAAGGCAGGTCAGGCAGATCGATAGGACGACTTTGTGCATAGACTTGCTTATACCCGCGAGGTTCAATCGCACAAGAAGGAGCGGCACATGGATTTGGGTCTTGCAAATAAAACTGCACTGGTGACGGGTTCGACCGCAGGAATTGGACTCGCGATTGCGCGAGCGCTGGCGAATGAAGGGGCGAGAGTGATCGTCAATGGTCGTACGCAAAAGCGCGTGGATGAGGCGATCACCGATATTCGTCGTGGAGTCGCAAATGCAAATGCCGAAGGCATCGCTGCGGATCTTGGGACGGCGCAGGGTGCCGAGAATCTGACCAAGCGCTTGCCGCGGGTCGACATTCTCGTGAACAACCTGGGCATCTTCGAGCCGAAATCCTTCGAGCAGATCTCGGACAGCGACTGGATGAAGTTCTTCGAAGTGAACGTGCTGAGCGGCGTGCGATTGAGCCGATTTTATCTGCCGCAAATGAAAGAGCGCAACTGGGGACGCATCGTGTTCATCTCGAGCGAGTCGGCCGTCAATATCCCGGCGGAAATGATTCATTACGGGATGACGAAGACGGCACAGCTCGCGATCGCACGCGGGCTCGCGGAGACGACCGCCGGCACGAATGTGACGGTGAATTCGGTGCTGCCGGGACCGACGCGTTCCGAAGGCGTGGAAGGATTTGTCGAGGATCTGGCGAAGTCCAAAGGCATCAGCCAAAACGAAGTCGAGAAGGATTTTTTCAAGCACATGCGGCCGTCGTCGTTGATCCAGCGCTTCGCGACGACGGATGAAGTGGCGGCGATGGTGACGTATGTGTGCAGCGAGCGCGCCTCGGCGACGAATGGCGCGGCGTTGCGTGTGGACGGCGGAGTCGTTCGATCAATTGTGTAGCAAATCTTGTAGGGTCCGCGTGAGCGGGCCCGTTACTACACCGTTTGAAAAGGAAAAAACCCGTGCGCAGAAGCGGACCCGACAA
>JAICIO010000072.1 GCA_025924315.1 Phycisphaerae bacterium
ACACGAAGAGAGAGCATCGATGACCCGACTCGAATCGCTCAACCTGATGAATGAGTCCCACTTCGTGCAGGTCTGCGGACCGCTCTTTGAGAATTCTCCCTGGATCGCGGAACGGACGTGGAAGGATCGACCTTTCGAATCGGTCGATTCGCTTCATCGCGCCTTATGCAGCACCATGCAAGGGGCAACACCGCAAGAGCAGGTGAAGCTCATCGCATCACACCCCGATCTCGTCGGACGAATGGCGCGCGAGGGAACATTGACGCGCGAATCCACGTCCGAGCAGCGCGCAGCCGGATTATCCGATCTGACCCAAAACGAAATCGCCGAATTCGATCGCTACAATTCGGCCTATCGCGAAAAGTTCGGCTTCCCGTTCGTAATCTGCGCGCGCGAGAACAAAAAAGCGGCGATCCTTGCGGCATTCCCCGTTCGCCTGAACAATACACGCGAACAGGAAATCCAGACGGCGCTCGCGGAGATCGGGAAGATCGCGCGATTGCGCTTACTTGATGCCGTCAAAGAACCATAAAAGGGATGTGGCACAGCCGCCCTCGGCTGTGCTCCGTGCGCGAGCAGAAGCACAGCCGAGGGCGGCTGTGCCACATGAGGAAGTGCACATGTCCAGCTTAAGTCGAAACGCATACGGAAAATCGCACGTGCGCCTAACGAGGGTCGCGCGGCACGGCGCGTTTCACGAGCTGACGGAAATGTCCGTCGATATCGAACTGCAAGGCGATTTCGCCAAGTGCTACACCCACGGCGACAACAGCTCGATCGTCGCGACCGACACGATGAAGAACACCGTATACGCGATCGCCAAAAAGCATCCGCTCACCGCGATCGAAAACTTCGCCCAAGCGCTCGCATCCCACTTCATTGAAAAGTTCAGTCACATCACCAGCGCGATGGTTTACATCGAAGCCGAGCCATGGAATCGGATCGAAGTGCACGGCCATCCGCACCCGCACGCGTTCATCAGCGGCGGAAGCGAGAAACGCACGACGCGCGTGACGCGCACGCGCGACCGCACGCGCACCGAAGCGGGCATCATCGGCATGGTTGTCTTGAAAACCACAAAAAGTGGTTTTGTCGGCTACATTCGCGATGAATATACGACGCTGAAGGAAACAACCGATCGCATCTTCGCCACCAGCCTGCAGGCGAGCTGGCTGTACAATCAGCAGGAAGTCGAGTGGAACGAATCGTTCCAGAGCGTGCGGCAGGCGATGATCGACACGTTCGCGCAGCACGATAGCCTCTCGGTTCAGCAGACGCTGTATGCGATGGGCGAAGCGGCGCTGGCGGCGTGCCCTTCGATGGAAGAGATTTCGCTGACGATGCCGAACCAGCATCGCATTCTGGTGAACCTCGAGCCGTTCGGCATGGAAAACAAAAACGAGATTTTCGTCGCGACGAGTGAACCGTTTGGGCTCATTTCGGGGACGATCCGCCGAGATTGAGAAACATCAACTATGCCCGGCAAACTCACGACGCACGTTCTGGACACCTCGCACGGACGCCCCGCGGCGGGGATGACCATCGAGCTCTATCGCTTCGAGCGCGAAGGCTGGTCGATGATCAAGACCGTGCAGACCAACGCAGACGGCCGCACGGATGAGGCATTGCTCGACGGCGCGCAGATGATCGTCGGGGTTTACGAGCTGGTCTTCCGCGTCGGCGATTTCTTTGCGCGCCAGGGCGGCGACACGACGCGTCCGCGGTTTCTCGACGCCGTGCCGATTCGCTTCGGCATCTCGGACGCGAACGCGAACTACCACATCCCCCTGCTGACGAGTCGCTATTCGTATTCCACCTACCGCGGAAGCTGACCATGCCCTTCGACGTTCTCATCCGCGGCGGAATGGTCGTGCGCCCATCCGGGGTCGAGCATCTACAAATCGCAATTGAGAACGAGAAGCTCGTCGAGATCGCGCCGGAAGTCACCGGCAGCGCGAAGGAGGAAATCGACGCGACGAACCTGCACATCTTCCCAGGTCTGATCGATCCGCACGTTCACTTCAACGAACCGGGCCGCGAGGATTGGGAAGGCCTAACCACAGGCCCGGCGGCGTTAGCCGCAGGGGGCGGGACGCTGTTCTTCGACATGCCGCTGAATAGCTCGCCGCCCGTTCTCGACGGCGCCGCGTTCGATGCAAAGCTCGAGCGGGCAAAGGCGAAGAGCGTGACGGACTTCGCCATCTGGGGCGGGCTCACACCCACGAACCTCGATCGCCTCGAAGAACTCGCGGCTCGTGGCGTGGTCGGCTTCAAAGCCTTCATGTGTCCAAGCGGAATCGATGAGTTTCCGCACGTGACCGAAGAGGACTTGCTTGTCGGGATGAGGATGGCGGCGCGACTGAATTTGCCGGTCGCGGTGCATGCCGAGAACCCACTGGCGCTCGAACAGGCGCAGGCGAACGTGCACGGACATTCCTGGGCGGATTATCTCGCCTCTCGCCCGATGATGGCGGAAGCTGTAGCGACCCGCATCGCGATTGAATGTGCGCGCGAAACGAAGTGCGCGCTCCACATCGTTCATGTCAGCAGCCCGTATGTCGCGAGCGAAATCCGCGTCGCTCGCGGGCAAGGCATCAACGTCACCTACGAGACTTGCCCGCATTACTTCATGCTTTGCGATGAAGATTTGCTCGCGATCGGTGCTCGCGCAAAATGCGCCCCGCCGCTGCGAAGCACAGACGATCGCGATGCAATGCTGACGGGACTCGAAACGGGCGCTGTCGATTTCGTCGGTTCCGACCATTCCCCCGCCCCGCCTTCGATGAAGACCGGCGACGACGCCCTTTCGATCTGGGGTGGCATCGCGGGAGTTCAGAGCACATTGCCCGCGATGATCACCTGCTGGGTCGAACGCGTCGCCGCGTTTCACGAGATCCCCGCGCTCATCGCCGAAAACGCCGCCAAGCGTTTTCGCATCGCCGCCAAAGGTAAGATTGAAATCGGTTACGACGCCGATCTCGCGATCGTCGATGCGAATGATCGCTATACGCTGACGGAAGGAATGCTGCTCGATCGTCACAAGCTGAGCCCTTACGTCGGTCGAGAATTCACGGGACGAATCAGGCGGACCATTCTTCGGGGTCGGACCATTTTCCGCGATGGCAGGATTGTCAGCGTGCCGATCGGCCGGCTCCTCAAACCCTCGTGAATACAACCGGATCCATCCTCGGCCCGATCCTGATCCCGCGCGCGTATGGGAAGGTGGATTTCGTCCACGACGGCGCAATCGCGTGGGACGACCATGGAACAATCACACACGTGGGCCCCGCGCAAAGCATGCCGAATTCGCTTGCGTCTTCGCAGAGAGCAAAGGGGATCATTCTTCCCCCGTTCCTCGATAATCACATCCACATTCCGCAATACCCGATCCGCGGACAGTTCATGAAGGATGTCCCACCCGCGCCGGACGGCGGACGCTTACTCGCGGGGCTCAATAAGAATGTCTTCCCCGCAGAGGGTCGATGTTCGTCCAACGAAATCACGCAAGAGATCATCGAGCAGTTCCTCCAGGATACCCTCGCGAAAGGTGTGATCGGTGGCGCCGCCTACATGACCGTCCACACGGAAGCAACGCGCATCGCCCTTCGCATGCTGCCGGAAACCTGGCACGTCGGCCTCGTGATGATGAACATGAACTGCCCGGAATATCTCCGCACGGACGAAGCGAATTTCGAGCGCGACGTCCGCTCGCTCGCGGAGGAATTCGGCCGGCGGTTCATTGTGACCGACCGCTTCGCCGTCGCGGTCGATTCTCCGTTGCGAAAACGCGGTGTGAAGCTAGCGAAAGAGCTCGGGCTGCGAATGCAGACGCATCTCGACGAGCAGCAGCGCGAAAAGAATCTCGTCGAGACCAGGCTGTACGGCAAGACGTACACCAGCGTCTACGAGGACGACGGCCTGCTCGATTGCGATCCGATCCTCGCGCACTGCATCTGGATGTCGCCGGTGGAATACACGATTGTGAGCTGGCGTCCGGGCGCATGCATCGCACATTGTCCGACGTCCAACACATTGCTCGGTTCCGGGATCATGCCGCTCGATCGGCTTTATGAAAATGGGATCGACTACGCGATCTGCACCGATGTTGGCGCATCGCCGACCACCTCGATGTTGTGCGAGATGGCTCAATTCCTCAAAGTGCATGCGACGCGCTCACCTCATGCGACACCAAGCGAGGCGATCTATCGATCAACGCTCGGGTCGGCGCGGATGCTCGAGATCGTGAACACGGTCGGGTCGCTCGAAGTCGGAAAGCCCGCGACGTTTATCGAAGTGGAAGCGGCAGAGTTGACCCAGAAGGCATCAGTTGATGACGCCGTTTTCGCGCTTCTGAGCACCTCGCGACGCGAGCTCGATGAATTCGCACACGGCCGCGCCTGCCGCAAATCACTCGATGCGCTCGTGAAACATGGGCTCGATATCGGTCCCGAACTCGATTGCCTTTCCGATGAAATCGCGCGCACGCAGCGTCAGCTTGATCACAAAGTGCAGCGAGTGACGGTCAAAGGCAAGGCTGTTTTCGAGCGGTAAAGAACAGTGTTTGCTATACTAACCGAGTTTTGATGCGCGATTTTCTGATCATTTACGTGAATGGGCGCCGGCACGAAGTGCGCGGGAGGCGCGCGTTTCAGTCGCTCTCCCATTTCCTGCGCTACGACCTCGGGTTGATCGGCACGAAAGTCGTCTGCGCCGAAGGCGACTGTGGATCATGCACGGTTTTCGTCGGCCGGCATGAAGGCGACAAGCTCACCTATCGCACCGTCACGTCGTGCATCCAGTTTCTCTATCAGCTCGATTGCACGCACATCGTCACCATCGAAGGACTGAAATACGACGGCCAGCTCAATCCGGTGCAGCAAGCAATGGTGAAGTGCCAGGGGTCGCAGTGCGGCTTCTGCACGCCGGGGATTGTCGTTTCGATGTGCGCAATGTTCGAGAAGAAACGCGACGTCAACGCGGACGACTTGCGCGGCGCACTCGTCGGCAATTTGTGTCGCTGCACAGGGTACGACTCGATCGTGAAGTCCGGACTCGCGGTTGATACGACGACGCTTCGCAGACTGGACGATCTTTATCCGCCGGACGCGATCGTCTCGGACCTGATCAAAACCGCGGGCGAAAGCGTTCGCGTCACGGATCAGAAGACATTCTTCAAGGCGGTCACGATCGACGAGGCCGCGCGATTTCGCGCGGAGAATCCCGATTGCATGATCATCTCCGGCGGGACGGACGTCGGTGTGCAGATGAACAAATGCCTGCGCGATCCGCGGTCGATACTGTCGCTCGCGGGGATGCAGGCATTGCGCGGGATCGAAGTGAAGGACGATGCGATCGTCGCGGGCGCCAATGCGACGATCGCCGAGATGGAAGCGTTCACGCGCGACGTGCTGCCGGAGTACAGCCGATTGCTGTACTACTTCGGCTCCCCGCCAATCAAGAACGCGGCGACGATTGGCGGAAATGTCGGCAACGGCTCGCCCATCGCCGATTCGATTCCCGCGATTTATGCGATGAACGGTGAAGTGGAGCTCGTGGGCACGAGCGGCTCGCGGCGTGTGAACATTCACGATTACTACACCGGATACAAGAAGACCGTTCAGAAGCCCGATGAGCTGATCGCGCGCGTCATCATTCCGCTGCCCAAGGCGGGCGAGACGCTCAAGCTCTACAAGATTTCGCGACGCAAGGATCTCGACATCTCCGCGTTCACCGCGGCGATCTGGATGCGACATCGTGGCAATTCGATTGACGATGTCCGAATCGTTTACGGTGGCGTCGCCGCAAATATTCTTCGCTTGCGGCAGACGGAAGATTTCCTTCGCGGGCAGGCGTTCACGCTGTCGAATCTGCAACACGCAGGAAAGATCGCGCGGAGTGAGGTCAAGCCGATTTCCGATGTGCGCGGGTCGGCAGACTATCGGCTGCAACTTGGTGAGAACATCCTCACGAAATTCTTCATCGACGTCTCCGGCACCACGAGCGGCAACGGGAACGGATGGAACGACGGAAACGGGAATGGCAACGGAAACGGCCACTCGGTTGATCCGACGCTCGAAGGCATCGCGGGGGAGGTGCACTGATGGCGTACGTCGGCAAGGACATCCCGCACGATTCCGCGATCGGACACGTGAGCGGCGAATCGATCTTTATTGACGACATTCCGCCGGCGCGCGGCGAGTTGCTCTGCGATTTCGTCGGCTCGCCGGCGGCCCATGGGAAATTGATCTCCGTCGATATCGAAGAGGCGAAGGGTGTCGCGGGCGTCGTGGCGGTTTTGGTTGCGAAGGACATTCCCGGGCACAACAAGTTCGGGCCGGTGGTGAAGGACGAGCGGTTGCTCGTCGATGATGTGGCCGAGTTTCTCGGCGCGCCGATCGTGCTGATCGCCGCGGAGAATCGCGATGCGCTGCGCGAAGCGAAGAAGCGGGTAAAGGTCGAGATGCAGCCGCTGAAGCCGATCTTTTCGATTGATGATGCGATCGCGGCGAAAAGCTTTCTCGGCCCGCAGCGCGTCATCGCGCGCGGCGACGTGGAGAAGGCGATTGGGTCAAGCGAATACACACTCGAGGGCGCGCTTGAAGTCGGTGGGCAGGAGCATTTCTATCTCGAATCACAGGCGGCGATTGTTTATCCGGGTGAACACGGTGCTGTGATTGTGCACTCTTCGACTCAGCATCCGACGGAGGTGCAGTCAATCGTCGCGGAAGTGATTGGCGTGCCGTTCAACAAGGTGACGGTCATCTGCAAGCGCATGGGCGGCGGATTTGGTGGGAAGGAGACGCAGGCGGCGCAGCCCGCGGCGATGGCGGCGCTGGTCGCGACGCTCACGAAGCGTCCCGCGCGCATCGTTTACAACAAAGACGACGACATGCGTTTCACCGGCAAGCGCCATCCGTTCAAGAGCTGGTACAAGGTCGGCTTCGACAAATCCGGCCAGATCACGGCCCTTTCGATCGATCACTATTCCAATGGCGGATGCACCGTCGATCTTTCGCTCGCGGTGCTCGAGCGCGCCATGCTGCACACCGACAACGCGTATTACCTGCCGAATGTCCGCATCACGGGACAGGTCTGCAAGACGAACCTGCCGAGCAACACCGCGTTTCGTGGATTCGGCGGGCCACAGGGCGTCGCGAACATCGAGAACATCATCGAAGAAATCGCGATCAAACTGGGGAAAGATTCGCTCGAGGTGCGGCGATGCAATCTGTACGGCTCGGAAGAGATTGATCCGCAGATCGCGCAGATTCACGCAGATTCCGAGGAGAAGAATCTGCGGAAATCTGCGCAATCTGCGGATGAAATCTCTTCGCGGCTTGAAACGCCTTACGGTCAGATCGTTCAGAACAATACGCTGCCGGAGATTTTTGAGAAGCTGCCGGCGACGAGCGATTACGAGAAACGTCGGCAAGAGATCGAGCAGTTCAATCGTCGTAATCGCTGGCAATTGCGCGGGATGTCGATGACGCCTGTGAAGTTTGGGATTTCGTTCACGAAGCGCACGCTGAACCAGGCGAATGCGCTCGTGAACATCTACACGGACGGCACGGTGATGGTTTCGACCGGTGGAACCGAGATGGGCCAAGGTGTGAACACGCGCGTGCGGCAGATCGTGGCCGACGAGTTGGGCATCTCGTACGACGCGGTGATCATGAGCGCGACCAACACGGATAAGAACAATAACACGTCTCCGACGGCGGCATCGAGTGGAACCGATCTGAACGGCGCTGCTGCTGCGGATGCGTGCGGGCGCTTGCGAAACCGGCTAGCGGAGTTCGCGGCGGATTTCGTTTTCAATGACGGTGAAGCGGGAATTGCTGCATCAGCTGAGAACATCGCGTTTGAAGATGGAATGGTGTGGGACAAGCGCCGGCCCGACCATCGCATGACGTTCGAGCAGCTCGTCTGCCGCGCCTACATCGAACGCGTGAACCTCGGCGAGCGCGGGTTCTACGCGACGCCGGGCGTCGACTTCAACCGCGAGACCGGCAAGGGACATCCATTTCTCTATTACACGAACGGCGCGGCTGTCAGCGAAGTGCTCATCGATCGACTCACCGGCGAGATGAAGGTCACGCGCGTCGATTTGCTGATGGACCTGGGCAACATGATCAACCCCGGCATCGATCGAGGGCAGGTCGTCGGCGGGTTTATTCAGGGGTTGGGGTGGGTGACCACGGAGGAACTCTACTACGCCGCGAATGGTGAGCTGATGAGCCATTCGCCGACGACGTACAAGATTCCGAACGTCGGCGATCTCCCGCCGACGTTCAACGTCGCGCTGCTCGACAATTCGAACAACACGGTGAGCCTCAAGCGCAGCAAAGCGATGGGCGAACCGCCGCTGCTTTTGGGCATTTCGGTGTGGGCGGCGGTGAAGAATGCGCTGTCGTACGCGAGCGAAGGCGAGATTCCGAAGCTCGCGCTCCCCTCGACGGGCGAGCGGATTCTGATGGCCCTGACGAGCTACATGAAAGAGCGAGTCGCCGAGTCTGCGTAGGGTGCGCTTCAGCGCACCAGTTATTTGTTTTCGAATGGAGCAATAACCGGTGCGCTAAAGCGCACCCTACAATGCGTCACGGAATCAGAACAATCTTTCCGAGCGAGCGGCTTTCGATCACTTCTTTGTGCGCACGCGGGGCTTCCGCCAGTGGAACCTCGTGATCAATGACCGGATTGAGATAACCTGCCTTCAGGCCGGCCCGGATTGCGTGATGGGCTTCGGTGATTCCTTCCTGTCCGCGGGCCCAGAGTTGCACGCCGAGGATCGCGGATTCTTTGCCCATCGTATCGCGCGGGTTGATCTCGATCGTTCCGCGATTGCCGACGACCGCGACGCGCCCGAATTTCGCGAGGATGGTCAGGTCCTTCGCGAGGTTCACGTTCGCGAGCATTTCGATGATCGCATCAATGCCCTTTCCGCCGGTGTGCTTCATGAGCTGATCGAGGTAGTCGGGCGATTTGTGATCGAGCGCGAGTTCGGCGCCGAATTTCTTCAGGAGGCCGCGGCCTTCGTCCGTTCCACCTGTGCCGATGACGCGGGCGC
Source organism: Phycisphaerae bacterium (assembly GCA_025924315.1). Taxonomy (GTDB): domain Bacteria; phylum Planctomycetota; class Phycisphaerae; order Tepidisphaerales; family Tepidisphaeraceae; genus JAICIO01. The sequence goes on from JAICIO010000072.1 coordinate 9,068, forward strand.
CGTGCGCAACCGCAAACTGAACCGCAGCGATGCCGACTCCACCGGTGGCGCCGTGGATGAGGACGGTTTCGCCGGGCTTTATTCTCGCGCGATCGAATAAGGCGCGATACGCGGTCGCATAAGGCACGCTGAGTGCGGCACCTTGCTGGAACGAGATCTTTTCGGGCAAGCGATGGACCTGCTCAAGGTTGCAGACGGCGTGATCGGCATACGCGCCGAAGCTCTGGCCTTGTGCGGTGCCGGCGATGTAGACGCGATCGCCCTTTTTGAATTCCTTCAGCTCGGCGCCGACCGCCTCGACTTCCCCCGCGGCGTCGGAGCCGGGGGTGTAGGGGAGCGGCGCGGTTACGGGGTATTTTCCGCTTCGAAAGTACGTGTCGACGGGATTCACGCCCGCGGCGCGGATGCGGACGAGAACCTGTTTGGGTCCCGGAGTCGGCGTGGGAATTTCTTCGAGCTTCATCACCTCAGGTCCACCGACCTGGTGAATGCGAATGGCTTTCATCTTGACCGCTCCTTTGGAGATGACGCGGCTGTAGGGTGCGCTTCAGCGCACCGGTTATTCGTCCGCTTGAAAGGAAATAACCGGTGCGCTGAAGCGCACCCTACACAACGCGATCAGCGAGTCACCTTCGTTCCGCCGCTCAGGAAATTCTTGACGTGCGGCTGCGCGACGAACTCGTTGTAAAAGCCCATGTCGACGGCGCTCAGATCGTCGAGCTTGCGGATCTGTTCGTCCGACAGCGTCAGCGACAGGGCGCCGAGATTGTCGTCGAGATGTTTTCCCGTGCGAGCGCCCAGAATTGTGCTCGTGACGCCGCGGCGTGCGACCAGCCACGCGAGGGCAACCTGTGCGGGTGAACGACCCACTTCTTTAGAGATCTTCACCACTTCCTCCGCGACGCGGAGGTTTTTCTCACTTAGATACTTCTTGAGGTGCGGGTCGTCTTCCTTGTAGCGCTTCTCGTCGGAAGCGGGCTTGTTGTACTTCCCCGTGAGCACTCCACCCGCCAGTGGCGACCAGGGCGTGACGCCGAGGCCGAGATCCTGCGCCATTGGAATCAGGTCGCGCTCCACCGTCCGCTCAAGCAAGCTGTATTCGATCTGCAGGCCGACGAACGGCGTCCAACCTTTGAACAGTGCGAGGGTGTTGGCCTGCGAGATTTTCCACGCGGGAAAATCGCTCACGCCGAGGTAGAGGATTTTTCCGGCGCGGACCGCGTCGTCGAGGGCACGCATTAGCTCTTCGATCGGCGTGACGCCGTCATACACGTGCACCCAGTAAAGATCGATGTAGTCGGTGTTCAGGCGTTTGAGGCTGCCGTCGAGGGCTTCCTTGAGATGCTTGCGATGGTTTCCGCCGGCATTGGGGTCGCCTTGGCGCTGGTTGAAACTGTATTTGGTGGCGAGGACGAATTGGTCGCGGCGGTTTTCGAGGAAGCGGCCGACGAATTTCTCGCTCGTGCCGTTGGTGTAAAGATCGGCGGTGTCGATGAAGTTTCCGCCGCGCGAGGCGTAGGTGTCGAAGACTTTTCGCGATTCGTCCTCGCTCGCGCCCCAGCCCCAGTCTTCGCCGAAGGTCATGGTGCCGAGGCACATTGGCGAAACGCGCAGGCCGCTGTTGCCGAGGAGGCGGTAGTCGTTCAGTTCCATTTGGATTCTCCTTCCAATGTCGAAACAAATTGTAGGGTCCGCTTCAGCGGACCGGTTATTTCTTTGCGTTCGAAAAAGCGAATAACCGGTCCGCTGAAGCGGACCCTACAAGAGGCGAATTTACTTTACGGACTCTGCCGGCTTGATGGGGATCTCGAGCTTTTCTGTTCTTCGCAGAACAGTCAGCATGATTTCCTGGCCGATCACTTCTTCCGTGAGCAGGCGGTGCAGGCTGTCGACCGTCGTCACCGGCTTGTCGTCGAAGGCGATGATCTGGTCGCCTTCCTGAAGACCGGCGATTGAAGCCGGGCTGTTGGGCTCGGTGCCGACGACGAGCACGCCGTGCGTTGTGGGCAGATCGAAGAAGCGAATCACCTTCCGGTGGATCGGGGCTTCCTGACCGGCGACGCCGATGTAGCTGCGCGTGATCTTGCCGTCCTTGATCAACTTGCCCGCGACGAACTTCGCGGTGTTGGCGGGAACGGCGAAGCAGAGCCCCTGGGCGGGAAGAATGACGGCGGTGTTTACACCGATCACTTCGCCGCGCGAATTGACAAGCGGTCCGCCGGAGTTGCCTGGGTTGAGGGCGGCGTCGGTCTGGATCATGTTGTCGATCAATCGACCGGATTGGGCGCGGAAACTGCGGCCCATCGCGCTGACAACTCCCGCGGTCACCGTTGCCTGGAAGCCGTAAGGGTTGCCGATGGCGATGACGAGCTGCCCGACCTGAAGGGAGGCGCTATCGCCGATCTCGGCGGCGATGAGATTCGGCGCGTCGATGCGGATGACCGCGAGATCCGTTTCGGGATCATCGCCGATCAGTCGGGCGGGATATCGGCTCCCGTCGTGAAGCGCGACTTCGATGCCGACCGAGTTATGTACGACGTGGCTGTTGGTGAGAATGAAGCCATCGGGTGTAAAGATGAAGCCCGACCCGCTTCCGCCGCGGCGCTTCACGGTTTGCCCGTTGGGGGCCTGGACGTTGTGAGCGACTTCGATGTTGACAACGGAGGGCCCCACCTCTCGCACCACGCGGGTGACGGCGTGGGAATAGGCGTCGAGGATTTCTTTGTCGTTTACGACGGCGATGCCGCGGGGGACGGATTCATCGACGATCGGGCCGTTTTCGCCGATGGTTGTTCTTGGGAAAACACGGTTGATGCTCATGGTTGCAACTCCTTCTGCGTAACTTCTGCGTAGGGTGCGCTTCAGCGGACCGGTTATTCCTTCGTGTCGAAAACCGAATAACCGGTGCGCTAGAGCGCACCCTACCAAAAGCCGCGATCATCATCGCGGGTACTGAATGAATGTTAGGCACATAGTTTTTAAAAGTGAATTACATGACAAAGTCGACTATACTTACCAAAATGATACCAAGGAGCTGGAGTGAAACAGAAAACGCCGGCGTGTTGGGCGGAGCTGACGTTGAACGTCGTGGGTGGGCGATGGAAGGTGCCGATTCTGTTTCATTTGGCCGATGGGCCGAAACGGTTTTCCGAATTGAAGCGAACGATTGAAGGCGTCACGCAGAAGATGCTGACGCAGCAACTGCGCGAGATGGAGCGGGATGGAGTGGTGAGCCGGAAGATTTTTCCGCAGGTTCCGCCGAGGGTGGAATACTCCCTTACGCCGATCGGCAAGTCACTGGAGCCGGTGGTGGAGGCGATGTGTCATTGGGGAAAGACGCGCGGGTGTCGAATGAAGAACAAGTAGGATGGGATTTCCGACCCGCGCAGCCCGTTCATACAGAATGCACGGGTTGGAAAACCCGTGCTCGGTTTAAACGGAAGCAGGGTCACTGAAGTGACCCCGCCCGGCTGGCAAACGGGAAGTTTATTAGACCGCCGAGTCGTGTCGCGAGTCGGCGTCTTCTTCGAGATTGACGATTTCGTCTTCGGCGGCGCCGGCGTCCAAGTCATCGTTGATTTGGACTTCGCCGAGGGCATCCATGGTGCCGGAATCGCTTGAGCCGTTGAGGAAGGCCATGGGGTCGAACTCGCCTTCGGGGCTGGACGAGACCGGCGCTTGTGGAGCGGCTTCGTCTTCTTCTAACTGCACTTCTTCAAGGACTTCCGCCTCCTCGTCGGCCTGAGCCGGGGCGGCGCCTCGGAGCATCGGCTGCATTTCGTCCTCGGCGGGAACGCCTTCGATCTGGACCACGAACGCGATCGGGCCCAACTGAACGGTGTCGCCGGGCGAAAGCTCGGTTTCCTGGATCCGCTCGCCGTTGCGATACGTGCCGTTGGAGCTTCCTAAGTCTTCCAGCTTCAACACGTTACCATCTTTTATGAGACGGCAGTGCTTGCGGGAGATATCCCCCAGCGGGATGCGAAGGTCACAATCCTCGCGACGGCCAATAACCGTCACATCGCGGGCGACGGAGAAGCTTCGTCGTTCCCCATCCGGCTTGAACATCACCAGGACGACCTGCATTTTAGAATTGCCTCAGAAATGTGCTTTTTGGCGCGAAAAACGGGGAAATTTCCCGTTCCAGTTCCTAGACTTTACCCCTATTTACGACGTCCGGCAACAAGTTTCTGGCGGGGTCATATTCATCCAGCCCGATTCGAGTTGCCCGCGGTCGAAGACGTGCTATCCTCTCAGGTACTGCTGCTGCCGTGGGTGTTCGTCGGATGGGGGAAGTGATTGTTGTTCCGCAGATGTAGAACACGCATTCAATCCAGGTCGCTGAGCAATGGTTGCGATTTGCACTCGCAGCTTCGTGGTTGAATTGCAATTAAGGCTGGCCCGTTGGACTGAGGCCGGTAGGAGATGCCCGCTGTGTTTTCGAATCAGAAGGATCGTCGCGTTAAGTTGATCTCTGCGTGCATTCCTGTGCTGGAAAGCCTGGAAGAGCGCCGGCTGTTCTCCGCTTCGACCATCCAGACCCTTCCTTTCGCATTGGATTTCGGCTCCGACCGGGGCGAACTGGTCGACAAGGACGGCCAAGGCACCGGCTTTACCCTCGCTCAGCCCAATAAAAATGGCGATCAATACCAGCCCGCGCTGATCGACCTGGATACGACCGCCGGCGTGCTGAAGCTCACCACCACCGGCAGCGGCACGAACGGAAGCAACAGCGGATCGGACAACACGCAGGTCAACGCGCTCGAAACCTCGTTCGACGGCACGACCGCCGGTTTTGCGATCAACGCGCGCCTTAAAGGCCCGCTCACGAACCTGAGCGCGAACTATCAGCAAGGCGGGATTTTCTTCGGCCCGGACCAGGACAACTTCGTCAAGCTCGTCGCGATTCACACCGACAGCGGACAGGTTTTGCAGTTTAAGGACGAGCAGCTCGGCTCGACGACCGCTGCCCTTCCGAGCGCGGCCCAAAATTACAACATCGGAAGCTTCTCGAGCATTACATCGCTTGACCTGCGCCTCGTTGGCGACGCTTCAACCGGCAAGGTCACGGCGTTTTATGCGATCAACGGCGGAAGCTTTAAGCAAATCCCGTACACGCTGACGCTCAGCGGCAGCGAGAAGACCGCGTTCTTCACCAGCTCGGCGAAGGGCGGAGTCCTCCAATCGCAGAAGAACAACCTCGCGCCGGTGACGATCACGTACGACTCGTTCGGCATCACTGCGGGCTCGCCCGTGCTCGGACATCCGAGCGTGACCGCGACGCGACCGGCGGATGGGGATACGAATGTCTCGCGCGACTCGTTCGTCGCTGCGGACGTGAACCTGCCGACCCCGGGCGCCGGCGTCGATGCGTCGACGCTCAGCACCACGACCGTGATGCTCTACCGCACGAGCGACCACACCATGGTCCCGGGTGTCGTAAACACCACCGGCGGCGGCGATGCGATCATCTACCAGCCGACTGACCTCTTGCTCGCGAACACGAGCTACACATTCCAGGTGACGAGCGGCGTGAAAGACACTGCCGGCTCCAGCTTCGTTCCCTACACCGCGACCTTCACCACCGGCACGTCCGGAGGACCCGTCGCGAGCAACATCTCGTTCGATAAGGTCTCGCTCACGAGCACCGATGGATCGAGCTACACCTCGGTTGAAGTCGGCCCGGACCACAAGCTCTACGCGACGACGATCGACGGCCACATCATTCGTTGGACGATCAACAACGACGGCACGCTCGGTGCGTCGCAGACGATCGACACGATCATCACCAAAGAAGGCGGCGCCCGGGCGCTGATTGGCCTGGTCTTCGATCCGAAATCGACCGCGAGCAACCTGATCGCGTACGTTTCGAACAACGCTCCGTCTCTCACGAATGCGCCGGACTGGAGCGGCAAGATCACCAAGCTCACCGGCTCAAACCTGCAGACCGCGACGGATCTGGTCGTGAACCTCCCGCGCTCGATCCGCGATCACATGACCAATCAGATGGTCTTCGGTCCGGACGGGGCACTCTACATCTCGCAGGCGAGCGTCAGCGCGATGGGCGCACCCGACAACGCATGGGGCCTGCGTTCCGAGCACCTACTCAATGCGGCCATCTTGCGCCTCGACCTGACCAAGCTCGGCTCGAGCCCGCTGAATGTTCAAACCGAAGGCGTCGCGAATCCTTACAACCCGTACGCGAGCGGCGCTCCGCTGACGATCTATGCTTCGGGCGTTCGCAATAGCTATGACCTGATCTGGTCGAGCACCGGCCACCTGTATGCGTCGACGAACGGTTCGGCCTCGAACGGCGCCACGCCCGCTTCCCCGGATGGAACCGTCAAGGGCATCAATCCGGTCACGCAGACGGAAGACGACTTCTTCTACGACATCGTCCAGGGCAAGTACTACGGCCATCCGAATCCGACGCGCGGCGAGTACGTGCAGGACGGCGGAAATCCGACCAGCGCTGTCGACAACATTTTGTCGAACGGCAACTACACGGAAGAGTTCACGCAGTATCCAGTCGGCACGAAGCCTGATTCGAATTACGAAGGCTCGATCTGGGATTATGGCAAGAACTATTCGCCTGACGGAATGATCGAGTACAAGGGCAACGCCTTTGGTGGCGCGCTCAATGGAAAGATCCTGGTCACGCGTTACAGCGGTGGCGACGATATCATCATCCTCACGCCCAGCGCCGACGGCAGCAAAATCGTCTCGGCTCAGACCGGCGCGAACGGCATGACGCAGTTCGTCGATCCGCTCGATATCACCGAAGACATGACGAGCGGATTCCTGTACGTGGCTGAATATGGTGGGCAGAAGCTCACGCTGCTTCGTCCGACCGCCGCCGGCGCGGACATCAGCGCCAGCAAGAGCACCTTCGAATTCAACGACGTCGCTTCGAGCTACACGGGTGGAAGCGGTTCGAGCCCGACGCAGACGCTGACGCTGACCAACAGCGGAACCGGCACGCTCTCGATCACCAGTCTTGTGCTCGGCGGAACGAACGCCGGGCAGTTCTCGCTCGTCAACCCTCCGACCACGCCGATCACCGTCGGCGCGGGTCAGTCGATCAATCTGCAAGTTGCGTACACCGCGAACGCCGTCGGCATTCAAACCGCGACGCTTACGGTCAACAGCAACGCGGCGAACAGCACCGCGCTCACCATCGCGCTGCGAGGGCTCGGCACGACCGGCCAGGGCAGCACGAACGAACCGTCGCTCCAGCGCATCCTCGATCTGTATCAGATCCCGGTCACCGTCGGCGATCCCGATCCGAGCACGACCGATTTCCCCGCGTCGCCCAGCACGCCGAATGACGAAGTCGTCATGCCGCGGCTGGCCAAGGCCGGCTCCGGACAAGTTTCGATCGAATTGCTCAGCGTCTTCGCGAACAGCAAGACGCCGGCGATCGACTTCGGCTATTACCAGCCCGGCACGCCGACGACGCAGACGCAACTCTTCAACGTCGGCATCAACGACGCGCAGTCGGTCAACCCGACCGCGGTTGGAAATACGACATTCGATCCGGGCTCGGCTTCGTTCGGCCTCTGGACGACGTTCCCCGCGTTCACGAATCGTCAGTCATACAGCGAAGATTCGCTGAACAAGGCGTGGGATCCGACGAATCCGCGCAAGGTGCGCTTCTATCCGCTGAAGAACAGCGACGGCTCGGTCGTTCCGAACGCGTACATCTTCGCCTTCGAAGACTACAACGTCGCATACGATTTCAACGACGTCGTCGGCATCATCCGCAACGTGAAAGCGGCGCCGGCGGGCCCGATCATCGGCCTCGGCACGGGCGACGGCCAGCCGGTTCCGGGCGAGCTGGTCTTCAGCCGAATCCTGAATCTCGACACGATCTATCCGAACACCGTGCACGACACGTCGGTGCTCACGATCAACAACACCGGGTCGAGCACGCTCAACATCTCGTCGCTGGTGCTCAGCGACACGACGCACTTTCAGATCGTCGGCAATCCATCGTCGCTTTCGATCGCGGCGGGTTCGTCGGCGAACATCACCGTCAAGTTCGTCGGCACCGGTCCGGATCTGGTGGACGTCATCAACGCGACGCTGACGCTCAATTCGAACGATACGAGCAACCCGGCGCTGAACGTAAAGCTCTCGGGCGCGTATCAGCAGTACTCGGAAATGAGCCCGTCGAATCAGTACGGCGAGCCGACGCTCACGCAAGTCGTCAACGGTGTTTTCGGCTATACGACGAACCTGTACAACGCCGGCCAGACCGTCACGAAGAACGGCGTGATTCAGCTCGGCAACGAAGGCTCGGGCGCGGCAATCGGCGAAGAAGTGCTCTCGCCTTACTGGCTGCGGGCTGATGCGAACGCGCCGGTCACGGTGCAGCAGATCGCGGCGTATCACTCGGAACACGGCACCGATCCGTCGAATCCGACCGATGCCTCATCGCAGATCTTCTACTACTACCAGGGCGCGAGCACGACCACGACCAAGCTCTTCCGCCATCAGAAGACGGACGGGCAGACGCTGCTTCCGCACCTGTCCGGCTCGCTGACGCAGTACGCGATCGGCACGTTCGCGCCGACGGCCAACAAGCCGTTCGGCCTGAAGGTCGACAGCCGGTTCAGCGACGACTCGCTCAACCCGCTCGACAACAACGTGCCGAACACCGGCCACGCGATCCGCTTCTATCCGGCGCGCGACGCGAACGGCCAAGTGATTCCGAACACGTACATCGTCGCGCAGGACTACACTGGCCTGAGCTACAGCAATTACGACTACCAGGACAACATCTACATCATCCGCAACGTCATGCCGACAAGCGCGCCGGTCACACCGACTGGCCTCACTGCCACGGGCGGAAGCAATGGCGTCGCGCTGAAGTGGAAGGCCAACAGCGCCGGCAACGTCGCGGGCTACAACGTGTATCGCGCGACCGATCCGAACGGCACCTTCACGCTGCTCAACAGCGTGCTACTGACTGGCACGACATACACCGACATCCTCGCGCCGTCGGGCGTGGTGTCGTACTACAAGCTGACCGCGGTTGACAACAACGGCCTCGAATCGGGCGCCGCGACCGCGAGCGCCACCTCGACCGGCACGGGCACCGGCACTGCTCCGACCGCGCCAAGCGGACTCACCGCTTCGCCCAGCGCCAGCTCCATCACGCTGAACTGGGTTGATAATTCCAGCAACGAAACCGGCTTCCAAATCATGCGGAAGATCGGCGCCGGCGGAACCTACGCCCCGCTCACCACGACCGCCGCAAACGTGACGAACTTCGTCGACACCAGCGTCTCGTCCGGCAACACCTACTACTACCAGGTCATTGCCGTGAACGGCGCCGGCAACTCCAGCGCGAGCAATGAAGTGAACGCTTCCCTCACGCAGAGCGGCGGAACGTTCACCGGCGTGGACATCGGCAACCCGACCCCGGGCAGCACCGTCACGATCAACGACGGCACTGACTACAACGTCACCGGCGGCGGCGCGGACGTCTACGGCACCGGCGATCAATTCCAGTTCGCCTACGAGCAACTGACCGGCGACTTCGACAAGAAGGTGCAGATCCAGTCGCTCGACCAGATCGACACCAACACGATGGCCGGTCTGATGGCGCGCGAGACGCTCACCGGCAGCAGCCGCAACGTTTATATGAAGTGGCGTGCTGCGAGCTATCGCTTCAACTATCGCTCGACGACCGGTGGAACCACCGGCGCGCAGGGCAGCGGCTCGGGCACGACGCCGAACGTCTGGGTGCGCCTCGTCCGCTCCGGGAACACCTTCACGGGTTACTCCAGCAGCGACGGCACGAACTGGACGCTCGTCGGCTCGACCACGATGTCGCTGCCGAGCACGGTTTACTTCGGCATGGCGGTCTCCGCGCACGATGCGACCGCCACCGCGACGGCGCAGTTCCGCAACCTCAGCGACACGAGCGCGACGGTCGGCGTGAATCCGCCGAGCAATCTCGTCGCCACCGCAGCCGCGTCGAGCATCGGACTCACCTGGGATGACAATTCCAGCAACGAAGACGGCTTCATCATCGAACGCAGAAGCAACGGCGGCGCGTACGGCGCGGTCTTTACGACGGCCGCCAACGCCACCAGCTGGACCGACACCAATGTCGTGCCCGGCACAACCTACACCTACCACGTCATCGCCAAGAGCACCGCCCTGGGCAACTCTTCGGCGAGCAATGAATCGTCCGCAACGATCCAGAGCCAGCAGAGTGATTCGTTCACCAGCAGCAACATCGGCGACGCCACCGGCGGCAGCACCACGGTTGTCACGCCGAATCAGGATTACGACATCACCGCCAATGGCTCGAACATCTTCTACACGGTCGACGGCGCTCGCTTCACCTACGAGCAGCTCTCCGGCGACTTTGACATGAAGGTGCGCATCGCCTCCGTCACCACCACCAACAGCGATCCGCTGGTTGGACTGATGGCTCGCGCCTCGCTCGATGCCAACAGCGTCAATGCGATCATGCGAACGTACGGCAGCTCGCCGAACCAGTACAAGTTCGGCTACCGCACCACCACCGGCGGAAGCACCACGTCCATCGGCGGCGGAACGAACTCCTACCCGAATACCTGGGTCCGCCTCACCCGCAGCGGTGATACCCTCACCGGCTACTACAGCAGCAACGGCACGAACTGGACGCAGCTCAGCAGCATCACGCTGTCGAACGTCGGATCGACGATGTACGTCGGGATGACCGTCGCCTCCCGCGCCAGCACCACCGAGACCGCGCAGTTCCGCGATCTCTCGGTCACCCAGCCGACGCCTCCGCCGTCCGCTCCGAGCGGACTCAGCGCCACCGCAGGCGTGAACAAGGTCGATCTCAGCTGGACCGACAATTCCAGCAACGAGAGCGGCTTCATCATCGAGCGCAGCACCGGCGACAACGCCCACTACGCTCCGATCTTCACCACGGCCGCCAACGCAACCAGCTACACCGACAGCAACGTCGTCGCCGGCACGCAATACTTCTATCGCGTGAGTGCCACGAACGTCGGTGGAACCTCTTCACCAAGCAACGAAGACAGCGCCACGCCGACGGCGCCGGTGACGATCAATCTCACCAGCGCCAAGATCGGCACCCAGTCCGCCACCGGCACGCTCACCACCGTGACGCCGAACAAGGACTTCGATCTCTCCGGCGGCGGCAGTGACGTGTGGAATACAAGCGATCAACTGCAGTTCGCTTACACGCAGTTGACCGGCGACTTCGATATCAAGGTCCGCGTCGCCGACGCCACCACCGCCAACGGCAATCCGCTCGTCGGCCTGATGGCCCGCGCGTCGCTGGACACCAACAGCATCAACGCGTTCATGCGAACCTACGGACAGGCCGGCGGAACCGATAAGTTCGCCTATCGCGGCACCACCGGTGGAACCACCACTTCCGTCGCCGGATCGATGACCAATTCGTATCCGAACACGTGGCTTCGCCTGGTCCGCAGCGGCAACACGCTGACCGGCTACGCGAGCAACGACGGACAAACCTGGACCAACATCGGCAGCACGACGATCGCGACCCTGCCCAGCACGCTCTATGTGGGCTTGGCCGTCAGCAGCCGATCGAGCGGTTTGGAAAGCGCCGAGTTCCGCGATCTTTCGATCGCCTGATCGGAATCGAACACTTCAGCTAACCGCTTGCGGTTTCGCAGAGGGACACGTCGTCATCTGCGGAACCGCAAGCGTTTTTGTAGGGTGTGCTTGAGCACACCGTCTTGGACGCCCGCGGTGTGCTGAGGCACATCGTACGCGTACAATCAATTCCGTGACTCTCGTTCAGCTCGGCATTCCGCGATCGCTCGACTTGCGTGATCTTCCGCGCGCCGAGATTCCCGGGCTGTACGTGCATATCCCCTTCTGCTTCCACAAATGCCACTACTGCGACTTCTACAGCATCACACGGCAGACTGAAGAGCGCATGACGCGCTTCATCGATCTGATGCTGCGCGAAGCCGAGCTGTGGCGTGATCTCCGGGTCAAACCGAAAACGATTTTCTTCGGCGGTGGCACACCTTCGCTTCTGCCGCTCGAACAAATGCGCCGATTGATTGAAGGACTTCGCAACAGATTCGACTTTTCGCAGCTCAACGAGTTCACCGTCGAAGCCAACCCCGCGACAGTTTCGCTGGAATATTGCCAGATGCTCCGCGAAGCCGGTGTCGATCGTCTCAGCTTCGGCGCGCAGAGTTTCAATCCCTCCGAGCTCTCAACACTCGAGCGTCATCACAATCCCGATGACGTCCCGCGGAGCGTCGAGATTGCACATCGCGCCCGCTTCACGCGATTGAATGTCGATCTGATCTACGCAATCCCCGGGCAGGATCTGGCAAGCTGGTCGCAATCGCTCGAGCGCGCGATCGCGCTGAACACACCGCACCTCTCGTGCTACGGGCTCACATACGAACCCAACACACCCATCGCTGTGAAACGACGGCTCGGGCTGCTGCAGCCCGCGGAGGAATCGCTCGAGCTTCAGATGCTTCATCACACGCGCGACTGCCTCGCCCAAATCGGCAAACCTGCGTATGAAATCAGCAACTATGCGACCTTCGGCGAGGAATGCCGTCACAATCTGCTCTATTGGAACGGTAGCAGCTACGTCGCCTTAGGTCCGAGCGCGTCATCACACGTCCACGGCACGCGATGGAAGAATCGCCCACACCTGGGCGAATGGGAAGCATCAATAACCGCAGGGGAACGCCCCGCGGTGGACATCGAAACGCTCACCCCGCTTCAACGTGCCGGCGAGCTCGCGATGTTGCAACTTCGTTTATCCGCCGGGTTAAACTTTGACGCCTTTTCCACTCAAACCGGCTGCGACGCCCGCACCATCTTTGCCGATCAGCTCCAGCGCCTGAGCAATCTTCAGATGATCGAGATTGATGAACGCGGTTTTCGGCTCACCAACAAAGGATTGAACGTCGCCGACGCCGTTGCGTCCGAGTTTCTCGCGCCGTCCGAGTAACCCGCGCGAACATTTCTTCCTCCCGCGCGCCCTAAGCGCCCTCAACCCCCCCGCCGATGCACTTCATAGCTCAATAGCACGTCTGCTGCCGCGGTTTTTATCCGTCACAGCTTTACGTGCTTGCCCGCTTTGCCTCGCGTCGAATGAATCGTACATCACACGTGGCAAGCGTGATGGAGAGAGAATGCTCGGTTTGGTACAAAACTTTTTCGCAGCCAAGGCGAACCCGATCGGCGTCGACTTCGGCACCGATTCGCTCCGGCTCGCACAGGTGCAGCGCGTCCCCGCGGGCACCAGTTACGAGTATCGCCTCTTCGCGGCGGCCAGCGCCGATGTCCCGTCGCACGTGCGCGGCAACCCCGCGGCGCGGCTTGCCTTCTTCATGGAAACCACTCGCGATCTTTTGAGCCAGGGCAACTTCAAAGGCCGCCAGGCCATCCTCGCGATGCCCGCGGCCAGCATGTTCATCCAGCACCTTCGCATGGCGAAGATGGATGAAGAGGAAACGAAAAAAGCCCTCCCCTGGGAAGCCGCCGGCAAGCTGCCGATCGACCCGCAGCAGGCGCTGATTCGCCATCTCATCGCCGGCGAAGTCTATTCCGACAGCGATCCGAAAAACGAAGTGATCGTCATGGCCGCGCTGCGCGAGCTGGTGAACCAGTTCCTCGCCGCGGCCGCTAAAGCGCGACTCGACGTGATTGGAATGAATGTCGAGCCCAAGGCGCTGATCGACTGCTTCTCGCACGTGTATCGCCGCAAAATGGATGCGGACCAGACGGCGTGCTATATCGATATTGGATCGTCCGCGACGCGCGCCATCATCGCGCGGGGCGGACAGATCCACTTCGCACGATCGATCCCCGTCGGGGGAGATCACCTGAACCGCGCAGTAGCTTCGACGCTCTCCATCCAACCGGAAGAGGCGAAGATGCTGCGCATCAAGCTATGTCACCTTCAGCCGAACTTCGACGAGCAGCGGCAGAAGCGCGAGATGGAACCCGCGCCGGCCGCGCCCGAAGCGCCCTCTGAAGAAAACAGCTTCGCCCTGCTCGGCGCGGCCAACCCGGCGGGGTCATCTTCAGTGACCCCGTCCGCCAGCGCAACGGCAACATTAGCAGCTCCGGCGCCCGCAGCGCTCGACTCGCGCGCCGAAGCCGTCGACCAAGCCTGCGCTCCGCTCCTCGCGAAGCTCGTGGACGAACTGCAGCTCTGCCGTCGCTATTACGAATCAACCTTCCCGAACAAGCCAGTCGATCGCCTGATCTTCGTCGGCGGAGAAGCGCGTCAGCGCACGCTCTGCCAGCAGATCGCCCAGAGCATGGGCCTCGCGGCGCAGGTCGGCGATCCGCTGGTGCGGATGGGCCGCGTGAGCGACATCGGAATCGAAAGCGGCATCGACCGCCGTCAGCCCCAGCCGGGCTGGGCGGTCGCCATCGGACTCAGTCTCGGACCGGCCACGACACAACCGTAAAACGCAATTGAGGATTTCACATGAGCGCGCCGAGTCAACTTAGTTTCCTTCCCGACGACTACCTCAAACGCAAGGCACAGCGGCGCGCCAATGCCATTTGTGCCGTGCTCTTCCTCGTGATCCTGGCGGCCATCGGGTCGGCATTCACCTTCAGTGAACGCTCGCTGAAGAATGTCGAAAAGATGCACGCACAGGTCGAACAGGATTACACCGTCGCCGCCAACAAGCTCGAGCAAGTCCAGCAGATGCAGGCCAAGCAGCACGTGATGGCGCAGCAGGCCGAGCTCGCCGCGACGCTGCTCGAAAAGGTCCCGCGCAGCTTTCTTCTCGCAGAGCTGACGAACAATCTGCCCGCCGGCGTATCGCTGCTCGACTTCACACTCGACGCCAAAACCAAGACGGCTCCGAGAGCGCCGGAACCAACGCGCATCCCCGTCATCGAGACCAAGCGCAAAACCACCGGCAAGGAAGAGCCGGCGGTGCCCCAGGGCAAGGTCTACGACGTGTACATGAAGGTCACCGGCATCGGGGAAAACGACGGACAGGTCGCGCAGTACATCGCGCGCCTCAACCACTCCAAGCTCCTTAAGGACGTGAACCTCGTGATCAGCGAGCAGTTCGAGCAGGACAAGGTCCAGCTGCGTAAGTTCTCGATCGAAATGATGCTCGACCCGAACGCAGAAGTCGATTCGCCCAAGGACACCAAAGTCGCCGCGCTCGAATTGGGCGACGCGACGAGCAAGTAATCAGTTGATGGAGATGTCATGAAACTCGGATTCAGAGAAATCATTTTCGTCAGCGTGATGCTCGCGGTGCTGGTTTGCGCGTACACGTTCGTCTTCAAGAAGACGAACGAGAAGCGCCAAGCGCTCGTCGCCGACATTGAGTCGAAGCAGAAGGTGCTGAACAACCTCTCGCAGGCGACCGCCGGCATCGACGACCTCAATCGCAAGACGCAAGAGCTCGAGAAGGCCATCAAGTTCTTCCAATCCAAGCTCCCCCAGGAGCGCGAGGTCGACAAGATCCTCCAGGACGTCTGGCAGATGGCCGCCGCGAATTCGCTTGAGAGCAAAACGGTCAAGATGCAGAAGACCGAGAAGACCGCGAACTATAGCGAGCAACCGATCCAGATGAGCCTCTCCGGCGATTTCAACGGGTTCTACTCGTTCCTTCTCCAGCTCGAAAAGCTCCCGCGAATCACGCGCGTCACGCAGATGAAGCTCGAAAAGATTTCCGACCGCGAAGGCGCGATGCAGGCGCAATTGACACTCAGCATCTTCTTCGACCCCGGCACGCCCGCGGTGGCCAGCACAAGCAATTGAGGAGAGACCCATGAGCGACAATGAATTGAACGAAGAACTCTCGTCGGACCAACCGCCCGAATCCGCTGCGGGTGAAGATCTCGCCAGCGCCCTTGGTGGAGGAGAAACTGAATTCTACACCGGCGCCGCCCAGAAGAAGCCGATCAACCGCACGCTGTTGGTAATCGTCGGCGCGCTGGCGCTCGGCGGCGGAGCGATGTTCTATGCGCACGTGCGCCAAGGTCCCTCGTCCGCGAGCGCGTCAACGAGTGTCATGAGCACCGCCGACGCGAAAAAACGGATCAGCCAGTTCCTCGACAGCGGCAATGGGAACGTCAAGGTCATGGAACAGATGCTGCACAACACGGAAAAGGTCGTGCAGAAGTTCGAGAGTTACCCGAGCGTCACGCAGGTGCCGCTGAATGATCTGAAAACGAATCCGTTCCGTTACAGCTCGACGAACAGCAAGCCCGGCGACGATCCGGATCTGAAGAAAAAGCTCGAAGCCCAGCGGCAGGCGGCGCTCAAGAACGTGCAGAACCTGCAGCTGCAATCCGTCATGAAGGGCGAGCAGCGCAGCACCTGCATGATCAACAACACCCTCTACCGCGAAGGACAGACGGTCGACGAGTTCTTCATCGAGAAGATCAATCCCAACTCCGTCGTCGTGCGGCAGAATGAGTACCGTTTCGAATTGAAGATGCAGAAATAAAGACAGTTATTAGTTGACAGTTGTCAGTTGGCGGTAAAAGCCGTCACTGACAACTGCCAACGGCAAACTGACAACTATTTATGTTTGGACGCAAAGCAACATCCGTCGCTCAGGAAGAGGCCGCGCTCGATCACGGCGATGATCTCGAGCAGCTGTGGAAGCCCGAGGTGGCGACACAGCGCAAATCGGTCGAAGTGCTGCTGCTCGAACGCGGGCAGATCACCGAAGAGCAGCTCACGCAGGCGCGAAACGTGCAGGCGCAGACGCCCGGCAAGTCGCTGGCGCAGATCCTGCTGACGATGAACGCCGCCAGCGAACCGCAGATCCTCGCTGCACTCGCCGAGACGCTTGGCCTGAAATACGAAACGCCCGAAAAAGGCGACGTCGACAAGCAGGCGTTCGAGCTCTTCCCGGCGGATTACATCCGCAAGCACCTCGTGCTTCCGCTCCGATTCGAAGATCGCACGCTCATCGTCGCGATGGCGGATCCAAACAACGTCTTTCTCCTCGACGAAGTCAAACGCAAAGCGAAGCGCGACGTGCGGGTTGTGGTCACCACCGGCACCGACATCAACCGCATCGTCGAGCAGATCACGACCACCATCAGCGACATCAAGGTTGACGAGATCATCAAGGACATGGCCGAGGACGACGTCCAGCTCGTCAAGAAAGAAGCCGACAACGACGACGTCACCGACCTGGAGAAGGCCGGCTCCGAATCGCCGATCATCCGCTTCGTCAACTACCTGATCTTCGACGCCATCAAGCAAGGCGCGAGTGACATTCACATCGAGCCGAAGGAGAAGGCGCTGAAGATTCGCTACCGAATCGACGGCGTGCTCTTCGAAGCGATGAACCCGCCGCACACGATGCACGCGGCGGTCATCTCGCGCCTGAAGATCATGGCGAACCTCGACATTTCCGAGCGACGTCTCCCCCAGGACGGCCGCATTCGCGCCGTCGTGCATGGCCGCAAGGTCGACTTGCGTATGAGCACCCTTCCGACCGCCTGCGGTGAGAAGTGCGTCATGCGTATTCTCGACAACCGCTCGATCAACGTCGCGCTGGAAGACCTCGGCTTCGGCGAGAACGAGCTCACGATCTGGAAAAACGCGATCGACCAACCGCACGGCATCGTGCTCGTCACCGGTCCGACCGGCTCAGGTAAAACGACGACGCTTTACTCATCACTGCGCTGCATGGACGGCAACAAGCTGAACATCAGCACGGTCGAAGACCCGATTGAATATCACCTCGCCGCCGCGAATCAGGTGCAGGTGCACGACAAGATCGGCATGACGTTCAGCGCCGCCCTTCGCAGCCTTCTGCGCCAGGACCCGGACGTCGTGATGCTCGGTGAAATTCGCGACGCCGAAACCGCGCGCATCGCGGTGCAGGCGTCGCTTACCGGTCACCTGGTGCTGAGCACGCTGCACACGAACGACGCGCCGTCGTCGATCACGCGACTGATCAACGTCGGCGTTGAGCCGTACCTGATCAGCGCTGCGCTGAACGCAGTGCTCGCCCAGCGCCTGGTGCGAAAAACCTGTCCGCATTGCAAAGAGGAATACGTTCCGTCCGACGAAATGAAGGAGTTCCTCACGCTGCAAGGATTCGCATCGGACAAAACGTTCCGCGGAAAAGGATGCGATCGGTGCCGCAAAACCGGTTACTCCGGCCGACTCGGCATATACGAACTACTCGTCATGGACGACTCGCTCCGCGACATGGTGACGAGCAACCCTGACGTTAATCACCTTCGTAAGCTTTGTCGCGAGCGCGGATTGGTCACTTTGCGCGAAGATGGCTTCCGGAAGGTTATGAATGGCCTCACAACCGTCGATGAAATCTTAAGAGTGACTGAGAGCGCCGTCTGATAATCGTGCAACAAGAGTACTTATGAGCATGATCAACGACATCCTCCGGAACGCGGTCAACATGAAGGCGTCCGACGTGCACATCACGGTCGGTCAGCCGCCGCTGTTTCGAATTCATACGGTTGTGACACCCAGCGACTTCCCGATTGTGACCGCGGAGGGCTCGATGCGCATCGCGCACGAGCTCGTCGATGACAAGCGCTGGGAACATTTCGAACAGCTCCGCGACGCGGACTTCTCGTATGAAATCCCCGGCCTCGGTCGTTTCCGTGTGAACGCGCACTTCCAGCGCAAGAGCGTTGCGCTCGCTTTCCGAACGATCAACGACAAGGTTCGTCAGATCGAACAGCTCTTTCTGCCGGATATCGTGAATCGGCTGACCTATCTTCCGCGCGGCCTGGTGCTCGTCACCGGTCCGACCGGCTCGGGTAAATCGACCACGCTCGCCGCGATGATCGACGCGATCAACCGCCGCGAAGCAGGTCACATTATTACGCTGGAAGACCCGATCGAATACGCATTCATCAGCGCCAAGAGCTGCATTGAGCAGCGTGAAATCGGCGCCGACTGCCCGTCGTTCGCCAGCGGTCTTCGTCATGCGCTGCGTCAGGACCCGGACGTGATCCTGGTCGGCGAAATGCGCGACCTCGAAACCGTCGGCTCTGCGATCACCGCGGCGGAAACCGGTCACCTGGTGTTCAGCACCCTGCACACCGTGAACGCGCCGCAGACGATCGAG
>JAICIO010000073.1 GCA_025924315.1 Phycisphaerae bacterium
GCGACCATCACGAGCGTAAAGGTGCCGCGGGCTTTCGGGGCGGGAGCATTTTGCGGAGGCTGGTCGGTCATCGGATCACCACTGTGGCACAGCCGCCCACGGCGGTGCTTCCGTCCGAACAGAAGCACAGCCGAGGGCGGCTGTGCCACATAAAGAAAGCGTCATCGCAGCGGTCCGTGTCCGACGCGCGCGTGGCAGTGCACGCACTGCACCGTGCTCGCGTCGGTTGTCTTGTCGCTGGCGACGATGTTGTGAACGAAATCGCCGTGACAGCGCAGGCAGTTTTCCTGCAGGATCTGCGCATTCCGCGGCTTGATCTGGATCGGCTCGTGAAAGTCGTTGAAGGTGAAGCCTTTGGAATGGCGATAGCCGTTGTCCGCCTTGGCGATGTACTTGGGGATGAGCTCAGGGGGCAGATGGCAATCGACGCACCGCGCGGCGGTGTGATGCCCGGACTTCTGCCACGAGTCGTACTCGGACTGCATGATGTGGCAGTTCACGCAGGCCTTGGGATCGGTGCTGAAGTAGGAAAGGCCTTCGCCGTAATCGAAGGTGTAGATGCCAAGCCCGAGAACGATCCCGAGCATGACGGCGACGATGAGCGCAGCCTTCCTGGGGCGCGAGCGCAAAGGTCGGATCCTCCCGCGGATATTGTCGCGTATCGCGGCAACATCGCCAGCAGAATCGACGGACGCGACAGGCGCATAAAAAATCAGCCGCACCTTTCGATGCGGCTGGTTAATGCCTCGCTGAATCGTGGAGGATTAGAACGGAACCCAGGTATTGGCGGACGGGCCTTGCACGGGGCCTGTATTTGGATTGACCAACTGCTGTGGATCGTAATTCTGCCGCTCGTTGTCGAGGTTGTTCCAGACCATGTCATAGTCGGCGTTCCCCTTGTGTGGTCCGCCGCCGAAACCGAACATGCCAAACGTTGTCGGGGTGTGGTAGGAGGCCCAGTAAATCTGGGCTTCGATCACACCGCGGTCCACCCATTTCGCCGCCCCATTTGCGTAAAGAACGTTCAAGCCCTTCTTGTGCACCGTCTGAATTCGATCGTACGAACTAGACTGCGAAGCTTGGTTATCAAACACGTTCAGGTCAGAGACGATTGCACGGCTTTTCAACTTGCTGAGCTTGAACATGCTGGTCTCATTCGCGGCCGGCAATGTGAATGTTGGTCCCACTCCCGCACTGGCCGTATTGGAGGCGAAGTCGGGACGTTGCGGGAACCAGGATTTCGTCGTCGTCCAAGCCACAATTTGCTCGGGCAAATGACTGCCGTTCTGTGGGTCGCTGTTGATGCTGGGGCGGGTGCAGTAAGGGATGCGGCATTGCCCCTGTTCCGACGGGGGCCATTTGTTGGTCGGATTGTTGAATTGATAGAATACGTCCGTACAACTCGGGCAGAAGAAGACCTCGCCGCTGCCTTCGGTCATCACGCGCGATTTGATGAGCAAACCGAGCCCGGTATATCGCATCTTCTTACCCGTCGTGAGGAAGACATCCTGATCCCACTCGGAAGAAGCGTTGCGCGCCAACCAGTAAGAATTGGCATTCTCGGCTTGCCCTCCGCCTCCGGCGGCGAGAACCGCGCCGAGCGGAACTTGATCCTTGTTGGCAACCGCATACGTGGCGAGCATTTGCCCGATCGAACGCAAATTCGCGAGGCACTTCGTGCGATTGGCCGCCTCGCGCGCCTTGCTGATTGCCGGCAACAGGATCGACACAAGCACTGCGATAATTCCGATCACCACCAGAAGCTCGACGAGCGTGAATCCGTGTTTGCGACGGCGACGGGCTGAGCGCTGCGACTGCGGCTTCATAACGGCTCCTGCCCGCTTCTGTGCGGGCGGTAGATTGTGCACAAGACGCGCGATGGAAGGACAGAGGCCAATGAATTGCCCCGCCGAGGACGATCGAAAAAGGCGAGATCGGAACGCCGGCTACCGGCGTATTGAAGCCGTCTGCAACCCGGAAATCGATCCAACAGCGGGCACGATTCTATATTTAGAAAACGCGAACACCTACGAAAATCTTCCCGAAAAAGCGGGTGTAACTGACGCCACACCCGATGCTTGCATCGAGTTCTAGAATTTCGCTTAAAAACGCGGAAATGCTCGATTTCGGCGGAGCCAGACTTATAGGTTTCTGGGTTTGGCAATCAGATCAAAGAAAGTAGATCCGGGTCATTCCCAATCGCCACTGTCGAAAAGAGCGCGCTGGGGCTGCTCGTTCGCGAGGAAACGAGCGACTCGAGAACCGCCCCGGTCGGAAGCCTGGCGATCATCGTCGCGACCGGCTGGCCGTTGTGATAGCTGTCGCCGGCGCCGTAGTAGATCACGCCGTTTGACGCATAGGAAAAGCCGGCCTTGCGCTTTTCAGGGAGTGGCGTGTGAACGGTCCAGACGTTCGTGGCGGGGTTGTAGCTCCGCACCTGGTTGGTGAGGAGCTGCGCATCGACCTGTCCACCGAGGG
This sequence comes from Phycisphaerae bacterium, assembly GCA_025924315.1. Taxonomy (GTDB): domain Bacteria; phylum Planctomycetota; class Phycisphaerae; order Tepidisphaerales; family Tepidisphaeraceae; genus JAICIO01. The sequence continues at coordinate 2,479 of JAICIO010000073.1, forward strand.
CCCAGATCTCGCCATTGGCGACGACCACGTTTCCTTCGAAGTGCGAGCTGGCGGTCGGCATGTTCGCGAGCTGCGCCCACTCGTTCGTCTTCGGGTCGAACATGTACGTCGCGGAGTGTTGAAAGTATCCGCGGCCGTGGTCGTTCTCGCCGCCGAAGATGTAGATCTTGTTGTTAAAGACGACGTGCCCCGCATGATCGGTCGCGACGGGGAGCGGCGGCGCGGCTTGCCAACCTTTTTCCGGGTGATCGAAATCGAGCACCCAATGATTGGTCGTCGCGGTGATGCGATCGGAGGCGTCGCCGCCGATGTAGTGCATCTCGTGATTGAGATAGAGCAGCGATCCGCCGTAACGCTTCTGCGGGAGCGCGATCCACGACGACCATTTGTTGGTGACGGTGTCGTAGCGCCAGGATTTATTGGTGCTGTCGAGCGAAAGCTGCGGACCAAACTGCCCCGCGACGGAGTAGATGTAACGACCGTCCGTCGCCATCCCCATGTGTGTCTGCGGCCCGGGCGTACTGGCTCCGCGGGTCCATTTCTTGGTCGTGAGATTCAGGATATCCACGCGCGCCGAGACGTCGTCGTAGCCGTTAAAGAAGCCGCCGATGACGTAAAGCTTATTGCCGAGTGGCACGACGCCCGGCTCGACGCGCCCGAACGGCGAATAGGGAGCGCTATATCGCCAGCTCATATCCTGCGGCGGTTTCTGGTCGGCGCTTTGAATCTCGATAAAGTCGAGCGCGTTGTGCGAAGCGTCGCTGCCGGGCGTGAGCGTCAGTTTGCCGTCCGTCACCGTGACGGTGACGTTCGCCTCCTGCCAATGCTCGGTTTGATTGTTCGAACGATCGATCGCTTTTTCGCCTTCAATGCTGAATGAGTATTTGCTCGGCGTGTAACTCGGATCGCCGACGACGATGCGAACGTTGTACGTCCCATTCGGCACCGCCGCGCCCCAGCTTTTGCCGACGGGCATCGTGGTGAGCGTGTCGAATTTCTGATCGGGCGAAAGGCTAGAGTGGCGGATGCGCGCGTTCGCGGTGTTGTCGAGATTCCAGCCGTAGGTGACGCCGTTGGCGCGCTTGGCGTAGGTGTGGCCGATGTCCGTGCGATAGCCCGGCGCGCTGGTCGTGACGGATCCTGGCTGAAAATTCACCGCGAGGTAAAAGCTGAAGAGCTGGCGGGGCTCGAGCGGTTCGACGAATGGGCACACAACCAATGAACGACGCATCACAACAAATCTCCACACAAAAAGTGGTCGAACGCTGGATGATAATTCCATGAATCGCGGCGCGACTAGGTGAAACTTTTAATATCGAAGAAGATTTAGAGCGCGGAGTTGGGCAGGGTGCAAAAGATGCACAGCGAGCGGGGAAAATTGGGAGGGCGAGGCTTCTGCCGAGACGTTTGTGCGGATGATGCAAAAACGGCTCGGCAGGAGCCTCGCCCTCCCGGGATCCTCAGGCGATCTTTTGTTCACCGAAGAGTTTTGTTGATCCACCCGGAGGCAGGGCGACGACGAACGTGCTTTGCGTCGTGCGCTTGTAGCCGGTGAGATCGACGATGCGGACGTTGTACGTGCCGGGGTTGAGGTTCTGGAAACTCCAGTTGCCGCCCGAGTCGCTCAGCACGCTGGTTTCCGTCGATTGCCAGGCGCTGTCGTTGTTGCTGTCGAGATACACGCGGAAGCCTTGCAGCCCGCCTTCACCGGCGTCTTTGGTCTTGTTGCCGTTGGCGTCGTTGAAGACCATGCCGTTGATGGCGATGCTCTGCCACGCGCCGAAATCTTTGCCGCTGACGGCCTGGTTCGTCGAAACGGTGACGGTCTGCGCGTAGTTCTTCGTCGGCGTGATCTGCTTCCAACCGCTCGGCAGGATCTCGCGGACTTTGTATGTGCCGGCCGACAAACCACCCACCGTGTACGCGCCGTTTGCATCCGTCGTGACGCGCTGCTCGGTCGAATCCATCACGAGGTTGTTGTTCAGATCGACGTAAACGGTTCGCCCGCCGATGCCGGTTTCGGTCGAATCTTTCACGCCGTTGGCGTTCATGTCGTTGTAGACGACGCCGCTGATGCTCGCGCCGGTCACCGGCGGCGGAACTCCTGGCGAACCGCTGTCTTCCGTGCCGAAATCTTCGCCCGTGAGCACCTGGTTCGTCGCGAGGTTGATTGTGTGACCAAAATTATTCGCCGGAGTGGTCTGGCTCCAACCGGTCTGAAGGATCTGACGGATTTTGTAAGCGCCGGAAGACAAGCCGGTGAAAGAATACGCGCCGTTGCTGTCGGTCGTCGTCGTCAGCTCGCCGGAATCTTTGGCGTTGTTGTTATTGGCATCGTTGTAGATCGTGATACCGGAAACGCCGACTTCGCCGCTGTCTTTCGTGCCATTGCCGTTGACATCGTTGAAGACGGTTCCGCTGATCGTTCCGCCGGTCTGCACGGCGCCTTGCTTCGTGCCGAAGTCCTGTCCGCCGAGCTGCTGGTTCGTCGCGAGGTTGATCGTGTGGCCGTAGTTCTTGGTCGGAATCGTTTGAATCCAACCGCTCTGCAGAATCTCGCGGATCTTGTACGCGCCTGATGAGAGGCCGGTGAAGGAATACGTGCCGCTGGAATCGGTCGTGGTCTTAATCTCGCCGCTGTCCATGGCGCTGTTATTGTTCGCGTCGTTGTAAACGGTGATGCCGCTGAGACCCGATTCGTTCGAGTCATGCACGCCGTCGCCATCGGCATCGTTGAACACAACACCGGTGATCGACCCACCGACCGGCGGCGGAGGATTGCCGCCTTGTTCGGTGCCGAAATCCTGGCCCGAAACACTTTGTCCGCTCGCGAGCGTGACCGTGTGTCCGAAATTATTCGCCGGCGTGGTCTGGCTCCAGCCGGTCTGCAGGATCTGGCGGATCTTGTACGTCGCGGCGCCGAGGCCGGTGAAGTTGTAGCTTCCGCTCGAATCCGTCGTCGCCGTCAGCTCGCCGGAATCTTTGATGTTGTTGTTGTTCGCGTCGTTGTAGAGCGTGATGTTGGCGATGCCGTTTTCGCCGCTGTCGCGCGTGGCATTGCCGTTGGCATCGTTGTAAACGGTTCCGCTGATTGAACCGGTCGATCCGCCGCCCCCACCGCCGCCACCCCCACCGCCGGGCGTCGAGATCAGGCCGAAGTTGTCCCCCGTCACGCCCTGCCCCGCCGCCAGCGGCACCGTCCAGCCGAAGTTATTCTTCGGCCACGTTTGCGACCATCCGCTGAGTGGGATCACGCGGATCTTGTATTGGCCGGGCGAAAGATTCACGAACGTGTACGCGCCCGTCGAGCTGCTGGTCGTCTTGGCTTCACCGCTGTCGAGCGTGTTGTTGTCGTTCGCATCGTTGTAAACGGTGAAGCCGCTGAGCGCCTGTTCGTTGGCCTGCTTCACGCCATCGGAATTCACGTCATTGAACACCGTTCCGCTGATTGAGCCGGTGCCACTGCTGCCGGGCTTGAGGGCGAAATCGTGTCCGCCGGTCACCTGGCCTTTGCTCAGCGTGATGTTGTACGCGCCGGCGGGCGACGTCTGCGTGTATCCCCCCGGGACCACCACGCGGATGTGATGCAGCACGCCGCTGCTGAGGTTGAAGATGTAGTTGCCGGCGTTATCGACCTTGATGTTCGCTTCGCCAGTGTCTTTGCTGCCGTTGTTGTTCGTGTCGTCGTAAACGATCACGCCGGTCAGCTCGGTGTCGTCGGAATCGCGCGAGCCGTTGCCGTTGAAATCCTGGAAGACCGAGCCCGCGACCGAACCGTTGACGGTCGTCGTGTTCTTCAGCGCGCTCGCGATCGCGCTGTAGCTTTCGCGCGTCGCGTAATCGAGCGCGGTCTTGCCCGAATTGTCCTTGAGGGTGCGATCGGCGCCGGCGCCGAGCAGCGCCTGCACGACGGACGGATCGGCGTCGGTCTGCAATTCGCCTTCGCGCGCGGTCATCGCGGCCCACATCAGCGCGGTGCGGCCTTGCGAATCTCTCGCATTGATGTTCACGCCCGTTTTGAGCAGCGCGTTGACGCGATCGGCCGGCATATTGAACGGCACGGCGAATTTGATCGTGCTGTTCATCGCCGCGACCATCAACGGAGTGAGGCCGTCGCTCGTCGTGAGGTTCGGATTTGCGCCGGCGGCGAGGAGGGCATTGAGAATGTTCGTCGCATCCTTGTAAGGCGACGCCGCCGCGGAATCGAGCGCGGTCCAGCCGTCCCACATCTGCTGATTGACGTTGTCACCGGCGGCGATGCGCTGGTTCACCGTCGTGAGATCGCCCTGCGTCGCTGCCGATGCGAGCTTCGACGCGTTCCCGGAATCGAAAATCGCCTGGATCGGCACCTTCTGCGCGCCCGTGCCCGTGCCGGGCGTGAGATCCGGCCCGCTAAAGAGGGTCACAATACTGTTCGCGGGGATGGTGACATTGAAGCTGCTTCCGCCGCTCACCGTGCCGAGATCGGCCGAGTTTTCCGTTGCGCTCGAGCGGATCATGCGATAGCTCGACGGCGCGGTGCCGCTGACCGAGAAGCTCACGTTCGCGTCGTCGGTTCCCTTGTTCACGAGCACGATCGCGTGTCCGCCGCCGGGATTGTTTTTTACGCTGGTGACGAGCAGGTTGCTGTCGCTCGAGCTCGCACTCACGCGCTGTGAACCCGGACGGATGTAGTGGTAGTACTGCTTCGCGGCGTAGAACTTCGGATTCGGCACGCCATTGGTGAGCAGCGCGAATTGACTGTTTGAACTATTATCGTCGTATTGCCAGTAGAGCCACGCGCTCGCATTGCCCAGCGACAGCGCGTTGTACAGATCCTGCCCCACCGTAATCCCGCCGGCCCAAGTCGGCGCGTTGTTGGACGATTCGGTCATCCACACTTTGCGGCCGTACTTGTTGACGACGTTGTTTTTCAAATCCGTCCAGCTGTCCGGCTTGAAATAGCTGTGCCCGGCGATCACGCCCTGGAAATTCTTCGTCGTGGTGTCGGCCATCGTCGGGCCGATCCACCATTCAGTGCGGCCGGAGAACGTGATGTCCTCCGGGATCATGATGTTGGTGGTCAAACCCTCGGCCTTGAACTTTGCATCGACCGCGCGGACGAGCTCGCGCATCTGATTCGGGTTATAGACGGTCGATTCGTACGGCTCGACGAACAGCGGCTCGTTCTGGAGAGAAATCCCCGCGATGTCGATCCCGAAATCGCGCTTGGCGGCGATGACGAAGGAGGCCACGTATTCCGCATATTCGTCGCGCATGTCCGGGCGAAGCACCCCGCCGTTTTTCAGCGATCGATTCGTCTTCATCCAATACGGCGGAGTCCACACCGACACGACGAACTTGCTCGCGCCGCGTTCCTTCATGTGCTTGAAGAATTCCATCTGCGGCGCGATCGCCGCGTCGTCGAACGCAGACCAATTGAAATGATTCGGATCGGCGTCGTCGTTGGTCTTCTCAAAAGTCGGCCAGATGACCCCGCGCGTCATCGTCGCGCCGAGGTCGTTCACCAGTGAGTCGTAAAAGCTCGAATTGAGGTATTCGGATGGCTGCGAATTGGTCTGGATGCTCGCGCCGAGCCCATCGATGGTTTGAAACGTAGCGTTGTTGTCGACGGCGACGCTGGCCGAGTGGCTCAGCAGGCAACGCTTTTCGAGTTCCTCTGCGCTGGCGGGCGACGAGACAGCAACACCAATGTTTTTTCGCGACATGAGACCGCTCTAGTTAGGGGGTTCCTGTGGTCCGATAATATTAACAGGACCCACCACCCTAGCAGCCTCCGATTTTCCCCGCTACCCGCGCAATCGCAGCAAAATGAACTTTTTTCGATTTTTGAAACGTGGACTACAGAGCAATTTCACAGGGTGTGCTTCAGCACACCGTTTTCAGCCGCTTGCGGCTTAGCGGAAACTCAAGAAGGCCCTCGACTCCCCGCTAAGCCGCGAGCGGCGAATGCGCGCGATGAGCATCATCGCGCCGGCGATCGCGCCAGTATACGCCGCTGGGGGAAGAGGCACGGCCGCGCCTTCGCCGCTGGTCACGCTCGCAAGCACGAACGTATTCAATGGCTCGCCGTTCGATTGGATGTCCTCGAAGACCTGAATCTCACCGAAACCTTCGGCGTAAAACTTGTTCTCCTGCACGCCCGGTTCCTGCGGGCTGGTCTCGAGCGTTTTGAGGACGTTGGTGAAGCTGCCGACGGGCACTGTTACCGAATCGTTCAGCGAAATGATCTGCGCCTGATCCTGTGCCTGGTCCGCAGCCGCATCCTCCTGCACGTAGAAGAAGCCGGGCGTGAGCACCGCGGCGTTGGGCATGATGAACCCCGGCAGCGCGCCGTGCTTGCCGGTCTGCCAGGATCCGCTGGTGTCGGTGTCGATCAGCTTGCCGTTGTCGTCGTAATCAAACGCCTTCGTGTCTTCGCCCATGTACCAGACGTTTCCGCTCTGGTCCTGCGCGTAGTAGTCGAGCGTATCTTCGATCAGCACGCCGTCGACCGTGCTCGTCGCATGAACGGCGCGCGCCTGCACCCCACCGAGATTTTTGGTCTGATTCGTCACGACGCTCTTGTCGATTTCGAAGCCCGTGTCGCCGCTGTCGGGATCCGTCACCTTCCCGGTTTCAGTAAACGTCGTTCCCACGGGCAGCGGGAAGTAAGGATTATCAATCCCGGCGCCGGCGGTGAAGTTGTTCGGATCGAAGGTGGGTTGGAACGGCGCGGCCTCCGTGCGCGTCACGAAGATCGAGAGCAACGAAAGGCCGGCTAACGCCACTGTCGCTTTCATCGGATGCTCCTTTCTTTTCGTAGCACGGGCTACCAGCCCGTGCCCGCATCGCGCGCAATGCTGCACGGGCAAGTTGCCCGTGCTACCGGAAGAGAGATTCACTTCTTTTCGACTTGTCCCGACTTCGTCAGTTTCAAACCGCCATCGACGATCAACCCAACCTCGGGCGCATAGAGCTTGTATTCCGTGCCTTTTTCCAACGGTGTCGTTTCCTTCGTCTTGAGGCAATTCTTGAATTCGCCGGCCGGGACTTTCGCGTCTTCACTCATCGAAACGATCTCAAATCGATCCATCGCCACCTTCGGCGCCAGCTCCTGGTAAAACTTTTGACCCACCTGCGGTTTGCCGGGCATGAACATGCCGAACTTCGCGCCGTTTTCACCGGCGTGCCAGCTGCCTTCGGTGCTGCTCACTTTGCCGTTCTTGTAGGTGTCGGAATCTTCGCCGAAGTAGTAGATGTCGCTCGTGTTCTTATCGATCGCGAAATAGTTTCGCGAAACTTCGGCGAGCTTGCCGTCGTGCCATTCGCGCTCTTCCACCACGCGCGTTTCAACACCGTCCACCTGCTTCGTCTCATCAAGCACCGTGACGACGAGCTTGCCCGCTTCGCCGTCCTCTTCGCCTTCGTAGGTCGCCTGGAAGCCGGGCTCGAGATTGAAGTAGGTGTTCTTTCCGTGCGACGCGAAATTCGCCTTCGGCACGTCGAACGAATCTTTGAAGTCGCCGGCGTCCTTGGCTGCGAGGCATGTGATGACGACGAACGCACAGATGAACCCGCGGAGCTGCGCTCGGCCGCTAAATATAAAGTGCGAAGCGCGTTTCGATTGCTTAGTTAGCGGCGGAGCAAAGCTCCGCGGGTTGGATGCTACAAGAGCGCGCGATGACATGAAGACCTCTCCGGTGAATGATTGTGAGAGGTGGATCGTAAAACCGGGAGGTGAAATGCGTGTGAATGGCGCAAAAAAAGCTGGTGATTGATGGGCGGTGCAAAAAGTTCACCGCGCATCAATCACCAGACTTTGTGCAAACTTAGTTACCGAAACTATCGCAGCCGAATCATGCCTGCGACCAGTGCGGCCGCCGCTGCGAAGAAAACACTCAATTCAGCCACGTGCGAAACGACAGAAACAATACGGGCCTGCATGCATTACCTCCGTCGGCGAAGACGTCTTGCCCGCGACCGGCTGTTCCACAGCCACCTGTCCCAAAACCCATGGACGCGTCGCGGTTGTTATGCATCGACCTCCCAGTCCCCTGTTGCTTCGGAAAAAGTACGAAACAACTCAAGTGGCTCCAAAAAGGCCGCGCGGCAGCCGGAATCGGGCGTTTTTACGGAGCCAGAGATTATCGCGGCGTGGTTATCGGACGTTCGACAGATTGGCCGAAACATTATCGGACGTTGCACTTGCGCACGCGACCCGTCAGAAAAAATGCGCCGGCTCAAATTTTTATTTAACGTTTGGGAAATCTGGGGGTCTGGAATTTTGCGTTTTCTCGGAAATATGGGATGCAATGTTATGGGAATCCTGACTAGAGTTTGATCCAGCAGGCCGCCCACTCTGTTTAATAGCAAGGCTGAAGTTATGCGGGGCCGCATTCTTTACGTTGAAGACGAGGACGAGACGCGTCTGATGATGCAGCGTCTGCTCACCAAAGAGGGTTTCCACGTCGTCACCGCCCCTTCCCGCACCGAGGCCCTCACCCTTGCGGAGCAGAACAAGCTCGATCTGCTCATCGTCGATCTCGGCCTGCCGGACGGCAGCGGACTCGGCTTGCTCGCCGAAGCGCGAAAAGTTCAACCGCCGGTCAAAGGCATCGTCGTCAGCGGCTACGACATCGGCGGCGACGTCTTCGACGCCGGCTACGCCGCGCAAATGCTCAAGCCGATTCAGTTCCCTAGGCTCGTATCACTTGTCGACACGGTCCTGAATAAGCCCGCCGCGGAGTAGTCGTGCGCAGTCAATGCGCGCCGAAAACCGATTTGACGATGTCGAGAATGAACAGGAGCACAATCGCCATTTCGAGGATCAGCATGTAGCGATTGTTCTGCTCGTGCCGCAGCAGCTGATACAGATCGTCGAGCGTCTTGAGCTTCTCATCGATCGTGCGATGCCAGTCCGCCAGGTGAAATCGGGATGAGATCGCCTGGTAGATCCGCGCGAGGTGCCAGTCGCCGAAGAATTTTGTGATGTTCGACAGCTCGTCGCTCAAGCGCGCCAGGTCAATGCGGATCTCCAGCAGATCGTTCTGGGTGCGAGCCGAGCGCATCAGGCTGAAGCGCCGGCCACCCACGTCGCGATACGAACGCTCCACAGCGTCGTCGAGAATGCGGTCGTACGCCTCCAGCTCCGCGAGCTGAAGGTTCGCCAGCTCCATCGTGTAGAGAATTTCGTCAAAGTAGCGCGGCTCGTCGACGATCAGCGCCGCGTCCCAGTCGATGACGACGACATCGTCCTTGTAGTAGCTGAGGTACTTTCCGCTCGACTCTTCGGATTCCTGATCGGAGAGCTTGGAGGGATCGCGCTCTTCAGTCAGCAGTGCCGAAATCTCCCGGCGGTGCTCGCGCATCCAGTCTTCGGCGCGCACATCGGTGCCGGCTTCACCAAGGATCGGCGAGTGGACGCAGAAGACGGTGTACGCTTCCTCATCCCCGAGCTGCGCCAGCGGGCGGATGTAGTGCGCGTGCAGCTCGCGCCGAACTTGCTCCGCGAGCTCGCGCACGTGATCGTACAGGTATGAACCGTCGCTGAAGCGCAGGTCGTGAAACGGCACGAGCTCTTCGATCTGATCGACTTGAAACGGCACGCGCACGGTGATGCTGATGGCGCCAACGGGCAGCAGCTTGATCGTGCGCTCCAGACGGATCGGCCCGCGCGGGCCGAACTTTTCCAGCGGCGGAAGTCGCACCATCTGCGGGCGGTAGAAAAAAAGCTGCCGCGGATTGCGCTTGGAGGCATCGACTGCGAACTGCGCCACCGGCTGCCCGAGCAATTCGCGGACGGGCTTTCGCTCCATCTCGTACGCCACATCGAAGGCGTACATGTAGACGACCTGCCCCGTCAGCGGCTCGGTGTGAACCGCCGCCTGCGGCTTCTCGGCCGGCTGAAATTGACGGGTGGGAGCGGTCATATCCAATTGAAGTCTAGCCAACCGAACACCCTGGTTCCATCCGAGAATTGCAGCGGACGGGCCGAGAATCTGAAAATAAAATCGAATACAAAATCAATATTTTCAACTGGTTACGCGAATCTTGGCTTCCCCTGGTGCAGCCCCGGTTGTTTCCATCGTGTAACGCGGGCTAGGGTGGAGGCGTCTGGTAATGGGGCGTGACTATTGAAAACTTTCGATAAATCGCTTTAATGCCCGTCCAGAGCATCAGTTCCGGCTCATGGATGAGCCGGTTAGGCGATTCGGGACAGGAGGTCGCCATGCCTCGCCAGAATGCTTCGTACCTTGTCGAAATCGTTGCGCTGATTGCCGGCGTAATCGTCTTCCTCGCCGCTGCTTACGCGTAACGCGATAAATCCTTCCACCCAGCTTTTTTAAGGGCGCACCCTGCGGCTAAAGCCGCCGGGCCTCGAAGCGCTGGAGGCCCGGCGGCTTCAGCCGCAGGGTTAATCGCATGCTGCTGCTTGCGATTCAATTGCGCTGATCTACATTTCCGCCCATGCGAGTGCTGATCATGTCGGACATGGAAGGCGTTTCGGGAATTGTAAAGTGGGCCCAGGTCAACGGCGGCGAGCCGATGTACGAAGAAGGCCGCCGACTGTACACCGAAGAAATCAACGCCGCCGTGCGCGGCGCGTATGATGCCGGCGCCACAGAAGTCGTCGCGGTCGATTGCCACGGCGCGGGGCAGGATTGGACGTTCAATTCGTACGTCCCCGAACTGCTCGACGAGCGTGTCGATTGGGTTTCCGGCCACGGCTGGTCGCGCTACACGCAGATGTTCGAAACGGGGTGCGACGTCGCGCTGATGATCGGCATGCACGCCAAGGCCGGCACGCCCGATGGCGTGCTCTGTCACACGATCTCCACCACGCGCTGGGGCGATCTTTTCTTTAACGGCGTAAGCGTGGGCGAGTTCGGCATCAACGCGGCGCTATGCGGGCATTACAACGTTCCCGTCGCGATCATCACAGGCGACACCGCCACGTGTAAGGAAGGCGTCGATCTCGTCGGCGAAAGGCTCGCCACCGTTGCGGTGAAGCAAGGCCTTTCACGATACTCCGCCCGCAACATCGCACCGAAGCGCGCGAGAGAGATGATTCAAACCGGCGTCAGGGATGCCCTGAAAAAGCGCAGCTGGCCCAAGCCGTACGTGCCCAAGAAGCCGACGACGATCACGGTCGAATTGGGCACCGTCGAAAGCGCCAACCAGTTCATGGGCCGCCACGGCGTGGAGATCCCCGAGCCGCTCAAGGTCGTCAGCAAAGCGAAAGACTGGATGACCGCGTGGAACCAGATCTGGCATTATTGATCTTCATTTAGCCGCGGGGCTTGCCCCGCGCGAGACGCAACTCGCTCCGCGGGTCCCGCGCGGGGCAAGGCCCGCGGCTAAATAATTCATTGGCATCGCATCGCAAGGATCGGTACTTTCTCCGCAGTGCGCAGCGCACCGGTTGTTGCGAACCAGCCTCGGGTCAGTCGCCCACGAGCATTTCAACAGGAGCCCGATATGCGTGACGCTGCGCTGACTTTCGTCGCGGAAACTCTCGAATCACGTTTTCTTCTCGCCGCGGATTATCCCGACGCGATCTGGACGCCCGCGGGGGCCGGAAATTATTCGACGACCCCTTCCGATCCGCGCTGGATCGTGATTCATACGACCGAGAGCACCGCCCAATCGACGATCAACGAATTCACCACGCCGAACATCCAGGTCAGCGCGAACTATCTCGTCACATTCAGCGGAACGATTTACCAGTTCGTGAGCGACTCCGACACCGCGTATCACGCGGGGAATTTCCAATACAACGTTCACAGCATCGGCATCGAGCACGAGCGCTACAGCACGAACAACGCGACCGAAGCGGAGTACGAAGCGTCCGCCAAGCTCGTGCGATTCCTGGCGGCGCAATACAACATCCCGCTCACGCACCTCGCGGCCGCGGTCGCGCCGGCGAATCCGACCGACGGCACCGGCATCATCGGCCACTATCAGGTTCCCGATCCGAACAACCCAAGCCTCGGCGGCGGTGCAAGTCATCACACCGATCCGGTGAACTGGCTTTGGGATCATTACATGTCGCTGGTGAACGGCTTCACCGCCGCGGACAAGCCAACCAATATCTCGCCTGCGAACAATGCGACGGGCCAATCACTCACGCCGACGCTGTCGGCCAGCAGTTTCGTCGATAAAGATTTCGGCTCGTCCCACACTGCAAGCCAATGGATCGTTCGCCGATCGAGCGACAACACGGTCGTCTTTAATTCGGGAACGGACACCAGCGATCTCACCTCGATCAAGCTCGCGGCGAATCTCCTCGCCAACAACGTCGCCTACACCTGGCAGGTGCGCTACAAGGACAGCTACGGAGCGTGGAGCCCCTACTCCACCGCGACGAAGTTCACCACGGTCGCCGTCGCTCAACAGACGGGGTCGCTCGCCGGTTTCACGTTCAACGACAACAATAAGAACGGCACGTTCGATGCAGGCGACGTGAAGACCGGCGGAAAGACAATTTTTCTCGACACGAACGGCAACAACAAGCTCGACGCCGGCGAGAAGTCGCAAGTCACCGACAGCAGCGGAAACTTCAAGTTCTCATCGCTGCCGATCGGCACGTATCACGTTCGTCGCGTCTTCCCGAGCGGATTTACCTACAGCACCGCGCCGATCGACGTGAACCTCGGCAGCGGGCAGAACATCACGAACCTCGCCATCGGCTCCAAGCCGATCGTCGCATCGAATACCGGCTCCATCGCCGGTTTCACGTTCAACGACAACAATAAGAACGGCAGCTTCGACGCCGGCGACGTGAAGACGAGCGGCAAGACGGTCTTCCTCGACACGAACAACGACGGCAAGATCGACAACGGCGAACGTTCGCTGGTGACCGACAGCAACGGCAACTTCGACTTCACCGGCCTCGTCGCCGGGACGTATCACCTGCGCCGAATCTTCCCCGCGGGCTACGGATACAGCACCGCGCTGATCGACGTCGTCCTCGCCAGCGGCCAGAACGTAAGCGGCGAAGCAATCGGTTCGAAGCCGGTGTAACCGGGCGGAGTCTTCTGATTCTGGTTCCCTCTCCCCACCGGGGAGAGAGTTGGGGAGACGGGCGAGCAGCGTGATAGATCATAAAGGGTGATTCGCACAAGACGCGCGATCCCGGCGCCGCTTGCGGCTTAGCGTGAACCTCAAGCGGCTTTCCAAAGCACAACCGTGCTCGACGTCGGACATCGTTCGCCCCTCTCCGCCGCCCTCTCCCCGGTGGGAGACGCAGGACACGGCTCAACCCTCGATACATTTTTCACAACACGATACGCTGTTCCGCGTGACCCTCGTCTCGCGAACGCCGCATCTTCAACCGCCCGCGCCGAAGAAGCGGCGCGTGATCGATCGTCGTCAGCTCTGGATGCTGTACGTTCCCATCGCGCTAATCTGCATTATCGGCGGCTGTTTGCGTTGGATTCATCTCGGCACCGAAAGCCTCTGGTTCGACGAAGGAATGACCGCGTGGCTGATCGGCGTGCCATTCAAAGAAATGACGCAGTTCATGCGGCAGGACGCCTCGTTTCCGCTGCTGTTCGTGCTGCTCAAAGGATGGACGAAACTCTTCGGCGATTCGGAAGCGGGCATGCGATCGCTTTCGGCGCTGGCGGCGACGTTGTCGATGCTCGTCTTTGCGCGGCTCGCCTGGGGAATCACGAAATCGAACCTCGCCACGATCGGCGCGTTGCTCATCTTCGCGGTCTGTCCGCTGCAGATCGAGTACGTAAAAGACGCGCGCTATTACGCGCTGCTCTGCCTCTTTCTCCTCATCGCGCTCGAGTGCGTGCGAACGCATCTCGAAACCAACCGCGTCTGGCCGCTGATTGTTTTCGCGATCGCGAGCGCAGCCAGTTTGTACACGCACCAGATCGCGGCGTTTTATCTCATGGCGATCGACGTCGCGTGGCTGATTTTGCCCTGCGAGCAGCCGATGCGTATCCGCCTTCGCAACGCGGCGATGGCGAACATGGCGATCGTCGTGCTGTACGCGCCGTGGCTGCCGATCGCGCTTGACCAGGTGCGCTGGACATCTAATCACTTTTGGGCGCAACCACCCGATGGTAATGAGTTCCTGCGAACGGTTTCGGCGCTCGTCGGCGGAAAGCCGTATCAGCTCAAGGATTGGCTCGTGTCGATCGGGCAGGAGTGGGCGCGGCGCCCCGACGCGCATCTCGCTTCCTTGACGCAGTTGCTCATCGCGTTGTCACCAGAGCAGGTCGCGGGGATTGTGCTTGTCATCTCAATTATCGCACTGCTTGCGGCTTTGATGGTCGAACGGCTGTCGCGCGCCGCGGTCGCCCTGCTCATCGTCGCGATCGGTCCGCTGCTGCTGATTTACCTGTACAGCCTGCTCGGCAAGCCCGCGTTCATTGAGCGCGTCTTCATCGCCTCCACGGCGCCGCTCGCATTGCTCGTCGCAATCCCGCTCGCGAGCCGATATGGCCGGTGGATCGCCGCCCCCCTCGTGCTGTCGATGCTCGCCATTAACGCCGGCTCGACGCACGCGATGATGCAGCTGTCGCACAAGGAAGATTGGCGCGGCGCCGAAGCCTACGTCGCAAAGCTTCCGACGGATTCGCGTCGCCTGCTCGTCTTCGTCGCCAACGAAGGCCAACTCGCGTTCGATTACTACGCGAAGCGTTCGCAAGCCAAACCAACCTGGTCGCTCGAGACCGGCGCGCCGGGCGGATATTTCGACATCAACCCGCCGCAGGTTTTACGGCAGGTGAAGACGGACGCGGACTTGGCGAATCTCGCTCGGCTTCTCAAGGGCGAGAAGTTCGACGAAGTGGTCGTGATCAAATCGCACCCGTGGTGGGCCGATCCGAACGATCTAACGGGGAATTTCCTCTACGACCAATACAACGAGATCGGCGGACTCGATTTCAACGGCGTGATGGTCACCCGCTGGGAACGGCGCGAGGGCGGATCGTCGTCACTCGAAAACGACTTAAAAAACTTCACCGGTCGCGTGTTCCGGAAGTAGGCTGCACCTCACAATTAAAGAGACGGCAGTCGCGCGATCTCGCGAGGAGAGCACGAAACGGATTCATCGGCTCTTCCAATGCTCCACGATCGACTCTCGCTCCGGCTAACCACTATTTGCTGTAAGGCTTACGATTAACTATCAGATTTTTGCCCAACCCTATCTTTTTGTTGCTATCTACACTCATCGATTGGTATGGTCGTTGTCGGCCATTTCTTGTGGGGTTTTTGATCAACTGAAGGAGGAGTAAATGCGACTCGCCTTCCGCCCATTTTCTGCAGTGGCGTGTATTGCGATTGTTGCAATTGCATCAACTCGAGTCTCGGCGCAGTCGAACTTTTACACGTCGAACTTGCTCTACAAAGTAATCTCGCCGGGGGGCAACACGCATACCGTGAGCAGCGATCCGCAGGCGGTAGCCGTCGGCGGGCAGGTCGTCGGCTGGTACAGCAACGGCACCATCTCGAATGACGCCGCCGTCTGGTCGCCTCCGAGCGGAACATTCACCGACATCCATCCCGGGACGGGTTACACCATTTCGTTCGCAGAAGATACCAACGGTACGGTGCAGGTTGGATCGGCGCGCGTCGCCCCCGGGAGCAATGGGTTCAACGACGATCGCGCGATGATGTGGACCGGAACGGCCGCGACGGCGACAAACCTTCATCCAACGTTGCTGGCCGGTTTCCGATATTCCACCGCCGACGGTGTCAGCCCAAGCGGGCTTCAACAGGTTGGATGGGCATATCGCAACGTGCAGAACGATTTTCACGCTTTAGTCTGGGCCAGCACGCCCGAGTCCGCGCTCGATCTCAACCCAACCAATCTTGCGGGGACGTGGGTTGAATCATATGCGCTGGCGACAAACGGCACTCAACAGGTCGGCTATGGCGAACATGATTTCGGCGATTATCACGCGCTGATGTGGTCTGGCGCCGCGAACACTGCCGTCGATCTGCATCCGACAAACATCACCGGCTACATCGAGTCCCAGGCCAATGGCATCAGCAGCACAGGAAGCCATCAGGTCGGTTACGGCGATGGCACAGCGACAAGCGGAAACAGCCACGCATTGCTCTGGAGCGGCAGCGCGAATTCAGCCGTCGATCTGCACCCGACGCTCCTGACCGGGTTCAGCGAAAGTTTCGCGATGGCGTGCAACGACACGATTCAAGCGGGGTTCGGCAAATTCACCGCTTCGAACTCGAACCACGCGATGGCCTGGATCGGCACAGCGGACTCCGCGATGGATCTTCAATCGGATCTTCCCACAACCAACGGCGGATTCTGGTTGAGCTCTGAAGCGTACGCCGTCGATGCGAACGGGAACGTTTGGGGAATCGCCCGTGGCACGCCCGACAGCAATCTTCCCGGCGGGGATTACGTCGTCGAGTGGATCATTCCCGAGCCGGGTTGTGCGCTCATGACGTGTCTCTGCTGCGCCGGATATCTATGCACGAATCGACGCCGCCGCGCTGACTGCAACAGGCGCGTGTAGCACCCGATGTCTTGTAGGGTGCGCTTCAGCGCACCGGTTATTCATCGTGGCCGGCACAGGAATAACTGGTGCGCTGAAGCGCACCCTACAAATCGCCGGCTACAAATGCACGCGGCGCGTGTAGACCCACCATTCGATCAGAAGGAGTGGCAACGCCGCGCACGCCACGATCCACCACCACAGTGCGCCTTCAAATTCGCGCGCTCAGTAGCTCTCTCTCTGAAGCGCGATTCAGATCAATCCGACCGATTCGAGTAGATCGGATGTTGGCTCGAATTGCGCGGAGGGGAGTGCGAGCGGTGAGACCGCTGCGGAGATTGCGTGCGTTGGGCGGGCGGGCTCCGCAACCGCTTTGCCGAAATGGCTCGCCAGCACATTGAAATCGAGAATCGTCACCATTCCGTCGTTACTGCGATCGTAGTTGCCACCGCTGAAACTGATGCCGCTCTTTCCGAAATTGGCGGCGAGGACATTGAAGTCGAGGATGTCGACAACCCGGTCGGCTTTACCGTCTGCGGCGAGGGAATAAAAATCGACGCTGACATCCTGCGGTACCGAATTCCCTGCGATGTCCGTGACATCGATTCCTTTGAGCGTCAACTCATAGTTTCCGTCCGGCAGTTCTCCGCGCGCGAAACCGGGGAAGGTGAACGTCGCGGTGTGCGTCGCGGGATCGTAGCTCGACAGATTCAGCAGTGATGAATCAATCGGCACGCCGGTGTCGACGTTCATCAGCTCAAAATCGTTCGCATCGAGATCGCGCACGTCTTCGCTGAAGACGACGGAAACGGACGGCCCATCGACGTTGTATGTCGGCTGCGCCGCACTGGGCGGGGTCAGATCCCCGGATAGCGCAAACAGCCGCGGACCGATGACGCCATCATTCGCGGTGAAGAACAGCGTGCCGTTCACGTCGGTGAGATTCATGGGCGACGACGATGCGGCGCCCGGATTGACGTCCGCGACGCGGTAGATCAGCGTTCCGTCCGTCGCCCACAGTTCGGTGCCTCGGACCCCATCGTTCGCGGCGAAATAGAGGCGTCCCCCGGAAACGGTCAGCTCGGTTGGATTCGAGCCAGTCGCGCCTTCGATCAGGTCCTTTACCATC
This sequence comes from Phycisphaerae bacterium, assembly GCA_025924315.1. Lineage (GTDB taxonomy): Bacteria > Planctomycetota > Phycisphaerae > Tepidisphaerales > Tepidisphaeraceae > JAICIO01. The sequence goes on from JAICIO010000073.1 coordinate 20,071, forward strand.
ACCGTGTTCGTGCCATCGGTGCGCCACAGCTCACGACCATGCACGCCGTCATCCGCGGTGAAATAGAGGAAGCCATCAAAGCTGGTGAGATAAAGCGGCTGCGATGAAGCGAGACCGCTGGCGATGTCTGCGACCATGGACGTTCCGCCGGGCGTCCCGTTCGTCTTCCATAGCTCGACGCCGTGCGTGCCGTCGTTGGCGAAGAAATAGACGGTTGAACCGACGGCCGTGAATGCATTCGGCGCCGAGGAATTGAACGGGCTCGTGCTCGTGTTGATGTCCGCGAGCATCATCGTTCCCGCGGACGTGCCGTTACTTATCCAGACTTCTCGACCATGGGTCGAATCCTGTCCCTGGAAATAAATGAGCCCGCCAGCGCTGGTCAGAAACTGGACGAATCCGCTGCCGGTGTCCTTGATCATGGTCGTGCCGGCAGCTGTGCCGTTGGTCCGCCACAGTTGTGATCCAACACCGAGGTAGAGAAAGCCGGAGTAGGCAACGGGATCCCTGGCCACGACAAACGTGGTTCCCGTGGACGATTGAACGATCGTGGTTGACGCGGCGTCACCACCGCTCTGGTAGAAACTCGGAGTCCCGCCGGAGGTCGCGTTGAAAAACACAAGCGAACCGAGGGTTGCAAAAGTGTCTGGGTTGGAATTCGAAAACGCGCCCGAATTGATGTCTTTTACGAGCGTTGTACCGGATGTGCTTCCATCGCTCTTCCACAGTTCGCGGCCGCTGGTGCTCGTCGTCGCGGCGAAGTAGATCGTGCCATTCGCATCGACCAATTCCGTCGGTGAAGAGCTGCCCGTGGTGTTGATGTCCTTCACGAGGTTTGTGCCAGCAACCGTGCCGTCACTGACGTACAACTCGCGACCGGTGGAGAGTGTGTCGCCGGCGACGAAGTACAATTTGCCGTCGGAAGCGCGCACCACCCGCGAAATCGAAACATTCAGCGGACCGTCGATCAGATCCTTCAGCACAGTCATCTCGCCGCTGGTCTCGTTGCCGACAACCTGGCTGAAACCGACGACGCGATCGACCGCCTCATAGAAAAGATTGTTGCCGACGCTTATGAGAGACTTTGCGACGACCTGTTCGACGGTATCTGTGAAGCCCGTGATCGCGCTCGTACCGGCCGTCGAACCATCGGTTTTCCAGATCTGGCTGAATGATCCGCCGCTCGAGGCAACGAAGTAAAGCGCGTCGTCGCCGTGAGCGAAACTCGTCGGATTTCCGTTACCAGACGGGTTGAGATCCTTCACGAGCGTCGTCCCGCCGGAGGTGCCATTGCTCGTCCACAATTCGCGGCCGTTCGTTCCGTCGTCGGCGCTGAAGTAGAGATTTCCGCCAAACTCCGTGAGATTGCTCGGGCTCGAGGAAGTGCTTCCGCTGCGTATGTCCTTCACGAGCGCTGCGTTGCCCGTCGTGCCGTCGCTCGACCACAGCTCTTTGCCATTCGTAGCATCGGTCGCCGCGAAGTAGAGGCGACTGCCCGCGACTCGGATCTCGCCGACGCTCGGCGGATTGGTCGTGATGAGCGGTTGCGTGTTCGCGTTCGTCCCATCGCTGGAATAAAGAACCGCGTTCGCGACAAAATAAAACTTGCTGCCGAGCTGCTGGATCGAAGTCGTATCGCTCGTGATGAGTGATTTGACGAGTTGCGTGCCGGCGACGGTGCCGTTGCTGGTCCACAACCCGCCGTTGGTGAAGTAAAGCTGCCCGTTCACATTCGTGAGGTTCGCCGGCATCGCTGCTACGAACGATGTCAGTTTTGTAGTGCCTTGCGAACTGCCGTCGCTCTTCCACAAATCGAAGGATGCTCCCGAACCCGCGGTGAAGAACAAAGTCCCGTTCACGTCGGTGAAGTTCATCGTGAACCCGACGGTTGGCGTCCCAAAGCCACTGGCGACCATGACCGTTCCGCCGTCGGTTCCGTCGCTCTTCCACAGTTCCAGTTGCGTCTGATTCGTTGCGCTTTTGACGGTGAAGAAGAGTTCGCCTCCAATATTGGCGAGATTGCTGATCGGCGGCGCATCTGAATCAAGATACGCTCCCAGCAGATTGAACGTGTGAAGCTTCGAACTCCCGCCGACCGAACCATCGGATTTCCACAACTCCGCCGACGCGCCCGCGACGCCTTCCTTCGGCTCGACCGCGAAGTATTGCGTGCCATCGATATTGATGCTTGTTGTCGCGTTGTGTTGATCCGGAAGATCCGAAAGATGCAAATCGCCCAGCGCCGTCGTGCTGAGGAACACCCGGCACTCGAGACGCTCGATGAGTGGAGTTTTTGAAGATTTCAAACGGTGTACGCGCACGACAATACCCCCTCGCGGAGCGGTGGCACATCATAGCGAGCGATGTTGGCAAAAGCAGCTGAATTCCGGCACGCGCCGAGGTCAGCCAGATTACCCGGACCGCGTATTTCGAATCACGATCGTGTGAGATTCGAAAGCTTTCCCGCGATTTTTGGCGTCATGCTCACCATTCCTTGAGGCGGTCACCATCCGCGCGTGGCTGCGGGCTAGCCGGCAGGTTGAGGCGTGCTGACTTTGTAGATGTCGGCAACCAAGCCGCTGAGGGTGAAGTTCGCCGTGGCGTCGGTGATCGTGAGTTGCTCGTTCGGATCGACCGTCCAGATGGTAGAGGAATCGATCGGCTCGTGTCAGGAGCCTTCCCATTTCCAGCGGCGTTACAAGTGCACGCGGCGCGTGTAGACCCACCATTCGATCAGAAGGAGTGGCAATGCCGCGCACGCCACGATCCACCACCACAGTTCGAGGCGTGATTTCTGCCCGGTTGTTGAAGCCGACACGATCGTCGGATTGCCGGGCGCGTGCTCGATCGGAGCGACGTTGCTCTCATTCGGATCGAGCATGTTGACGGCGATGCGCTCGAACTGGGGGATGGGCGGATCGGTCGAATACACGCCGACTTTTTCCAGCGCCGGCAGAGCGAAATCTCCGGTTGGCAGCACCGGGACGTTCGTCGTTCCCTCCGGGCCAATCAGCTTGATCTGCTTCAAGTCACCGCCCGCGCGGAGTAAATTCGCTCGCGGAATGCGCGGCGTGGCGCCGGGCTCGAGCGATTGGCGGATGTCGAGGTCCGATCCGACGGCGAGAAACTGCAGCGCGTTGTACCAGAAGACCGGGAAGCTCGGCCGGCCGTTGGGCCAGTCCGTGTCGAGGATGTCGAACGCCAGAATCAAATGCGTGCTGCGCCCCTCGCGGTGCAGAACCATCAGCGGGCCTTTTACGCCGTCGACGAGAATTTCGGAATCGGTCGGCACGTCGAGCTTCAGCGAGCGCGCGATGCCGATCTTTCCGAGCGACAATCCGCGCAAAATCGGATGCTCGCGCCGCCAGTCGAGCACGCTGTTCTCTTCGAGAATGACGTTCTTGCCATTCTCCTGCACCGGCTTGATCTTGAGGCCCGGCCCGACCGACCCCAGGTAGATGAAGTTGCCCGCGGGCGGAAGCTTCTTCGGGAAATATCCGCGATCGAAGATGATGACGTCGAAGTCGGTCGGCACCTTCGCTTCGTAGGATGATGGGCTCATCACCTGCGGATTTTTCAGCTTGAGCGACGGCGCGTTGAGCAGGCGCTCCATGAACCAGTTGCCGTCGGTTACGAGGAGAACTGAGAGCGGTTTGGGCGGCGGGACAACGACCTGCGCGACGTCATCGTCCGCGAGTGCGTCGCCATCCTTGTGCATCTGCTCGACCTTGAGTGTCGCGGCCGTCGCCAAGTCGATGTTGAATTCGACGCTGTCTTTCCGCTGAAGGCCCTGCTCCTTCTCCGCCTTGTCGCGCTGCTCGTCGGTCCAACGCTCGGGCATGAGCGAAACATCCGCGATCGATCGCACCGTGAAATCATCCTGCTCCGGATGATCCGTATTGGGAATGCCAACGCTCAGCTGCACCTGCGCGGTGATCGGCTTCGGCCCGTAGTCGGCGAGGCGCGCGAAGACCTGAACCTTCGTCGGGTTCTCGTAATTTCGCTTCGCCGACAGCGCGACGACCGCGATGTTGCCGGCCTCGGGCGTGCCGATCATGTCGTAGTTGAGGTTAGCGCGAATCGACAGATCCTGCGCATCCGACACGCGGCCGTCGGAATAAATCCACACATCCGGCAGCGGCTGGTTCGGGCGATTCTGTTCCGGGATGTACGCGATCTGCGCCTCGGCAAGCTGATAGGCGAGTTTGAGCTTCGTCAGCCGATCGGTCTGCTGAATGCCATCGATCGCCTGCTTCAGCTTGTTCACGTCTTCGGTGAACTGCTGCACCGCTTCCGCCCGGTCATCAAACGCGATCACCATCGCCGATGCATGTCGATCCATCGTGCTGACGAAATCCTTCGCGCGTTTTTTCGCCTCATCCAGCCGCGAATGGCCGTTGCAATCCTTCGCCGCCATCGACGCTGATCGGTCGATCAGCAGCACGCTCGTCTTTCCCGCGCCCGGCTTGTAATTCGTAATCGGCCGCGACAGCGCGAGCAGCAGCAGAATCAACAACAACATTTGCAGCAAAAGCAGCAAATTCCGCCGCAGCTTCTGGAACGGCGCATTGACCTGCAGATCCTGGATCGCCTTCTTCCACAGCAACGTCGAAGAAACCGGCATCTCGCGGCGCTTGAGCTTGAGAAAATACAGCACAAGCAAGGCAGGAATAGCAATCGCCGCCGCGGCGATGGCGGGCCAGATGTTCAGAAACTTTGGGAACCAAGCCATAGAGACTGCTCTAGTTCAGCACCGCTCACCAGATTATGAACAACGCACACAACCACCCAAGCATTCCGCCGGCAGAGAATACAAACCCGATCTTTGCCAATATTCGTACACCGTGTCCATTGGAACCTGCCCCAGCGTGCCGATGTCCTACGAGCCCGAGCACGAGGCCAACGAGCGGAAGCGGAATCAACCATCCACAGACCAAGCTTGCCATCCCAAACACCATCGACAATGAGGCAATGAACTCGCCTGGCTGAACTGGACTTTTTAGTTCTCGAAGCAGCATCGCACCTCGACTTATCCAAGCAATCCACGCTCCCGCAGATAGTTCAGCACCAAGGTGTCAAATGGAACAGCGGTGGAACTGAAAAGATAGGTGCCTCCGCGACGCGTCACGTAATCCTTGAGCGCCAAGCAGTACGCATTCAGATTCGCCTTGTACTGCTTCATCAGCGGCTGGGTGATGCTGACCTCCGCCATGTCGCTGTCTTCGATATCTTTCAGCTTCAAATCGCCTTGCAGGTCCGGTTCGATCTCCTGCGGGCTGAGGGTTTGTACGCAGAAGAGGTCGTACTTTCCGCTGGCGACGTATTTCAGGCCGTGCTCGAAGCCGTCCTTGATGAAGAAGTCGCTGAGCACAACGCACACGCCCTTCTGGCGATGCGCCAGGGCGAAGCGCTTGCACGCGTCGGCGAAGTGCGATTCGCCGCTCGGCTCGAGCTTGCTGATGAAGTCGATCATCTGCGGAACGCGCCGCCGGCCGCGCATGCCACCGGTCTCGGCGACGATCCCGTCCGCCATCGCCACGACGTTCACGCGATTGTAATTCACCAGGCCGATGTAGCTCAGCGCGGCTGCGACCTGCTTGATGTACAGCGCCTTGTTCGGATTGCCGAAGTCGCAGCTCTTGCTCACGTCGCACAGCAGGTAGAGCGAGAGATCTTCCTCTTCTAGAAAAAGCTTGAGGAACAGCTTGTCGAGCCGCGCATAGATGTTCCAGTCGATGAACCGGAGGTCATCGCCGATGGTGTAGTTGCGGTAATCCGCGAACTCGACGCTCTGCCCACGACGCTTCGAGCGCCGCTCGCCTTTCATTTTCCCCGTGAGCAGCTTGCGCGACATGATGTCGAGCTGGTCGAGCCGCGCCATGAACTGCGGATCAAGCAGGAGTCCAGATTTTCTCTCGGTCGCAATGGTCATCGTGAAATCATTTGTTCATTTCCCATTTGTTCATTTGTTCATTGCAGAAGACCTCTGCCGTTTTCAATGAACAAATGAACAAATCAACAATGGACAAATCTCTTAGTCCCAAACATTCACTTCACCCTTATGCCGGTTTTCGTTGATCAGCTTCGCAAGCTCTTCGGCCTGTTTCCGGGTGCGGACGAGAATGCGGAATTCGTTCTTGCCTTGCTTGCCGTTCCACACCGCGTACTTCCCGCCGAGGCCCATTGCCACGCGGACTTTTCCGGTATTGGGTGGAACTGAATACTTCGCCATGACATCAACTCACAAATCGAACCACGACTTCGATAATCGCGAAGAGAAGCATGCCGATCACGAAGACGATCGTCGACGGCGCCCAGTCGGGCAGCGCCCGCTGCATGCAGTCCGGTGTCGTCGGATCGCGATAAGCGACAATCGGTTTTTCCGGCATAACTTCCTTTCAGCAACTCATTGGATTTCGTCGCCCGGGATAGGTGGCGCCTTGGGAACCTTCGCCAGCAGTTCCCGAATGTTCACTTGCCGTCCGTTCTCGGCGCGTTGTCGCAACAGCGCACTTTCCTCTAGGGCCGCGATACGATCCTTCACGGCGAGTGCGACAAACGCCTCAAATGGGATTTTGTCCTCGTCGGCAAGCCGTCGAGCGGCTTCGAGGACAGCCTCTGGCAGATCGATTTTTACGGTGCTCATCGTTCGCCTCTCAGCATTGCAAGAAAATTGCCCGGCGTGATCGGCCGCACGCCAAAAGCTTCACTTCCTTTGAAGTCATTCACATTATGTGTGACCACGTAATCGACACCCGCTCTGAAGCCAACTCCGCAATAAAATCGTCGTCGGGGTCGACCAGCAGTGGCCGAAGCCGAAGGCGGATCACATATTGACTTGCCTTCGAGACAAACCAATCGACGAATCGAACCGCGTCGGCTTCAGTCCATCCGGTACGGCCTGCTTCGCGTTTCAGAATCTCCTCGCACTCAAGAGCAAGCGCGACAGAGATTGCTGCATCGAACTTTGCTTCATCCAACATTTCGATCAATCGAAACGATGCGCCATATTGCGAGATCGCGGCCGCGACGATGACGCTCGTGTCGAGGATAACCTGCACAAAACCCCTCCCGATTGTATCACCGCGCCCCGGCAGTCACGGGCGCGTCTTCCTGCAGTGTCGTCGGTGTTTCCGCGATCACCTTTTCGAGGACCATATCCGTCGTGATGCCCTCGGCTTCGCCTTCGAAGTTGAGGATCACGCGATGCCGCATCGCGGGGATGACGACGTCTTTGATATCGCCGAAACTCACGTGGAAGCGGCCGTCGAGCAGGGCTCGCACCTTTGCCGCGAGCGTGATCGCCTGTGCCGCGCGAGGTGATGCGCCGACGCGGAGGAACTGGTTCACCATCGGGATCGCGAAGATGCCTTGCGGATGCGTCGCGAGCACGCAGCGGATCGCGTAGTCCTGCACGTGCGGGGCGATCTGCACGCGCTTCACCGTGTTCTGATGCGCGATGATTCGCGCGCCGTCCAGGACCGGCTGGATCTTTGCCTGGTAGCCGGTGGTCGTGTAGTCGAGGATTTTCCGCAGCTCATCACGGCCGCTGTACTGCACGAGCAGTTTGTAGAAGAAGCGGTCGAGCTGCGCTTCGGGCAGCGGATAGGTGCCTTCCTGTTCGAGCGGGTTTTGCGTCGCCATCACGAAGAACGGGGCTTCGAGGGTTCGCACTGAGCCGCCGGCGGTCACCTGCTTTTCCTGCATTGCTTCGAGCATTGCGCTTTGCGTCTTGGGCGTCGCGCGATTGATTTCGTCCGCGAGGACGATCTGGGCGAAAATCGGTCCGCCCATGAAGGTGAACTGA
>JAICIO010000074.1 GCA_025924315.1 Phycisphaerae bacterium
ATCTTCCGTCCGAAGAGGCGGCGGACGTCGCGGAGTATCTCGACCCGCAGACGGCGGCGAACATCCTCTCGCGGATGGAGCCCGAGACCGCCGCGGACGTCGTCTCGGACATGGAAGCGCCGGAAGCGGCGGTGATGCTCGACGCAATGAACCCGGACGACCGCGTCGACATTCTGGCGCACGTCCCGAAGGAAAAACACGCGGCGCTCATGCTCGAGATGAACGCGGAAGACGCCGCCGAAGTGCGGCAGCTCGAGAAGTACCCCGCCGAAACCGCGGGCGGGATCATGACCACTCAGGTCACCGCCCTGTACGAATACATCACCGTCGAAAATGCGATCTCTCTGCTGCGCCGGCTCAACGAAGAGCTGGAGCAGATGTTTTACGTCTACGTCATCGATCGCCGCCAGCATCTGGTCGGCGTGCTTTCGATGCGCGATCTGATCCTCGCGAAACCGGAAAAGCCGCTGCGCGAGATCATGATCCAGTCGGTCAGGTCAGTGCCCGCGACGATGCCTCAGGAAGAAGTCGCGAAGTTCATGCGCAAGTACGGCTACCTCGCGGTGCCGGTGGTCGATCAGCAAGGGAAGCTGATCGGTCTGATCACGCTCGACGACGTGATCGACGTGATCGAACAGGAAACCACCGGCGACGTGCAACGAATGTTCGGTGCAGGCGCTGAAGAGCGGCTCGCCAGCCCGTGGCAGTTCAGCTTCAAGAAGCGCGTGTGGTGGCTGGAGGTGAACCTCGCGACGGCGTTCATGGCCGCGGGCATCGTCAGCCTGTTCACGAAGACGATCGCGGCGGTGCCGATTCTCGCGGCCTATCAGACAATCGTGAGCGGAATGGGCGGCAACGCCGGCGCGCAAGCGATGGCTGTCTCCATCCGCGGTATTGCGGTCGGCGAATCGGCGCGCGTGTCGATTATGAAAGTACTGAAGCGCGAGTTCATGGTGGGATTCGCGAGCGGAATCGCGATCGGATTTACCACTGGACTGATCGCGACGATTTTTAACTACTCCAACCACGGCGTAATCCTGGGCCTGATCATCTTCACGGCACTGCTGCTCAATCACATCAACGCGTGCGTGACCGGCGTGTGCGTTCCGTTCGTGATGAAGCGGATGGGATTTGATCCTGCACAGTCGGCGACGATTTTTGCGACGACGTTTACAGACTGCGGCGGGTTCTTCGCGTGTTTGGGATTGGCGAAGGTGTGCATGCCGTGGTTGATTGGGTGATCGGAGACAACTTGAGCTGCCACGCTTCACCCTCACCCTAACCCTCTCCCTCAAGGGAGAGGGGACAAGAGCGAAATAGAAAAGCCCACGCTGCGAGCAGCGTGGGCTTTTAGTTGCGACTAATACGATTACGCTGTTAGCGAGCGCCGCTGGTGGCGACTTCTCTCTCGCGATGTGAGGTCGGTTCAATGTGCGCCGAGGTCGGTTCAGTGACGTCCGTCTCGATTCGCATGCCATAGAATGAGCGATAGACGAAGGTCACGCCGATGAGGAAGAAGACGGCCGCCAAGACGTACTTCAGCACAGGATTGTGGATCGTCACCGCCAAGTCGACCGCCAGCAGGCCGAACAGCGTGCTGAACTTGATGATCGGGTTCATCGCAACCGAGCTTGTGTCCTTAAACGGATCACCGACGGTATCGCCGACGACGGTAGCGGCGTGAAGCTCGGTGCCCTTCTCGCGCAGCTCGGTTTCGACGATTTTCTTGGCGTTGTCCCAGGCGCCACCGGCGTTGGCCATGAAGATCGCCTGGAAGAGTCCGAAGAACGCCAGCCCGATTAGGAAGCCGATGAAGAAGAACGGCTCGACGAATGCGAACGACAGCGTGAGGAAGAACAAGGCAAAGAAGATATTGATCATCCCGGCCTGGGCGTACTTAGTGCAGATCGCAACGACGCGCTGGCTGTCTTCCTTGCTTGCCTTGGTCGCCCCTTCGAGCTTCATGTGGCGCTTGATGAACGCGACCGCGCGATAGGCGCCGGTGATCACTGCCTGGCAGCTTGCGCCGCTGAACCAGTAGATTATCGCGCCGCCCATGATCAGCCCAAGCAGGAACGGCGCGTGCAGGATGGACAGCTTTCTCACCGCTTCGACATCGGTCAGGTGGTTCGTCAGCCCGACGATGATCGAAAAGATCATGGTCGTAGCGCCGACGACGGCAGTGCCGATCAGCACCGGCTTGGCGGTCGCTTTGAAGGTATTCCCCGCGCCGTCGTTCTCTTCGAGCATCAGCTTCGACCGATCGAAGTCGGGCTTAAAACCAAATGTGCTTTGCAGTTCCTCTTCGATATTCGGCTGCTGCTCGATGAGGCTCAGCTCGTAAACGCTCTGGGCGTTGTCGGTGACGGGCCCATAGCTATCCACAGCGATGGTGACCGGTCCCATGCCAAGGAAGCCAAACGCGACCAGGCCGAAGGCGAACACCGCGGGGGCGACCATCAGCGCGCCGACGTTCGCGGTGCTGACCAGATAACCGATCGCCATCAGGCCACAGATCGTGATGCCGCCGATCCAGAACGCGCTGAAGTTGCCCGCCGTCAGACCGGACAGCACGTTGAGCGACGCCCCGCCTTCGCGGCTGGCGGTCACCACTTCCTTCACATGACGGCTGCGCGTCGAGGTGAAAACGGTGGTCATCTCCGGAATGACGGCGCCGGCGAGCGTGCCGCAGGAAATGATCGTGGACAACTTCCACCACAGTCCGAGATGCGTCGTGCCCGTGTCGCCGATGCCGTTGATCAGGAGGTACGAGAAGACGTAGGTGCAGATGATCGAAACGATCGAGGTGACCCAGACGAGTTGCTCGAGCGGGCGCTCGAAATGGAAACTGTCGGCATTGCCGAAGCGCGCCTTCACAATCACTTCGTTAATCAGGTAGGCGACGACGCTGACGATCAGCATCACGATGCGCATCACGAAGATCCAGACCAGCAGCTGCGCCTGAATGGTGGGATTGGCGACAGCCAGCAGGATGAAAGTGATGAGCGCGACGCCGGTCACGCCATAGGTTTCGAAGCCGTCCGCGGTCGGACCGACCGAGTCGCCGGCGTTGTCACCGACGCAGTCAGCGATCACGCCGGGGTTACGCGCGTCGTCTTCCTTGACGTTGAAGACGATCTTCATCAAGTCGGCGCCAATGTCGGCGATCTTGGTGAAGATGCCACCCGCGACGCGAAGCGCCGCGGCGCCGAGCGATTCACCGATGGCAAATCCGATGAAGCACGCGCCCGCGAGGTTTCGCGGAATGAAGAGCAGGATGAGCAGCATCAGCAGCAGCTCGATGCTGATGAGGACCATGCCGATGCTCATGCCTGCGCGGAGCGGGATGCTCATGACCGGATACGGTTTCCCGCGCAGCGACGCAAAAGCGGTGCGGCTGTTGGCGAAGGTGTTGATGCGGATGCCAAAGGCCGCGACCGCGGTCGAACCGGCGATGCCGACCAGGCTAAACAGCAGCACCACCAGCACGCGCCACAGTTCCCAGCCGTGCACCAGCGGATTGTCCGGGTGCTCGGCGAGGAATTTGAAGTAGATGAAGATCACCGCGCCGATGAACACTTCCAATAGCAGGATGAACTTCAGTTGGTTGAAGAGATACGTTTTGCAGGTGGCGTAGATCAGCTCGGAGACTTCGAGCATCGACTTGTGCACGGGGAGCTTCTTGAGCTGCCCGTAGATGATCATGCCAAAGGCCAGCCCTCCGGCGCAGATCAGCAGGCCGACCATCAACAGCGCGTGGCCGTTGATTCCGCCCAGAAATGAGACGCTGCGAAGATCCGGAAGCTTGAGAGAAGCTTCGCCGGCTGCATAGGCGTTTCCAACGCCCGTCAGAAGAGTTGCACAGACAGCGGCCAAGAGAAGGAACCCGCGCTGGGTCTTTTTAATTGTCATAAATTTGGATGCCTCCGCAGCCGCCAGTGTAGAAAGATTTGACGGCCGGATCATATGCCAAGACTACCTGAATTCACAATGATCGATTCTCCAAATGTCACCAACGGGGGCAACTGGGGATTTCGGAGAGCCGACCCTTTTCCGTGCTCGGTGATTATTCCGCGCACGTGACTGATCTGACACAACAGGCTTGCCACTCAAGTGGCAAGCCCACTGTTCAATGTTGAAGACATACTACTTTTTCTTGATGCCCGCGGCCTTTGCGAGGACTTCGGCCTTGTCGGTTTTCTCCCATGAGAATGAGCCGTCTTTGCCGGGCTGACGACCGAAGTGGCCGTGGCTCGCGGTCTGCTTGTAGATCGGCTTGAGCAGATCGAGATGCTTGATGATTCCGCGCGGCGTGAGCGGGAAGTTGGCCTTCACCAGTTCGGCGATGTCGTCCTCGGGCATCTTGCTGGTGCCTTCGGTGCTGACGGTCACACTCACCGGCTTGGCGACGCCGATCGCATAGGCGAGCTGCACTTCGGCGCTGGTCGCAAGACCGGCGGCGACGATGTTCTTCGCGATGTAGCGGGCCATGTAGCACGCGGAGCGGTCGACTTTCGACGGATCCTTCCCACTGAATGCGCCACCGCCATGAGCGCCGCGGCCGCCGTAGCTGTCGACGATGATCTTTCGGCCGGTCAGGCCGGTGTCACCATGCGGGCCACCCACCACGAAACGACCCGTGGGATTGATATGGAAAATGATGTCGTTGTTCCAGTAGTTCGGCGGAACGACCGGCTTGATCACCTTTTCGATGATTTCCTTCTTGGCCGAGTCAGCAAAGACGTCGTTCTTTAGAACGCTTTCGTCGTGCTGGGTCGAAACCACGATCGTGTGCACTCGAACGGGCTTTTCGTTTTTGTATTCAACCGTGACCTGGCTCTTGCCGTCGGGTCGCAGCCATTTCATCGAGCCGTTCTGGCGCTCGTCCGCCAGTTTCTCAACGATGCGATGGGCGAGGTGGATCGGCAGCGGCATGAGCACGTCGGTTTCATCGCAGGCATATCCGAACATCAGGCCTTGGTCGCCGGCGCCCATTTCCTCTTCCCTGGCGTTGCCTTCGGCGTGATCCACGCCGCGGGCGATGTCGGGCGACTGGCTATGGAGCGCACTCAGCACGCCGCAGGTGTAGTCGAAACCAATGTCGGGATGGGTGTAACCGATCTCCTTGATCGTCTTGCGAGCCACATCGATCACGTCGATATAGGCATTGGTTGTGATCTCGCCGGCGACGATGCACTGGCCGGTGGTTACGAGCGTTTCACAAGCCACGCGGGCGTTGGAGATCTTGCTCTGCCCCTTCTTCTCCAAGTCCAGCTCCGCCGTGAAGATCGCATCGAGCACCGCGTCGGAGATCTGGTCCGCGACTTTGTCGGGGTGACCCATGGTCACGGACTCACTGGTAAAGAGGTGCTGCGTACGATTGAATTCGGATGGCACGGTCGCTCCTGTAAATAGCCCGGAATTTCGATGGAAAACCCTGATTTTTGAGGAAATCAGGGCGGGGGAATGTACACCTTCCGCCGCGTGACAGCAAGAGGGAGCCTAACCCGAGGCGGCCATTAGAGATGGCGATACGGTGGGTTCGTTTTGCATGCGCACCGGATATGCGATTTGTAGGGGCAACCGATCGCCTCGCCCCACCGAACCCGGTGTGGGTTCGTTTCGTCAAATCCGCTGGAACGTCAACAGCGGTCAACGGCGGTCAACCTACGTCAACTAGCGTCAACCAAACCGAGGGGCGTTCGAGACCTTCAAGGCCGTCCCAGAGCGAAGCGCCGGGCGGCATCGCGTCGCGCGAGCGAATCGAAGAATGCCGCCCGACGCTGCGCTCTGGGACGGCCTTGAGGGCTACGAAAGCCCACTCATAATCCTAACAAAATATGAACAGCCAGATCAAGGCTTTTTCTTCTTCTTCGAAGACGAGCCCGAGTCGCTGTTCTGGTCCTTGTTGCCGCCGAGAATGTCGCCAATGATCCCGCCGACGTCGTTTTGGTTCTTCGAACCATCGGACGCGGCGTTGTTCTTGTCCTTCTTCCCGCCAAGCAGGTTCCCCAAATCACCGCCGATAAAGGATTTCGTGATGATGTCCTTTGAGAAACTCACCTTTGTCTGAGGAGTTGTGCCCGTCATCTTCAGCGGCAGACCGCCTGGCATAGCGTCGGCGAGCTTGGCGCCCAGCTTCTTGCCGAGGAATTTACCAATCAATCCGCTGGCGATGTTGACGTCGAGGTTCTGCTTCAAGTCGGAAAGCCGGATGTCGCCCTTGAAGCTCATCGGCAGCAGTTGCGGCTTGATCTTCTTTCCACCGGTCGAGACGGCGTTCGCCTGACCCGTCTGCGGGTCAACGAGCATCAGGGTAATGTCCGTATTCGTGATGCCCTTGCTGACGACGATCGTTCCGTTTTTGATCTCGCCGTCGAACACGTCGCTCTGCCCGGCGGTCACGTCTGTGTCGCTTCCGGCCAAACTCCCCGCCAAGTTGAGCACGCCCGCGAACTCTTTGCCGATCAACGGCCCGAGCGGGTTCGCGATGTCCATGTCCGACAGCGAGAAAACGATCTTCGCGTCGCCGGACTTTTCAGTCTTCATGTCCTGTCCGAGTGCGAGCCCGCGGCATTCTTCGAGGTTCAAATCGAGAAGACCCTTGGCGCGCTTGTTGTTCGCGAACACCGGGTTGATGTACTTACCGAGCGATTCGCCGAGCAACTGGTTGATCGATGCGTGATTCACAATCGCGAATTTCTTCGGCGACCACAGACGCGGCTCGTCCGCGGTCAAATCGACCGTCAGTCCTGAAAGATGCAGCGTACCTTCGTTGAAGATCGCGTCCTCCGCCGCGTTCTTCCCGCGCGGGCGATCCGCGTATTCGATCGCGACCTTCCCGTCGTATAGGTGAATCGGGATCGTCAGCTTTTGAATGTCTGCCCCGTTGGTATTGAGCGCGTCAATGACGAATTCACCGCCGGCGGACAGATGCTTGATCGCCGGATCCTTCGGCGTACTCGTCGCGGGGAAACTCCCGGTCACGTTGAACTGCTTCTCATATTTCCCCGCGATCTTCAGGTCCTTGAACTGATCTTCCTGCCCCGGCGTCACAAGCATCGGATGCACGATCGGCCAGATCTTCGCGAGGTCATACGCGAGTTGCAGCTTGATTGGATTGCTCGGATCAATCTCGCGCTTCGTCTCCCAATCCTTGATCGCGCCCGTGAGCTTCACGCCCACCGCCTTGCTCTCGGGCATGTCGACGCTCAGCGTGTTGATCGTCGCGTTCTTCTGCGCGAGATCCGCGACGAGATCGTTGTTGATGGTCACGACCGGCTCGGAGAAGACGACCTTGGTGCGATCGCTCGCATCAAGCACCTGGAACTGCTTCGTCGTGATGTCGCCTTTGAGCGTGACGTTGTTGTCCTTCGTCGCGATGTTCTGCGCGATCGCGAAATCACCACGATACGGCAATTCATCCCCGCCCTGCACGACGGCGAGCAGCGGCGTGACGTTCGCGAGCGAGCCGCTCAGGCCGATGGCGCCGTTGGCGGAGGGCTTGTCGGATTGAAGGTTTGTAATCGCGATTTTCGTCGGCATTGAAAGCATCGCAACGCCACCGAGATCGCCAGTGAGTTGCGAGATGGTGAGCGAATCGACGGTCGTCGCCGCTGCCAGATCCGCAGCGAGCGCGAGCGTGATCGGCTTGGCGAACTTGTAGCTCTTGGCGCCGCGCTTCAGCGCGAGATCGCTGATCTGCGTATCGGTGACGTTGACGGTGGTCGTGTTGCCGGTGCGCGTGACATTTACCTTCGCGCTCATGCTGCCGCTGGTGATATCGAGCGGCTCGACCGGTTGCGTCGTCGCGGGCTGCGTGCTGGGCGGGCTGAATGTCTGCGCGACGGTGTAGAGCTTAGCGAGATCCGGCACGTTCAGGTCGATCGCCGCCTTCTGCAGCATGTCGAACGTGCTGGGCTTCGTCGTGGGATTCGCTTTATTCGTCAGCTGAATCGTCGTCGGGCCGATGTTTACGTTCGCGAAGCTGGAGTTGATCTTGCCCTTGGTGACTGAGAGGCTGGAGAAATCTTCTGGCGAGGCGGCGCTGAGCGCCAGCGTGATCTTTTCGTTCGTGATCGGCTTCTGTGCCGTGGTGATGGAGAGGTTGTCGACGTTTCCGGTCAGATCAATGCTTGTGCCCTGGCCCGCCGGATGATTCAGCGCGACGTTGGCCGAGAGGGTGCCGCTCGTGACTTCACCGGCGCTGGCAGATTTGGCTTTCACCTGTCCGCCGAAGGCTTGGGCAACGTCGTTGAGTTTCTTCAGGTCGGCATTCAGCGCGAGCGTGCCTTTGCCGTCCTGCAGCGCACCTTGGTCGCTCATCTGCACGACGAGCGGCGTATCGCCGGACTTGGAGACGCTGAAGAGCGGCGGATCGGTTGTGATTGATAGCGTCGAAAGATTCGCCCCCATTCCGCCGGCGGTTTTCACTTCGCCGGCGATGTCGACCTTCATGTTTTGTTTATTCAGCACGACGACCGGCTGACCCGACGGCTGGGTCGTCGCCCTGGTCATCTGCACGCTGCGCATGGACAGCGACAGCGGCTTGGTCAGCTTGAATGTATTTCCGTCGTACGTTCCGCCGGCGCTGACGTAGAGCGCGCCGTTGGTGATGTTGATCCCTTGCTGCTGGAGCGCCGGCACGAACGCGCCGAATTGGTCCTGCGCCTTCTTCAGATCGCTGACGTTGAACTTCGTGAGTTCGAAATTCGGCGCTGTGACCTTGGGCGACAGATTCACATCGCCCGCCAGTGCCACATCGACCGTCGGCTGCTGCGCATCGCCCGTCTGCAGCGCGACCGCGAGCTTCTGAATCGCCTGCATGACATTCTGCGCTTTGACGAGTGTCGCAGACGAGGTCAGCCGCAATTGATCCTGCTCGACCGGCGCGGGGAGCGATTGAATGCCGGTCACCTTGATGTTGTTCAGGCTCGCATTGGCCGTGACCGGTGTGTTGCCATTTTCCGCAAGCAGATCACCGTTGGTCGTGAGCGCGAACGTGCCTGTGCCCGCGAGCGAAACTTTCTGTGTCGAATCCGGGCCGTTGATCGTCTTGCTCAGATCGACGAACTGCTCGCCCTGCTGTTGTGCTTTGGCGAGATCGAAGTTGCCGGTGATGTTGAGCTTCGAAAGGTTCGCCCCGCCGCCGTCGATCGTCGCGAAGCCGCTCTTCACGTCCAGCTTCAGATCACTCAGCTGCGGCTGCTTGCCGGGGATCGCGTTGAGATCGACACCCGCATGAATCGGATCGAGCGTGACCGGCTTGCCGTTGTTCGAGCCGGAGACATCCGTGATGTCGGTGCTCGTGTGAATCTTCGCGGCGTCGGAAGCGAACGACAGATCCGTCGTGTGCGCGAGATTCCCCTTGTCGATCACGACGCCCTTTTGCAGACCGATCGTGTTCGGCAACTGAGCCGACAGCGCCGCGAGGTTGATGTTCGCGACGACCTTCGCATTGCCCGCTCCACCACCGAGCACGTACTCCTGCGTCGCGGGCTTCCCCATCGCGCTTCCAACGGCGGCGGGGATCAGGTTCGCGAGCTCCGTCAGGGATTTTTCCGGCGCGTGGGCGGTGACATCGATCTTGCCCTGATCGAACTGCACCGATAGCGCGTCGACGGCGATCTGCGGACCGTCGGGGCCCATCGTGCGCGAAGCTTTGATCGGCACGAGCAGCTTGCTCGTCTTGTACGTGTCGCCCTTGAGTGCGTCACCGGTCGCCACGAGCTGATCGATTCCCAACTGGCCATCGACATTTCCACTGTCGATCCCTTTCGCATTCAGCTGAAGCGAACCATTCGCGAGGCCCGCGAGCGAAACCTTCGACGCAACGAGGAATGGATTCGCCGCGGAGATATCTAAGGACTGGATCAGCACCTTCTCATCCGCGACGAGCTTCTTCACGTCGACTTCGTTGTTGTCGATAGCATCGACGGTTCCGGAAGCGTCTATCGTTCCCGGCTTGCCGTTTTCGACCTGCACTTCGAGCTTGGCTTCCTGCTGGATTGGATCGTTGATGTTGGTAACGACCGCGTGAATGTTCGAGTTGTTGAGATGAACCGTCGGCTGGCCGGGCGAGACAATCGTTCCGCGAGCATCGACCGTGAAATCACCGGTGACGTTCGGCAGCTTGCTCGCCTGCTCGCTGGTCGTCGTCTTCGGCTTCTCTTCTTTTGGCTTCGTTTCCTTCGGCGTTTGCCTCGCGAGCTTCGCGAAGTTGTTCGTGCCGTCCGGATATTGAACGAACGTAAAATCGAGCCCTTCGACGCTGGTCTTGCCGAGATCGAGTTTTCCCTTGATCGCATCGAGCAGCGAAAGTTGCGTCGCCGCCTTGCGCAGCTCGAGAATCTGCTTGTTCTGATCGTCGAAGACGCGCACGCCTTCGACCACCAGCCCACCGGTCCAACCCAGGTGCCAGTCGTTGATCTGCACCTTTCCGTTGAGGTTGTCGTTCACCTTGCTGACGACGATTCCGCGAACGGCGCCGGTGCTGGCGATGGTCGGCGCGAGCAGCACGACGACGATCAGTAGTACGATGATCACGCCCACGCCGATGAGGATCCGTTTCACCCACGACTTCTTTTTCTTCGGCGGAGGCGTTTGCGGAGTCGGTTGTTTCTCAGGATTGGACTGCGAGGTTGGCGGGTTTTGCTCGGTCATTTTAATTCGTTGATTTTCGTAGGGTGTGCTTCAGCACACCGCGTTCCGGAAGATGGTGTGCTGAAGCACACCCTAGAGACACTTAAATCATGGTTCGGACAGAAAGAACATCCCACGGCGGTCGAGGATCGGGCGATCGTCGTGAATGCGTCTCACCTCGCTCACGAGCGTCGAAAACGGTTTGGCTCCGCCGACGAAACCCAGCGGCTGCTCGGGTGGCGTAAGGTCCAGCGGGTGCGGATCATCGACGGACACGCTTCCGCCTCCGGCGCCGTAGCCGACGTGTTTCAAATCCGGCTTGCGGGCGATCACGCCCGGCTGAAGGCGATTGCCGCTGTCGGTCACGGGAATCTCGGCGTCAAACTCCTCCACCCCGTTCACGAAAAACGGACGTGACGGCGCCGTCGCGGAGCTCACCGCGACAACAAGACTGACGAAGATCGCGCCGCATGCACACATTTGTTCGCCATCTTACCGAAACGGAACAACTGCGACGACGAAAGTTGCAGCCGCGCGTGAAGATTTCCGGTTCTTCGCTATACATTGTTTGTCTTATTGGACATAACTTGACTGTACACGCGGCGCTTTCATAATGGTGGATGCTCCGTGTGGGTGCATATCTTTTTCGAGCACATTTGTTCGGGGAACTCTCGTTTTTTTTGTTGAAGGAGAGACAGCGCGATGAGCGCTGTCGGGAGAAATAGCATGGCCAAGGATAAAGTGGTGGTTTGCGGTGGCGGTGGATTCATCGGCGGGCATCTCGTCGGCGATCTTCTCGCCAAGGGACACACCGTTCGATGCGTCGATGTGAAACCCACGAGTGAGTGGTACCAGGTTCACGCGGGCGCCGAGAACATCGTCGGCGATCTGAACCTGAAGGAAGAAGCCTTCCGCGCAACGAAGGGGATGGACCAGGTCGTCAATCTCGCCTGCAACATGGGCGGGATGGGATTCATCGAAAACAACCGCGGGCTGTGCATGATCAGCGTGCTGATCAACACGCACCTGCTCATGGGCGCAAGGGAGCATGGCGCCAAGCGCTACTTCTACGCGTCGAGCGCCTGCGTTTACAACGCCGACAAGCAGAAGGAAAAGAAGCTCGAGACCTTCCTGAAAGAAGAAGACGCGTATCCCGCGATGCCGGAAGACGGCTATGGCTGGGAGAAGCTCTTCAGCGAGCGCATGTGCCGGCACTTCCGCGAAGACTTTAACGTGCCGACGCGCGTCGCGCGATTCCACAATGTCTACGGCCCCTTCGGTACGTGGGAAGGCGGACGCGAAAAAGCGCCGGCCGCGATGTGCCGCAAGGTCATCGAAGCGAAGATGTCCGGCAAGCACGACATCGAAATCTGGGGCGACGGCAAGCAGACGCGCTCGTTCATGTATATCGATGACTGCCTCAAGGGGATCTATATGATCACCGGCAGCGAGACCTGGCACGATCCGATCAACCTCGGCAGCGCTGAAGGCGTGACGATCAATCAGCTGGTCGACATCGTTGAAGACATCGCCGGCATCAAGCTCAAGCGCAAGTACAACCTCGACGCGCCCAAAGGCGTGAACGGCCGCAACAGCGACAACACGCTGATCAACAAAGTTTTTGGTTGGGAACCCGACACCAAGCTCCGCGACGGCATGGAAAAGACCTATGCCTGGATCTACGATCAGATGAAAAGCAAACAACGGGAACCAAAAGCCATGGCGATGGCCGCCGCGGCCAAGTAAAATCCCATCGACGGGATGACGATGAACTGTCATCCCGGGTGCTGTGAAGAACTGTTCCTTTGTGCGTCAACAGAGGTCAGGTCCTTTGCCGCACCCGGGATGTTTTTTTTCGCGCTCGCAGTGGATGAATCCGTCAATCGCCCATCCCCGGCTACAGGCTTACCCCGAACCCATCACGCAGGGAAGACCAGTTCGATTGCGCACTCGCCGGGTTAAGCGTTCCCGCCAGATCAAAGACCGCTTTGTCATCTTCACGCAGGTCTTTATCCCGGACCCCGCAAGCGTCGGGCAGCACATCGCGGATGTCGCTTTTGAGATGGCGCGCCGCGGCTACAAGGTGCGCGTCTACACAGCCAACCGTGGGTACGACGATCCGTCCGTTAAATACCCGAAGCGCGAAGTGATCAACGGCGTGGACGTGTTTCGCCTGCCGCTCTCGAGTTTCGGCAAGCGATCGATCCTCACGCGCATCATCGGCACCGCCAGTTTCATGATCCAGGCGGTCACGCGCGGGATTTTCATGCAGAATCTCGCGGGGATTCTCTTCAGCACCTCCCCGCCGCTGGTCGGCATCGTCGCGACGGTGGTCCGCATGTTCCGCGGGGTGCCGCTAGCATACTGGGCGATGGATTTGAATCCCGATCAGTTGCTCGCGCTGAACAAGATCCCAAAGGGCGGACTCGTCGCGCGAACGCTCGAGGCGGGGAATCGGCTCGTACTGCAGAACGCAACGCTCGTCGTCGCGCTCGACCGCTTCATGGCCGACCGGCTTCGTCCGCGCGGACGATTGCGTGACAAGATGGTCGTCATCCCACCGTGGCCGCACGAAACGTTTGTCGATCCCGTGCCGCACGAGAAAAATCCGTTTCGCAAAAAGCACGGGCTCGACGACAAGTTCGTGGTGATGTACAGCGGAAATCACAGTCCATCGAATCCATTGAACACGTTGCTCGACGCGGCCGTTCGATTGAAGGACGACGCGCGGATCCGCTTTGCATTCGTGGGCGGAGGCATCGGCAAGAAGGCGGTCGAGGAATTCGTCACTTCGCACAAGCTGACGAACTGCCTGACGCTTCCATACCAGCCGATGAGCGAGCTGCGCTATTCGCTCTCGGCCGCCGACGTGCATGCCGTCTCGCTCGGCAACGAAATGGTCGGCATCATTCACCCGTGCAAGGTGTACGGCGCAATGGCCGTCGCCCGGCCGGTGCTCTTCCTCGGCCCCGCCCCTTCCCACATCGCCGATCTCGTCGATGAACACCGTTTCGGCGTGCACCACGCCCACGGCCAAGTCGACGCTGTCGTCGCCTCAATTCAGCGTCTCTCCCATGAGCGGCGCGAAACGCTCGAAGCCATGGGCCGCGAAGGTCAGCAGGTCTTGCGCGAGTCGCTGAGCCAGGAAATCCTCTGCGGGCGGTTTTGCGATGGAATGGAATTGATGCTATTGAAGCGGTTGATCTAATCTTGTAGGGGCGACGCTTGCGTCGCCCTTGTACCGATACGGGCGACGCAAGCGTCGCCCCTACAACGGAGATCAACATGCGCTACGTGCTCGTCCTCGCCCTCCTCACGATCGTCGGTTGCCAGAAAGACATTCACGAAGCTCGCGCTCCGCAGCGAACGGCGCCTACTCTGCACGCCTGATGTCCATTCGAGTGCCAAAAACTGGTTTTGTTTGCTTGCATGTGCGCCGATATAATAAAATATAACCGGAAGCACTATGACAGTCGTCGTCAAAAAACTTGGCGGAAGCGTGGCAGTCGTGATCCCAAAAGGAATTGCCCGCGATTTGGGTCTCACCGATGGAACCTCGCTCGATATTTCGACGAGTACCGACTCCATCGTGATGCGCAGAAGTGGGAAGCGACAGCGGCGGCCCGTTAAGGCGATCGTCTCGCAGATTAACCGCGCTAGCTATCGGCGGCGTCAGCGCGAGTTTCCGGAGAGCGGACGCGTCGGCAAGGAAATCTGGTGAGCAAGAAAACCTATCACCCCGATCGCGGCGACCTGATCGAGGTGAACTTCTTTCCCAGCGCGGGTCGCGAGATTGACAAAAGACGCCCTGCGATTGTTCTAAGCCCACTTTCGTACAATCGCGCAACAGGTCTCTGCATCGCTGTCCCGACAAGCACGGATCTCACGCCCGGTCCACTCTGGATTCCGATGCCGGAAGGTCATCTGCCACACCCAAGTTTGATTTTGTGCGATTACGTCAAGAATTTCGATTATCGAGAGCGTTCGGCAACCCTACTAAAGCGGCTGCCGCGTGAACTTATTGATGACATCGTGAGCAACATTCTTGACCTCATCGATCCAATGAAATGATTCACTTCCTCAAGAAAATCAGCCAAATCAAGACGTAAGTCGGCAGCAGGATGGGCAGGACGAATTTGACGATGTAGCCGATGAACGACGGTGTCATCGCGCCGGCGGATTCGGCGATGCTCTTCACCATGAAGTTCGGACCGTTGCCGATGTACGTGCACGCGCCGAAGAATACTGACCCGAGCGAAATCGCGATGATGAAAGCATTCAGTTCCGGAATCCCGACGAGGAAGCCCGTCCTCGCATGCTCGCGCGAGATCGTTCCGTTCAAGATGTCATTCGGTTGATAGCGCACGATGGCCGACACCGCCTGATGCACGTCCGCGGGTTCGAGATCCGGCGGCACTTCGAGCGACTTCTTCGCGCTCATGTCCTGCAATTGCGCGTATGCCTGATCGACCTTGTGCTGATCAAGCGCGCCCAGGCGCATTTCAAGGAAGGTGAGATACGTTGGCGCGTTGTCGAGCACCGACGAGAGGGCGCCCGATGAAAAGTAATACGACCCCGGCTTGTGCAGCGGAAAGCGGTTCACGTTCTGGTTCAGATACGTCAGCGCCGGAACCATCGTCGAGAAAATGCCGAGGAATAGAATCGCCACTTCTTTGATCGCGGCGTAGCTGAAATCGTTCTTCTCGTGAATCTCGTTGGACGTAAATCGAACGGACAACCCCGCCGCGAGAAGCATCAGAACCTCGCGACTGATGAAAAGTTTCCCGATCAGCAGCGCACTCGCTCCTCGGTCGTGCATCCGGCCGAGCACTTCGAAAAAACCGTCCTGAAAAACTCCGACGAGAATCAGCAGAATGAACACGAAGTTGTGAATGCCCAGCAAACCAACGCCCGGGCCGGGATCATCGTCGGCGCGGCGCTCGAACTTGCCGTGCTCGATCGTGTCGATCACAAAGAAGATGGCGAGCAGAATGCCGATTGCGGTGAGCCACATCGGCCGGCAGTGCTCCAGCACCCACCAGAACGGCACGCCGTGCAGATAGCCGAGGAAGAGCGGCGGATCGCCGATCGGTGTCAGCGCCCCACCGACGTTCGACACGATGAAGATGAAAAAGACAATGTGAAACGGCTTGATGTGCCCGCGGTTCATGCGGATGTACGGCCGAATCAGCAGCATCGACGCGCCCGTCGTCCCGAAAATATTCGCGGCAATGCCACCGATCAGCAGAAGCACGCAATTCGCGAGTGGCGTCGCCTTGCGCGTGATGCGGATCAGGATTCCGCCGCTCACGATGTACAGCGACGCCAGCAGCACGATGAAGCTGACGTACTCCTGCATGTATGCGACCCACGGCCAGACGCTCGGCGCCCAGACGAAGTAGTACAGTGCGCCGACGATCGCGAGCGCGAGCGAAACTTTCGGATAATGCTTCTCCCACCAATGCTTGTTAATGAACGGCATCAATGCGATGCAGCCGAGCATCAACGCAAACGGCAGAATCCAAAACGGGCTGATGACGTAATTAGGAGGCATCGTCTCGTAGGGTCCGCTTCAGCGGACCGGTTATTTTTGTTCCCGAGAGCAGAGTAACCGGTCCGCTGAAGCGGACCCTACAAATCAAGCCGAAGCGTCAAAAGCGCGCTTCGTTCCCGCCCACGCTTTCTTCGCGGCTTCTAACGGCGGCATCGCTTTTAGATCGGCATTGAAGATCTCGAGCGAAACCGGGCCCGCGTAACCGGTTTTCTTGAGCGCGCGGAAAAACTCGGCCAGGTCGATGCACCCTTCGCCGGGGATCAGGCGCTCACTGTCCTTGATTGCGTGGGTGGGCACTTTGGGGCAGTCGTTCACGTGACAGAGGACGATCTTTTCCTTCGGGATCTCCGCGATGGAATCCTGCGACAATCCGGCGGCGTGCACGTGGAAGGCGTCGATCAGCAGCCCGACGTTGTCGCCAATCTCCGCTCCCATTTCGAGCATCTGGCCGGGCGTGAAAATGAACTCATGCGGAAAATGTTTGCGCAGATGAACCGGCGCGACAAACTCCAGTCCGAAGCGCAGCCCGTTGTCCTTCAAAACTTTCGCGACGACGCGCAGACGCTCGACATGAAATTTCCAGTTCTCCGAAAAACCCCTCAGCGACGACGGCATGATCCAAGTCGCACACGAATCGTATTGCAAGTCCCCCGCCACCTTCGCCTGTTTCTCGAACTCGCCCAGTGTCTCGGTCATTTTCGATGTGTCTTCCCGCCAGTTGACCGAAGGCCCCCATCCACCCGGTTTCTGATTGTGACGACTGAGTAAATCGCGCAACGCGTTGGCGCCGTTGAGTGCGCCCCACCCCATATCGACGTCGCAGCCGGGGAATCCTGCGTCTGCGGAGAGTTTCACAAATTCAGGGTAAGCCAGTTGTCCGCCAGCGGTCGCGCGATTCAGGCACACGTACATAACGCTCCTGTTGCAAGATGTGGTGCGAATGATACTTGCCTCACAGGAAATTTGAATCCGCCGTGGCTAACCGATGCCCTCGAAAAAATTCCGCTTGTTGCCAATTTCTTAACGATCGACTGGCGCGGCGCTCGATATACTTTGGCGCTCAACCCCACGTTCCCTCCGAGACGTTATCCATTGGCCGCAAGGAAGCGGATGTCGCTCGACGCGAAGCTGAAACGCCACTTGCAACAGCTGCTGACGGTCGTCGATGAGCACGGCACGCACGGCCCGCGATTGCTCGACGACGCCCAGCGGCTGTGGTCGCGCGCCCACTCATTCATCCAGATGAAGCTCGCCGACGACGTGCACGCCGAAGCGCTGGAGTTGAGCTGTTACGCGCTGCAGCTCCCGATGCGGCAGATGAAGTTGATTTCCACGGGAAAACTGGGACGCACGAACCTGCGTGAACGCGCGGAGCAGGCCGCCGAGCTGCTCGTCAGTCTGATCGGCCAGCACATCGAAGAAGAGCTTCTCGATCGCGCGACGCGCATCCTGCAGGAGATGCCGCACCGCAATCCGATGGTCGAGGAAGCGAAGCTGCTCGCCGACGCATTGAACCTGGACGATTTCGGTTTGACTGGCTTGCTCGTCCAGACGATCCACCTGGCCCGCCAGGGCGACGGCGTCAGCCAGGTCATCGACGGCATCGACAAGCGCGATCAATACGGTTATTGGGAAGCGCGCTTGAAAGATGGCTTCCATTTCGAACAGG
This sequence comes from Phycisphaerae bacterium, assembly GCA_025924315.1. Lineage (GTDB taxonomy): Bacteria > Planctomycetota > Phycisphaerae > Tepidisphaerales > Tepidisphaeraceae > JAICIO01. The sequence continues at coordinate 17,865 of JAICIO010000074.1, forward strand.
TGAGACAAATCGCACGCCGGCGACTCGATCACGCTCGACAGGCCGCGAAGCTGCTCCATGCGGAAAGAGAAGAAGACGCAGGATGATTGTTCATTTATCATTTGTTCATTTGTTCATTGCGCAACTATGATTCTTCGCTCGTAATGAACAATGAACAGTGAACAAATGAAACAATGAACAATCCATGGACATTCAGTTCTACAACACACTGACCAACCGCATTGAACCGTTTCAGCCTGGCGAGCCGCCGCTGGTGACGATGTACAACTGCGGGCCGACGGTTTACGACTTCGGGCACATCGGGAATTTCCGCGCGTTCGTCTTCGCGGACGTGTTGCGAAGGTTCCTTGAGCTCGCGGGCTATGACGTGAAGCAGGTGATGAACCTGACCGACGTCGGCCACATGACCGAAGACCAGCTCGCGGACGGCGGCGGGCTGGACAAGATGCAGCTCGCGGGGCAACGGCTCAAGGAATCGAAAAAGTCGGGCAAGGCTGCGGTTGAAAATCCGGACGATCCGTACCAGGTCGCGCAGTTTTTTATCGACGCGTTCATTCAAGACGCGAAGACACTGAAGCTGAAAGTGGCGAACGAATACCCGCAGCGCATGCCGCGGGCGACGCAGCACATCGCGAAGATGCAGGACCTGATCCGGAAGCTAATCGAAAAGAAACATGCGTACGTTGCGAGCGACGGCGCGGTGTATTACGACGTGCAATCGTTTCCAGATTACGGAAAGCTCAGCGGCAACACGCTCGACAAGCTCATCGGGGGCGCGGGTGGGCGCGTCGATGAAGCGGCGCAATCGTCGAAGAAACATCCCGCCGACTTTTTATTGTGGAAGCCCGATCCGCGGCACATCATGAAATGGGATTCGCCCTGGGGCACCGGCTATCCCGGGTGGCACATCGAGTGCAGTGCGATGGCGATGGAACTGCTCGGCCGCGAGGTGATCGACATTCACACCGGCGGCGAGGACAACCTCTTTCCGCACCACGAATGCGAGATCGCGCAAACTCGCGGAGTGACGGATTGCCCGCAATTCGCCCGTTATTGGATGCACACGCGGTTCCTGCTCGTCGAGGGCGAAAAGATGAGCAAGAGCAAGCGGAACTTTTACACCGTTCGCGACGTGCTCGAGGGCAAGGTGAGCGGGAAGCCGGTCGATCCCGCCGTCCTGCGCTACGAGCTGCTCAAGACGCACTACCGCTCGAACATGAACTTCACCGCGAAAGGCCTGGAAGATTCGGCCAGCGCCGTCCGCAAGCTGCGCGACGCGGCGGAGTGGTGGGAACGCGAAGCGGGCGGCGCGATCGCGGAGATCGATCTCAACCATCCGATCCTGGGCGCCTTTGCGCAGAATCTCGGCGACGATCTCAACATGAGCGGCGCGCTCGGCGTCGCGTTCAAGTGGCTGAGCGAATGGAAAGGCTCGGCGGCGGAGTCATTGGGGGTGCTGAAGAAGATCGATTCGGTGCTGGCGGTGTTGCCGGATTCGCATGCCGGATCGGGCGTCGAACCCGCGATCGCGGAGAAGTGCAAAGCGCTCGACGCGGCACGGGCGGGCAAGGATTTCGCGTCGGCGGATCGACTTCGCAAAGAGATTCAGGACGCGGGCTATGAAGTGATGACCACGAAACAGGGAACGACGGCGCGGAAGAAATTAGCATGAACTTATTTAGCCGCGGGGCTTGCCCCCGCGAGAGCCGCGAAGCCGATTGACGTCTCGCGCGGGGCAAGCCCGCGCGGCTAAATGGGTCTCAAGCCTTCGCGCGCTTCCCACGCAACCCCATCAGCGCATAGCGATCGCGGTCGATCTCTTCAACCGTGCGGAAGCCCATTCTGCGGAGAACCGGCAGTGGTGGGCACCAGCCTTGAAGCGCGTGCTGCAGGAAAAAGCTCTGCACAAGAATCGGCAGCAGGATCCACCTTCGTCCGCGGAGAAAACTCATCGCGATGCCGAACAGCGTGATGGAAGGCGCGGCGGTTTCAAGCGCGCGCTCGATGTCCCACTCCTGATCGAGCTCTCGTAGTCGCGCGGGAATCTGCTCGGGATGTTGCGTGAAGTACGCGATGGTCATGTCGGTCTCGCGGGCGATTCGGTCGTTGATTTCCGGGCGCGTTTGGCGCGGGACGCGGTCGATTGATTTGGCTACCATAGGTTTGCCTCCTCTATCGGCAAGTCTAAGTCGAGCCGAAGCGGGAGGTCAGCGCGCGAAGTAGTGATTCTTGAGCGAGGATTTATGGCATCGCAGGAAATCTGGTCGAATGTTGACGATTATCTGGTGAAGCTCCACATCGGGTCGGACGAGGCGCTCGACGCGGCGCTGAAGGCCAGCAGCGATGCGGGACTTCCACAGATTCAGGTCTCGCCGACGCAGGGGAAATTTTTGCATCTGGTGGCGAAGATTCGCGGGGCGAAGAACATTCTCGAGATCGGCACGCTCGGCGGATACAGCACGATCTGGCTCGCTCGCGCACTGCCTGCCGATGGCAAGCTCATCACGCTCGAATACGCGGCAAAACATGCGGACGTCGCGAAGGCGAACCTGAAGCGTGCGGGACTCTCCGACAAGGTGGAAGTGATCGTCGGCCCGGCGATTGAATCGCTTCCGAAGCTCGTCGATCGCGGGCCGTTCGATCTGATCTTCATCGACGCGGACAAGGTTTCGACGGCGAGCTATTTCGAGTGGGCGATGAAGCTCTCGAAATCCGGCAGCGTGATCATCGTCGACAACGTGATCCGCAAAGGCGCGATCGCGGACGCGAAGAGCACGGACGAGAACGTGCGTGCAATCCGCAAATTCAACGAGATGCTCGCGAGCGAAAGGCGCGTGACGGCGACGACGTTGCAGACGGTGGGAAGCAAAGGTTACGACGGATTCGCAATCGCCGTCGTAAATTGATCGCGCCCCCCGTTTCAAACACAAAGCCCCGGCTGCTAGCAGCCGGGGCTTTCTTATTTGCGTCACTGCTTCTTCGACGTGAGATCGACGTTCTCGTTTGTCTCACCGGCTTTCAGGTCGACCGTTTGACTGGATCCACCCGGTGCCTGATTCGGATCGAGGTAGAACGGCTCGCACTGGATCATCGCTTCACCAGGGCGGATGAATTTGAGTTCGTAGTTTCCGTCCTTGTCGGTCTTCGTCGTCGGCACGTAATAGCGGTTGTCCCGGCCGTCGGTCATCATCGCGCGAACTTCGACATGTGACGCCGGATTGCCCGAGCCATCGACGACCTTACCTTTTGCGCTCGCGGGCTTCGTGAGCTTCAGTGTAATGTTGTCGATCGTCTCGCCGGGCTTGGCCGTGAACGGCTCGCCGACGCCGTTGGCCCACTGCCGCCACTGATTATATTTGCCGTCGTGCGCGATGAGGTTGTAGTCGGCTCGATCGACGTTCGAGGGAAGCAGCATCGAAAACGTTCCGTCTGCCTTGGTGGTAAAGCTGAAGCGCGTGTCGCCGGTGATGCTGTTTCCGCTGCCGGTCCGCGCGGGGGCGACGGTCGCGCCTCGTACCGGCTTTCCATCGGGATCGAGCACCTTGCCGGTGATGGTGACGGCCTGCTCGACGAAGATGTCGACCGGCTCCATATCCGGAGCGAGATCGAAAACGAGTTCGTCGAAGTTTCGCCCGCTTGGCCCAATGTTCCGCTGACGGTTCCACTGCTGCATGTCCTGGGGCGACCACCATTGCACGTAACCTTTTTTCTCGACGATGAACTCGAACTTGCCCGGCTGCATTCCGTCGATCGTAACGACGCCATCCGCGTCGCTCGTGCCTTCGATTCCCTTGTGCTGCCAGTTCCACAGCCGCACGCCCTCGAGCGGTTTGTTGGTCTGGCTATCGACGCAATGCGCGACGAAGGTCACGCCCTTATCCAGCTGAATATCCTGCGAAGTCTGATCGCCGTCTTTGATCTGCACGTTGAAACGGCTCGCGCCGACCTTTGGCACGCGGACTTGCACGTCGTATTTTCCCGGCGCGAGGAAGAACTTGTAATGACCGTCCTTATCGCTGTGCGTTTCCGTCCAGACGCTGGTCATGACATAGCCGTTCTGGTTGATTTGTCCGCTGTCGGCGCGAATGAGCGCATCCGGGATCGGCTTTGAATTCGGATCGAGCACTTTCCCTTCGATCCAAGTGCGATTGCCGAGCGTGATGTTTACGTTGTCGTCTTTCGGATCCTGTACGCCCACGAACTGCGCGTACCCTTCCTTCGAGACCGCGACGATGGGCTTGGGATCGACGGATGTTCGCTTCAAGACGAACGAGCCGTCTTTGGCGGATTGAGTCTTCGCATCGCTCCAAAGGTCTTTTACAGCGGCGCCAGCGATGGGTTTGCCGTCTTCATCGACGACCTTGCCCGAAAGCGCGAAAGCAGTTTGCGTTGCGAGCAGGAGGACAAGCACGAACCAGATTCGAGTACGCAACATGAACTCCCCTTCCGTTTGAGATGCGACCGCTCATCGCGTCGCCGTGACGCTTACATCTTCTATGGTTTGTCCCGCCTCGACCGTGACGTGCGTCTGGTCAATCTGCGGCGGGTTGCTGTTCTGATCCGCCGGAGATTTCGACCAGAAGGGCTCGACCTGCACGTTCATCTCGCCGGGCGAAACGAACTTGACGGTGAAGTTGCCGTCCTTGTCGGTCTTCGCGTTCGGCGCGACGTAGCGGCTATCGGCATCGCCATTGGCGAGCACGCGCACGCTTTTGTTGGGCTTTGGATTTCCACTGCCGTCCACGACTTTGCCTTTGATCGTCGCGGGCGGCGCGAGCTTGATGGTCAGATCGCTCACGTCTTTTCCCGGCGTGATCGACATCGGCTCGGTGAAACCGTTGGCGAATTTGCGAAAGTGCTCGTACTCGCCGTCGTGCCCGATGAGGACGAATTGGAAACTCTCCGGCAGCGACGGGAGCGTAAGACTGAACGCGCCGTCCCCCTTCGTCTTCGCGGTGAAACTCTGCGTTTCGTCGATGGCGTCGCCGTATCCGACAAGGCCGGTGACCACGATCGCGCCGGAGACGGGCTTGCCGTCGGGGTCGACGACGTGGCCAGAATACGTCGTGCCCTTCTCCAGCAGGATGGTGATTGGCTCCATGCCCGGCGTGAGGTTGATCTGCGCGCCGTCATACGTCCATCGCCAATTCGTCTCGCGAGTCTGTTGATCTTTGTCCGGCGAATCCGGCCACCACCATTTCACGTGATCCTTGGAGTGTATTGCGAACTCAAACTTATCTGGCGGCATGTGCTCGAACGTCGCGACGCCATCCGCGCCGCTCGTCGCGGCCATTCCCCTCTGGCGCGAAGCGCTGATCTTCACGCCAGGAACGGGCTGCTGCGTGTCGCCATCGACGCATTTCACGCTGAAGCGAATGCCGTCTTCGAGCTTGATGTCCTGCGCCGTCGCCTGGTTCTCGGGAACATCGATCTTTTCGTAGAACACGCCTTTGTCCGCGACACGCGCTTGAACCTTGTATGAATCGGGAGCGAGATAGAGGCGATAGCGGCCGTCCTTGTCGGATTTGGTTTCGGTCCAAATCGTCGTGATCTCGAGCCCATCCGCCTCTTTCGGTCCGCTGTCGGCACGAATGAGAACGTTCGGCACCGGAGAACCATCGGGCGCGACAACCTTTCCTTCAAGGTAGGTTTTGGCGTTCATCGTGACCGTGAGATCGCTTACGCCGACATCTTGCGATCGGATGTAGACAGGACTGAGCCCTTCCTTGCTGAAACGAACCTCAACCCGCTTGTCACTTGAATTCTGGTTCTTGATGTGGAAATGGCCGTCTTTGTCGGTGGTCGACTCGTTGCCTTTGTACCAGGTCCACATGTCGGCCAGCACGCCCGGGATCGGCTTGCCGTTCTCATCGACGACCGTCCCGGCGATATCGTTCGGGCCGATGTCGTCCGCTCGTGCAAAGGCAGCGAGACAGATGACGAAGCAGAGCCCGATCCGAGCGGTTGCCTTCCCCATTTCGCGTCCCTTTCGTCGAGGTTCAGCAAGCGTAACTGCTTGATGGAACGAGGTCCAACCGCTATCATTACCGATTCGCTTCTGCCCGGGCGGTCCGGACAGAAAAATCTTTGGCAAGTGCCATACGGTTCTGCGTGGAAGCCGGTGGTCTTTTTTCGGGCCACGCAAAGAAAGGGTTAGGTTCTCGCACGTTGCGAGGGCCGCAACAGGTTCTATGGTCGATTATAATCTCATTAACTCACTGGGTTCGCTCGATGAAGAAGTCGATTCGGCAGTCGCGACTGCCCTCGGCGACGCGGCGGGCGATCTCAACAAGCTCATCAAGGGCGACGAAGTGCAGGACTTCTCGCCCGGCGCGATCATCAAGGGTCGCGTCAGCGGCCAGGCCGGCGATGACTACATCGTCGAGCTCGGCCTCAAGTCCGAAGGCATCCTCGAACGCAGCGAGTTCGACGAACCCGACAACGTGAAAGTCGGCGACGAAGTTCGCGTCCTCCTCGAAGACGTCGAAGGCGACACCGGTCTGGTGAAGATCAGCAAGCGCAAGGCTGATCGCATCATCAACTGGGAAGCCATCATGAAGAGCAAGAAGGAAGGCGACCCGGTCGCGGGCAAGGTCACCAAGAAGATCAAGGGTGGCTTGCTGGTGGACATCGGCGTTCCGGTCTTCCTCCCGGCATCGCAGGTCGATATCCGTCGCCCGGGCGAAATCAGCGACTGGATCGGCCGCCAGATCGACGCCGTCATTCTCAAGATCGACGAAGAGCGCCGCAACATCGTCATCTCGCGCCGCAAGATGATCGAACAGCAGCGCGAAGAGCTCAAGAAGAAGACACTCGAAGGCATTCAGATTGGACAGATCATCAAGGGCACGGTCAAGAACATCGCCGACTTCGGCGCGTTCATCGATCTCGGCGGCATCGATGGCCTGCTGCACATCACCGACATGAGCTGGGGCCGCATCAATCACCCCAGCGAAATCCTGAAGATCGATCAGGAGATCGAAGTGAAGGTCCTGTCGATCGACAAGGACAAGGAAAAGATTGCCCTGGGCCTGAAGCAGAAGGACGCTTCGCCGTGGGAGAACATCGAGACCAAGTACCCGGTCGGCAGCGTGCACGAAGCCGAAGTCGTGAACATCATGAGCTACGGCGCGTTCTGCAAGCTGGAAGAAGGCGTCGAAGGCCTGGTGCACATCTCCGAGATGAGCTGGACCAAGCGCATCAACCACCCATCGGAAGTGGTGACGCAGAGCCAGAAGGTTCAGGTCAAGGTTCTCGAGATCAACAAGGACAAGCAGGAAATCTCGCTCGGCATGAAGCAGGTCGAGGAGAATCCGTGGGAACGCGTGGCCGAGAAGTACCCGCCCGGCTCGGTCGTCAAGGGCAAGGTTCGCAACATCGCGAACTACGGCGCATTCGTCGAGATCGAAGAAGGCATCGACGGCCTGCTTCACGTCTCTGACCTTTCGTGGACGAAAAAGATCGGCCACCCGAGCGAGATGCTTAAGAAGGGTGAAGACATCGAAGCGGTCGTGTTGTCGGTCGATCAGGAAAAGCAGCGGATCGCGCTGGGTCTGAAGCAAATGGCCGAAGACCCGTGGGTCAGCGTCATCCCCGAAGCGTATCGTCCCGGCATGGTCGTCAAAGGCCACGTCACGAAGATCGCGAATTTCGGCGTGTTCGTGGAACTCGCCCCGGGCCTCGAAGGTCTGCTGCACATCAGCGAAATCTCCGACCAGAAGGTGGAGAAGCCGGAAGATATCCTCAAGGTCGGCCAGGAGGTGGAAGTGAAGATTCTCCGCGTCGACAGCGACGAACGGAAGATCGGCCTTTCGCTCAAGCGTGCCCAGTGGGCTCAGGAAGAAGAGAAGCGCGAAACCGTTCGCGCCGAACGCTCCAAAGCCAAGGGCCTCAAAGGCGGCCTCGAAGGCGGCGAGGAGACCACCGGCCTCGGCGACCTCAAGATCGGCGGGAACGAATAGTTTCTCCGTTGAGAAGTCTTTCGAAGAAACCCAGGAGCCGCGATCCACATCGCGGCTCCTGTTCTTTTTTACGCTCGCACAAATCAGATGTGGCACAGCCGTCCCGGCTGTGCTTCGACATGTCAAAGCACAGCCCAGGGCGGCTGTACCACAAACCTTTTGGCTAATTCTGTCGCACGAGACGCTGCGATTCGATCAGGTCGAGCAGCTCATGCATGGACGCGTCGTAGCCGAGCATGCATTGCAGGAAATCCTCATGCTCGCGCACGAGGCGGCGTAGGGTGATGCCGTCGGCGGAGAGAACACCGATCCCCGCCGCCTCCAGCTCGTCAATTGATTCGCGAATCCGTTCAGCCCGTTCGATGTGGTTCGGCAGCATAGCCCGGCTCCTGCGCAACCCCATTGCGCGAAAGAGACATGACCGGTCTCCCGATCACAACAGACGCAGGACTGTCCTGCGCCGGCGTCGGGATTGATTTGCCGCTGCGGCTGCCCCGCAACGACCGTCGTATTAAACCACGACGAATGTCCCAAACCCACAGAATTGCACACCTCGCGCCAAGCGATTTTCATTAAGGCAATTATCGGACATGCGCGACGAGGCGGTCGGTAAATACGCGGATCAGCATAATTCCATTTGATTTTATTGACGCCATATCCCAAGTCGCCTTCTCACCGCGCCGATACCAAGGTTGGAGGGTCGCACCTTACAGAGCGAACTGAGAATATGGCTTCATCCGCCGTCCAATCCGGGCTGCAGCTTTACCTGCGGCAGATCAACGAATCGCCCCTGCTGACCGCCGACGAAGAGAAGGCGCTGGCCCGGCGAATCATCAACGACAACGATCCCGCCGCACGTGAACGCATGGTGCGCTCCAACCTGCGCCTCGTCGTGAATATCGCAAAGCACTACGTGAATCGCGGGCTGTCGCTGCCGGACCTCATCGAGGAAGGCAACATCGGTTTGCTCAAAGCGGTCGAAGGCTTCGATCCCGACAACGGCTCGCGCTTCAGCACTTACGCCAGCTGGTGGATCAAGCAGGCGATCAAGCGCGCGCTGATTAACGGTGTGCAGCCGATTCACATCCCGGCCTACATGGTCGAGATGATGACGAAATTCAAAATCGGCATGCGCGAGCTGGAAGACACCCTCGGCCGATTGCCTTCAACCGAAGAGCTCTCGGCCCACATGAAGGTCACGCCGAAGAAACTGCGAATCATCAAGAAGGCGGTCAAGGCCTACAGCAGCCCGACACAATCCGGCAGCGCCGACGGCGAAATCACCATTGAAGACATGGTCCCGGACACGAATCTCGCGACGCCCGACATGCAGGTGTGCAATGCCGATGAGCTCAAGCAGCTCGGCGAGCTGCTCCACCACATCGACGCGCGAGAAGCGAAAATCCTCAAGCTCCGCTACGGTCTCGACGGCAGCGATCCGCTGACGCTCAAAGAGATCGGCGAGCAGATCGGCCTCACGCGCGAGCGCGTGCGCCAGATCGAACACGAAGCCCTAAGAAAGCTTCGCGACGCGATGCTGGTCGAAGCATAAGCGCCCGTACAACCGCGAGGGCGCGAAGAACGCGAAGGCAGACGCGAAGAATCACTTCGAGTCTCCTTCGCGTTTTTTCTTCGCGTCCTTCGCGCCTTGTATGTTCAAAACCCGTTCAAAACGTTCTACTACTGCTCGTCGTGTTCGCAAGACGACGAGCGCAGCGAGGAGTCATGCGAACACGACGAGCAGCCCACGACCGATCGCGCC
>JAICIO010000075.1 GCA_025924315.1 Phycisphaerae bacterium
TCATTCTGGCGAAGCCGCGTATCACGGACGAGGTGTCGCCGACCAACAAAGTGATCGGCGAGCTCGATCTGACGTCTTGCACGCGCGAAGTGTTGGTGAAACTTGCGATCAGCGACGCAGACTCGATGTGCAAGCTGACAACGGAGCTGATCGAAACGGTGGACAAGCACGATCCTCAACGGGTCTGTATTGAGGCTCGTCGCGTACTGGAAGGGTTGGGCTACAACACGACGAGTCACGCCATAGCGACGCACCAAGACCTTCACAACGAGTGCTTTTGGAATGCGATCCGCTTGTATAAGCGCCGCGACACCCTCAAGTGTCGCCGTGTATCTCAGGGGATTAGTACAACAGTGGGTCAAAACTTCCCTTAACATCACCCCGCAACGCCTTATCTAGTGCAACTAAGAATTCATCAACGCTGCACGGTACATCAAGGCGACCCCTTAGCGAGCCTTCCGGCACCTCAAGAAACTCGTACGCTCTTGGAATCATCGCTTCCGGAGGCGGCTCGACCAGCGCCAACGACGGCACTTGGTAATGTTCCCACGCAATCCGGATCAAGTGGGCACCATATCCCATCTCCAAGAAGTTCCGGCAGATCAGCAAATCGTACGGCGGTCCGGCCTTCCAAGCCGCGAAGAGCTTCTTTTGAGGCTCGACAAAATCTATCGCGCACTCAACATGATAATTTCGCGCTCGGAGAATCTCCGTCGCTTCTAGGTTGAGGGCTTCGTCCTCATTCGCAAGGAGTAAGCGAGGATTTGGCATCGCGACAACTTGTGCTTCGGCACGCGAAGCGACAATCTCAGTTCAGTTCGGAACGACGACGGGGAGGCCGGCTGCGGTGCGACGGCGTGGGGAGAGCCGGGGTATGCCCATTGGGTATCGCAGGTTTATCTGGGCGCTGCTTTAGCTCCTCCTCCGACTGAGTCACAAGGGCTCCGCACATTCGGCAGTGGGTCGCGGACTCGGGGATCAGGCTTCTGCAAGCGCGACAGCGGACGAATCGACGTTGTGATCATTCTCGATCATGATGAAAAAAACATGGGCCGTGGTAACGCTTTGAGCCATCAGCCATCAGGACAAGCGACCCCGTGCGAAAAAGTCGCGACAATCACGAATGAAGAAAGACCGAGCGTTAAGCTCGGTCTTCACTTTCGCGGAGTTTTTCATTCTTGTGAACGGCAATTAAGATTGAACCGAATCAATGTTCTCGCCGCTTTGATGTTTCCGAGCCTGATGTGCAAAATCCTCCGACCTTTCTTCATGACGACGGCGGAGGATTGCATAGATGGCATACGCAACGGGCTCGCATTCACGCAACTTGGCGACGCGCTCCAGTAATAGGTCACTCTCCTTAGATAGCTGATGATCTGTCAGGCGGCCATTTAAATATCTCGCGAAGATGACGCGCGCGTCGCGATCGATTGGAAACGCCGCTCGAAGGGCGCGAAAGTTGCGGACGGCCGCCGCTACTGCCGGGAACAACCACCACGACCCGGCCGCAATCACATAGTGATTCAGCGCTTCGACGCCCTTTCCGGTGATGACGTAACCTGCCACGAACGGCGCAACGACGCTAACCACAGCAATAACGACCGACACGATAAAGCTTGTGAGGTGCTCGCCACAGCGGAAAGTCACTTCGGTGAGCACGGCCACTATGGCCTGAAGCTTCTCGGGCACGTATCCGGTCGGATACCAGGGAACTTGCAAGCTTGGTCGGGAAGCACATGCCAACCGCGCTTCGGCAGGGCTCAAATAAGGGCTGGCGGCGCGGAAAAGATATTTATCGAGCTTCTCGAAATAATCGGCGATCTTTCGAGCGACGCTGGCGCGAAATAAGTCGCCGAGTGCCATCTGTAGAATCACGGCGGTCAAGCCTGCCATACCGACCCACGCAGCCAGCGCGGGTGCCGCGTATGTCACAAGCTGCCCTATCAAGCCCAGCGTGAAATTGCTTGCGTCGAGTGCCAGGCGTAACCATTGACAACGCGCGATGAAAACGAGCCCGAGGGCAAGAAGCGGGTGATGCTCCCGCCTGTTCGCTCCGGGATTCTTTTGTTCCGAATTCATTATCGAATCTCCTAAATCCTGACTTCTGCTTTAAAAGTGGACTCTTCACGACGGGGTCAAAAACCACGGGCGTGTAAGCTTCTTCGAGGAAATTCGTCCGAAAGGGGGAGATCGCGCCTTTGCTGCGAGTGCGTTATGGCTGGGCCGGTCTCCACGAGGGGTCCTCATGGAAAACGGCCGCGATATCGCGCGACGATCGCGCGGGGAGGGTCAGGCCGCTATAGAAAGCGGCAGAATTCGGCTTTCCAAGTTCGCGCGAATATTCACTCGTCGTCGGGCGACTCAGCCTCAAGATTGCCTTCTGAGTCTTTCACCCCTCGAGGGAGGTCTTTGCCAACGATGCGTCTCACCGCTTTTAAATACCGGTGAAACTTTTCCCATCGGCCCTTCGTGCTGAAGGTTGATGGACTAACTCCGACTTCTCGTGCTATCTCGGCAAATGTGGCATGTGGGTGCTCGATAAGATAGGCGATTGCCAGTGTTTCTTTTGAGGGTTCCTTGCCCTTCATGCGCCCATCGCCTGTGGCGGGGCTCGTGTCCGCGGTTTGGGAAAGGCTAGGTTTGATGGGCGCGGTTTCTCCGGTCAGGTGCTCATACAGCCTCACACACCAGGCTTGGCTGAGGGCCGCCCGATCCTCGGGATTCGCGTAAAAGTGGACACCCATGGGGTCCGATTCGTAATCTGCTCGGAGCACGGCCTTGGCCCGGGACGATGGCTCCGTGAAGACGACCTCATCCCGGAACGCCTCTGTCTGCGGCCGTTCAATCAGCTGGGCAAACCTGCCGAGTTGGTGGAGGAACCAAGCCTCTGCCAAGAAGCGGCCCTTATTAATGGTCAAGAAACCATCGCCGTTTACCCAATCGTGCGCGCGCTCTTTGAAGGCCAGTGCTTGCGGAACGAGCCAATGATCGGCCGTTTTTCCAGTTTGCTCGTGCGGCTTGCCCTGTATTCGGAAGATTATTTGAAGCGACTCCGACAGTTGACGGACCAATTGGCCATGGGTACGCGGCAACACGCGGCTTAGCTCTTCTTCAGTGAGGTAGCCGTGATTCTTCCTGACTAGCTCGTGAGTCAGTATTTCGTACAAGGCCTTTCTGGCCCACTGCGTGTTCAAGACGGAGTCGGAAAGCGTTGGGTCCACTTGATCGTGGATTACATCGCCGAGAGCAGCGAGAACGCGGAGGTAGATCGGCGGACGCTCGGGGTCCGCTTCGCCGCAGGCGACACAAATCTTATTGAAGAATGAAATCTCGAAGCCAGGGTATTCGTCTACCGGTTCTTCAAACGTGCCGAACTGGCTCTGAACTTGTCTTCGAACCTCGCCGAACGTGCGTGGGAGCTTTGCGCTCAATCCTTCGGTTGCTTCCAGTACCGCGGCCAGTGCCTCGCGCACGCTGCCGAGCCCAGTCTGACCAAGCGCATCGACGGGCTCTGGTACAACCCTGATCGAAAGTGAATGCCGAAAATCCTGAGCAGCCAATTGGAGCGATTGGATCGTCGGGTATGAAGATCGGAGCCGCTCGTCGACTCTGGCGCTGATCTGTGCAAGCATGTCCCCGAACGTTAAAATGATCACTACAGGCGGGGGTTTCGTTCGACGATTTTGAAACTCGGCTTCAATCATTCGCAGGTAATACTTCACACGATTCCCCACGGTGGACACACCACTCAGGGCATGTTGACCGCGCCATCCCGATGGCTTGCATGCGTCTACGACGACCACCATGACGTTGCGCAATGATTCCCAAAACGCGCGATGGATCTGGTACTGCTCAGGTTGTCCGCCGCAATCGAAGATTCGACAAGCCACTTCCCCGTGAGCACGGGTTGCGATCGGTTTTAGCGTCTCAACATCCACCCCCTTCGTCCGTTCCGTGACCGGTTCGCTCTTAGCGACCCGACCCGAGAGCGCCGCTGCCAGCTGACTCTTGCCATTCTCGCCCGTTCCGATGAACACAATTCGTGCTTCTGGAACAGAAATCGCGTCACCCGCCATCGCATCGCGCAGGTATTTAAGCACTTCTGACGCGGGCTGTGGGGTATCTTCTAAGCCCGAGAGATCGATGTAATTGCCGTCAGGGGCTTGAAGTGGATTCCCCCTGATCGCGATCTCGCCGACGAGGTTCGCCTTCGTCGCGCGGTGCACGATTCGGTCGATAAAAACTGTCATCGCGCGACCACTTCGGATGCGGTTTCTGCTCAGATCGATAGAGGTCAGGTTGTGCAAATGGCTGAGATCTTCAAGGCCGGTGTCATGGAGTCGATTTCCTGCAATGCTGAGCGATTGCAGATTTGGTAGCGCGCGGGCGAGCCTTCGTGCTTCTACATCGCCAACATGGTTCTCGCTGATATCGAGGGCCGTAAGCTCCTGCAGCTCAGCAAGCCACTTCGCACCGGGGTTCCCCGCGCTCGCGATGTTCAGGACCCTCAGCTTGTTTAGACGTTTTACGATCCTCCTCACCGAAGACGAGAAGAGCGGATTGTGGCTGATGTTGAGTTCGCGGAGTTCATGGAGCTTCGCAGCCATTGCGCGTGCGCCATACTCGTCTATCCAGTTGTAGCCAATGTCCAAGCTTCGCAATCCCCCTAAGCGATTACAGATGACGAATGCTCCGCGGTTGCCGACCGAATTTCCGTTCAGATTTAGGCATTCGATTTGTGGAAACCGATCCGCGATGCGCACGAGACCGTCGAGATCGATTCTGTTTGCGCGAAGATTGAGCGAATGGATATCCTCGAGTTGGACGAGTCGGTCAACCGCCCACTTGGTTGTCTCTTCATCGTCGATCTGGCAATTCGAAAGATCGACCTCAGCTGGGATAGATTGGCAGGCTCGCGCCAATCTCCGCTCGATCGCCTCGCGAAATCGTTCAGGTGGGTTTTCCGCCTCCCGCATCCTCAGCAGCATACGAAAATGAAGGTCTCGCGACAAAAAGTACCAGATCAATTGCGTGATGCGAGATTGCCAATTTGTTCCGGCGGATTCGTCGATCGTCAAAGAACCGCAGTTGCAGTTCAAACTCCGCCCTCGTCAGTCGTGAGCGCGGGCGCGCGTCTCCGGGCATCCTGACATCTTCTGGGCGACGCTGCTTTCCGGCGGTACATTTGACGCATACGAAAATTTCCAAACGAACCCGAGCCGCTCATTCCGCTCGCAACAGCGCCGTGGTCTTGGCGATCTGCCGGCGAACCGACACCTCGTACCGCTGAAGCACCTCAATCGAAGGCAGGCGCACGAACAGAGCGTCCTGTCCCGCGCGCCGCTCTTTCCGGTTCATTTCGTACTTGTGTTCGGCATTCGACAGAGTCCTTTTCATCCTGTTGGACCAGTACACCAAGAACGCCATCCACTTGTAGCGATCGCGCTCGCCGATCTTGGCTTTACGCTTCTTCACGTGGCTGGTCGTGGTGGGAAGTTCCATGATGTCGTCGGCAAAGCGGTTCATCGCGATCATTGGGTTCTCTAGGTGTACAGTCTTCAGCTTAACGAGAATGGCCGAGGATGGCGGAACAGCGCGCTGCGTTTCGTCGGATCTGCAAACAGCTCAAGGTTACGAGTGGGCGATCGTAGCGAAGACAAAGACCCGAAAGAAAACCGGCCCGGACGCCGACCAGTGCTCGTGATAAGCCTCGCATTCCGATCACATGACGACGGCGGCATCGCGACATTCATTAGCGGCCAAATCCGCAACGGGGACTCGCACCGAAGACCGCGAACCGATACCGCTAGGTTCTGCACCGGCTGTTCGCCCCAGCGATGGACGAGCGCAACATCCGAATGCCGAGGGACAAAAACCACGCCGAGGAGGTGCATTCGACGCAAACGTCCAATTGCAAACGATGGTCGCCGCGCTGATCTACGCCGGCTCCGCCGTGACGCGTGACGACGTTGACCGGTGCGCTAGCCTGCTCCGCGTGCTGCGAATGCAGGTGACGACGGTCGGCGGCTAATCCCGGCAGGCAAAGAACCGTCAGTGTTTCCCGGCTCCCGTCCCGCGACACCAAGAGGCCGGCCTCACGTAGCCGCTTCTTGAGAGTGGGGGTCGAGACGCCGAGACCCTCGCCATCGGCCGCGGCATCGTTCGCGGCACGCAGACTCGTTTCCGGTTCGAGGTAGACATCTGTGCCCACGATCCAGCCAATGCGGATACCTTGCGGCTTCATCGCGCCTTGGCCGTCTTTTCGCCATCGCATCGCAGGACATGGGCAAGTATAAGAACCGGTCGTCGGGACGTAGTATCGATTGATCAGACGCATGGTTTCAAAAGGAGTGGTCCTTGAACGGGGCAAACATTTGGCGGGCAGCAATCGAAAACGGTGTAGCGGCGGCGCTTGGATCGAAATCGCCATGGACGATCTATGAGATGATCCTGTGGATGCTGCCCGAGCGAGAGATCTCTATCGCAGACCTCGCAAGAATCAGTGGGCTGTCGGACGCATCAGTGAAGGTCGCACTCACGGTCCTAAAAAAACTGGGCCTCATCTCCTTCAACAAGGGCACCGCCGGCAAGAACATCTACACCGTTGCCCCATTGACTCCAGAAATTATTTCACGTGTGACCAAAGGACTGCGGGCTTGCGAGGAACGAGAGAACAGCCGGACGCAACGTCATAGTCCACGCACGGGACGGGGGACAACGGAGACCAAACCCGATGTACCCACAATGCCCGTGCCACAGTTCCCTGGCCTCCCGGACATGTCTCCGCCAACCATGGAGGATCTCTTTGGCGATGGTGAGGGAGTGGTGCAAGCTGAACGTCTTTCAGGCCCCTTGGCGGCCGATCAAGAGGATCTCGAAGAACTCGACTTGACTGACGAAGATCGCGAGTGGTTGTCGAAGCTCGAGAATCTGGAAGTTGCAGATGGTCCCGATGACTTCGCGTCGGAAGACGAGTAATCATTCTCCACCCTCTTTCGGTGGCAGGTGATCGCCCGTTACGACTCCCATCGCACGCAACAGCGTCGCAGTTATGTCCGCATGGATGCGAGTGGCCCTTTCTTCCGCCTCCTTCAGCAACGTCTCATCCGCCGCAACTTGAGTCTTTGCGGTATCAAGACTGTCAGTAATTTGCTTCAGTTTCGCAGTGCGCAGCCGCAGAGCGAGTTCCTTCTTGTTTATGCTGCACCTACCAAAATGAAGACGACGCTTGCGCGCCTTGCTTAGCAAGATCAACGAGCGTGGTCCAAAACGACCCGACCAAGTCAAAATGATAGTACGTGTTCGCCGCAGTAATGTAGACATTGGCGTCCAACACGTAGAGTTTCCCCGCTGCCATGCGTTTCGCCTCGCGGAACGTAAACGGCAGCGAATCGGAGTCGCGGCCAGGATTTGGTATCACCACTTCTGCGGTCTGGAATTCAATGTCGCGTGGGCTCGGCGGGCGCTTCGGCTTGCTGTCCCACACCAATCGAGCACTGTCACGCCTGCGCCGTTCCGGACGAGAACTGCGGATACCTTCTGTTGCAGGAACTGGCAAAGAAGGCTGCGCCGTCGCAGGCTCACCCTTCAATTCGAACTTTTCTTCACCTTTTAACGACACACCATCTCCGCGTGCTTAAACAAAGAGTGTCCCTTGTTGTTGCGAGATAACTTGATCTCGAGTCTGCCGCATGAGCGGAACGAGTGCCTCGAATGCGATCCCCTGATTCGCTCGATAGACACTCTCGCTCAGCATCAGGTACTCCCAATCCACCGGTTGTATGACATTATCGAGCAGCGAGAACTTGCCACGCCAACCCATCGTCTCCGGCATGAAGAGATTTTTGCGATAATCGCTTGTCTCGGGCAAGCGATTCCCGGTTTTGGGATCTCGCCGGCCGAGGAAGCTGTCGAGGATGCGATTGCGTACTTCCAGCCCCGGCGTCACGACCATGAACCGACCCGAGTAGCGCGCGTTCGACTCACCGTTCACGGCGTTGAAGTATTGCCATACCACTAGCGCTGCGAGCACCCACGTCTTTCCCGAACCAGTCGCTGACTTGATGCAGTACTTCAAGAACGGACTGTTCGCGACCTCGTCCGCGATGGACTTGAACAGGTTAAGTCGATCAGGCGCGAATTCTTCGTAGAGCCCTCTCAACGTTTTGATCTGGCGGATCTCGTGCAGGTAGATCACTGCTTCAATAGCCAGGCGCTGACACTCGTGAAACTGCGCATCCGCTTCGTCACCGCGATCGAACCAGTGTGCGAGAAGCTGACGTGTCGTCTCAGATGGAAAGGGATGGTAGCCTTGGTTCCTCCAGCCCTTCACCTCCTCCTCGATGCGCTGAGGCAGGGCAAGAGTCTCGATCGTTGATGCGACGCTCGATTTTGCTTTAGCCATGTAAGCCCCCGCCGCCCTTCTTGGTTGTAGCCCGAAGTGAGAGCGGCGATAGCATCGCGAATGATTCTGCCTCCTTCAAGTTTGAGGCTTGCACTCATCTGCCCAGCAGATCGAACGTGCCCGGTGTACACCAAGATGTACACTAATTTTCGCGGAACGCAGGATTTTGAAGAAGCGTCTTATCAACTGAGATCATCGAGACTTCCGCGCGAGGTGATGTCGAAGGGTCACACGATACTCCAAGGACGTGGTGCTAGTGCTGGTCACCTCCAATCATAAGGAGCCTCCGCGACGAAGAGTTATGAGTGGATGGGTATAGGACGAAGCGAAGAAACCGCACGCCTTCGCCAAAAACAAAATAGCCTAGCCAAAATTTGGCTAGGCTAATTTCTAACTTCGTAAGTGGGCCCGAGACGATTCGAACGTCCGACCTCGTCCTTATCAGGGACGCGCTCTAACCAACTGAGCTACGAGCCCGTAACTTCAATTCGGGCCGGGTATTTTAGGACGATGGGGTGGCTTGTCAATTGCGCGGAATTCGTAAAGGTATCGGGAGCAATTGGCCGGAGAATCATGACGAGAATTGTTTTTTGTGTGGCGACGATCGTGGTGTTGGTTTCGACAGCGAGGGCCGGCAGCACGACGGCGCCGGTTAGCGATGCGCATTACATCGCGGAGTTCGATCAGCGGTTTCATAAGCGCGCTGCGCCCGTGGCGCTGAAGGATCTCGTCTCCATTCAGCGATACGACGAGCTGTTCATGGGCCACAATCTCGATGAGGCGGTTGGCGCAGATCTGGCGAAACTGGGCGGCGACATCGCATGGGGGGTGGCTTATCGAATGATCTCGCTCAACGACATGTTTCGCCTCACGCACGATCCGAAATATCTGCAGGCGAATCTTCGCTTGATCAACGCAGTAATGACGGTGCGCGATGATCGGACCGGCACGAAAAACTTCCGCGGGCAGGTCGTTCCGGCCTGGACAACCCGCAACTACGCCAGCCGCGGACGCACGGTCTTTCTCGTCCACACAGGCATGATCGTTTATCCGATGCTCGACGCGATTCATCTGGCAGCGACATCTGCTCAAGTCCCCGCGGAGACGAAGGCGGAGCTTGAGAAGCTTCTTCCGCCGGCGATGGAATCGCTCCACTACCACGACCGCGAATGGCGCGACGGTCCGGCATCGGACGAAGGTTGCTACGTCGGCCTCGATGAAGAGCAAGCGATCGAAGGAAAACCGCAACCCGCGAATCGCCTCAGCGCGATGGGCCGCTGTCTGTGGACGGCGTGGCTGATTACGCACGACTCACACTATCGCGACAGAGCGCGCGCGATCGGTTGGTACATCAAGCGCCGCCTCACGATCGGAGACGATGGCGCGTATTACTGGCCGTATTCGTTACCGGAGTCGCCCACAACCCAACCGGTGAAGATCAATCACTCCGCATTCCCCGGCGAGGACACTTCGCACGCGACCCTCACCGTATCGTTTCCGATGATGCTCGCGCAGAATCATGAAGTGTTTAATGACGATGACATGCGTCGGTTTGCGAAAACCGTCATCAATGGCTGGGCGAGGCTCGGCGACGGCGTGCTGTTTGGCAACATCAGCGGCAGTCCTCGGAGCAAACCGGACCTTGTGATTCATCCCGCGAGTTGGCTTCCGCTTGCCGCTTACGACTCCGCGGTGAAAAGTCGAATCCTCCCGTTTTATCTCAATTACGAACACGCGCTACGGCCCGAAGAAGTGGCGCCCCTGCTGAGTTACTAAACATGAAAATCACGACGTTCACATTTGCGATTGTCGTATGGACCTTCGCCGCATTCGCCGGGGCGCCTGAGAACCTCGGCCATCCACGGCTTTATTTCACTGCGCAGGAACTGACGAAACTAAGAGAGCTGCGATCCGAGCCGGGTCACGCCGCGATCTGGAAGAACATCGCAGAGTCCGCGGACTGGTGCCTCACGAAAACGCCGCGAAAGCAGTGGATCGCGCCAATCACGCCCGATCCGATCTACGAAAATCTCTACGACCGCTTCTACGGCATCATGGGCGATCTCGCGATCACCGAACATCTCTCGTTCGCCTACGCATTGAGTGGCGACGAGAAATACGGCGAAGCCGCGCGACAATGGGTCCTCGCGAGTTGCCGCGTTTGGCAGCGTGAAGCCGAAGGACAGCCGGATGACGGCAAGGCCTATGCCGTGATGCGAATGCTCAAAGGCGTCGCCGTCGGCTACGACCTTGTTTACGATCGCTTTACTGACTCGGAAAAAAAAGAAATTCAGGGCACGCTCACGCGCATCGCAAAACTCTACTTCGAAAAATACTACAGCACGCCCACCATTTCCGCGCCCGCATTTTGTACCCATCACGCGCACGTCCAGTGGACTTCCCTTGGCGTCGTCGGCTTGGCGGTCCTCGGCGAGACACCGGAAGCTCAAACGTGGGTCGATGCGACGACGAAAAAGTTCGAGCGCGATCTACTGCCGCATGGTCTTGCTCCCGATGGCTCGCAAACCGAAGGCGCGACCTTCTGGGCTTCGACGATGCACTATCGGCTGTTCTACATGGATGCGCTGCGCCGCGTGACGGGGCGAGATCTCTTCAAAGAATTCGAACCGCAGATGAACGCGGACCTGGCGCTCGCTTCCATCGCGGCGGAGCATGTCCCCGGCCACTGCCAGAACAGTCAGGACGTCGTGCTCGAGCCGTATTACGGGCAGCTCAATTACTATTCGCCGATCCTCGTCGCTTTGGCGCGGGAATATCATCGCCCGATTTACCAGTACCTCGCGAACTGGGATCACTCGCTCGGCCAACTGCAGAAAACGCGCGCCATCACACCGCACGGCGAGCAACTGCTCTTCGAGCTCGGCGGATATGCGTACGTCTGGTACGACGCATCCGTCCCGGCGAAAGTCTCCGACGCGAAGCTCTCGTACAACTTCCCCTACATCGATGAAGCGTATCTCCGCCGCTCGTGGAATCCCGGCGATCTGCTGCTGGGGCTCAGCAAAGGCCTGCTCGTCATCCACGCCGGCGGGATTCCGGTTTTGATGGAGCCGGGATTGTCCGACCCGATCAAAGATTTCCGCGTGCAGAGCATCCAGGATGCAAACGGCATCGCGACGATCCTCGCTCACGACAATGGAACCAACCGACTCGATATCGAACTGAACCGCGGCGAGGGGAAGGTGCGGGTTGTGAAAAGCACTTCAAACGACTGGAAGTGGTTTTCCGACAGCTTGCCGACGCGGAACGGAAATGCTTTGAAGTGGGACAAACACGCGAGCCTTCGCGTGCTGAAAGGTGAGATCGCTTCAGTGGAACCGGATGGTTACGCCCCGCTGTTCGCGACCGGGTTCAACAAGCTCAAGCTGAATGATCCTGCTCCGAAGAAGTTTCCGCTGATCACGATCAAACCCACCGCACAGCACGAGATCGAGTTCGAAATCACGCAATAACCATGTGGCACAGTCCCGAGCCGTCGGGACTGTGCTTCCTTCGGCACCGAAGCACAGCCGAGGGCGGCTGTGCCACATTAGGCTGCGGGTTGCAGGCTTGGTGTGCTCGCGGCCACGAGCTTCAGCTTCGGTTCTTCGTTCACCGTTTCGAGCAGCTTTCGCGTCACTTGATCGTCGATCTCCGCGGTTCTTTTCAACTCGACCGGATATCGGATCACCAGCTCCAACCCCGCGTCGACGAAACGCAATCGCGCCTGCGTCTTGGGCGCGTCGAGCTGAATCTGCAATCGCCTCGTCGCGGACTCGTGCTGGGAGATCAGCGCGTCGTGATATTGATTTACGATCGATTCGACGGCCGCGAGAAGGCGATTCTGCGCGACGCGATAATCGGTGTCGGGCGACAATGTGAACGTGATTTCGTGCCACGTGTATTCGGCGCCGGGGAGCTGCTTGTAGAACGCCTGCGGCTGGAAGAGGACCGAGTTCGAGAAGACGACGATTCGGCCGGTCGGATGCAGGTCTGGCTTGCCGCTGAGCTCCATCAGGTACAGACGAAACACGCCGACTTCGATCACGTCGCCGGTGATGTTGGAGATCGTCACGCGATCGCCGACGCGCACGCCGAAGCGTCCGATGAAAAAGAAATACGCGACGCCCGAGAGGATGACCGTTTGCAGCGCGACGGCGATGCCCGCGGTGATGAGACCCGCAAAGGTCGCGATCGAGCCGAATTCGCTCACCACGCTGATGATGATCAGGAATGAGACAATGGCGGCCACGACGATTCGGCGAACGACGAGCAACTGCCGGCGCCTCCGTGGATCGTGCACGTAGCGCATCGTCGCGCGCTTCGACCACGCGGCGCCGATGACGATCACGAAAATGATGCCGACAAGGACTGCCACGCGCATCAGCAGCTCGCGGAGCAATCGCGTGGAATGACGCGCAATCGACGATTTCCAGTTCGCCAGGTTTTGCTTCGCCGAGTCGAGCATCACGCGCTGCTCGCCGAGCGGCACGCCCGCGGCGGAGAGCTGCTTGAAACGTGCCGTCAGCGCTTCGAGCTGCGCCCGCTGCTCGGATGCGTCGGCCGGCTGAGTTGCAGCCGCGAGCTGATCGGCGCGGTGAAGCGCGTCCATAATCTGCGCTCGGATCGGCCCGCGAAACTTTTCGTTCTCCTCGGCCAAGCGCCCTGACTCAGACACGAGGCCGCTTAGTTCGCTCATGCGGCCGTTCATCGTGAACAAGTCGCGAAAGATGCTGAGGATGTTGCCGGATTCGTCCGAGTTGCTGGCGCTATTGTCGTCCGACACTTTCGCGGCCGACGAATTATCCGCGTCGACTTCCGGCACCGACCGCGCGAGCGCATCGATTTTCGCGGAGAGCGTGGTGCTGTCGCCGGATTGCGCTGCGGCGACGAATCCGGCGTATTGTGTCAGCACCTCCTGCTGTGCTTTGGCGAGATTGAGCTGCGCGGTCAGCCGATCGCGCTGCTGCGAAAGCGCCGGTTGCGACGTAGCCGCCGCCGATTGGAGATTCGTCTCAAGCTGTGCGATTTGCGTTTGAAGTGATTGCACCCGCGCCGCCGCCTTCGCGGCGAGCTGCGAGAGATTCGCCCCGCCCTTCACGGAAGCGTTCGTTGTCGTCGATGTGGCGCCAGCAGCGCCCGCGTCATCGAGCATCGCCGCCTCAGCACGGGCGAATTGCAACCCAAGTTTCACAACCTGTTTTGCATTGTCGCAGACGTTCGCGCGCAGCAACAGCTCCTGTGAATGCGCCTGCGCCGGATCGACCGCTTCGATGCGGTGATACCAGTCAATGCTGTGGTTCAGATACTCCAGCACGTCATTCGCCGTCGCCGGCGCAGACGCGGGCGCCTTCGCAGCGTGCGAAATTGCCGGTGGCATCAACGCGATCAACAGCGCGAGGGCGAGATAGTGAAATCGCAGCATACCGTAAACAGGTAAGAGCAACTGCTGTGCCGGATCGCGGATTCCAGCCTCCGATGCGCCTGTCAAAGGTTCGGGCAGCGAATTACGATGAAGGCTCGATGACAGGCGCGACATTGTGGGACCGCTGCTCGCGGAGCGGAATGCTGGCGGCGACGCTAATACTGACCGCAGCGCTTGTCTGCCGCGCCGATGAGACGGTGCTTGGACCGGTGCAGGAACTGCAGGTGCTGGATGACTTCGGTCCGGCCAGCACCAATGTCTGGAAGGCGCACAGCAGCGACAACTTGCGTTTTGAAATGACCGCGCAATCCGTGCCCGGCGTGAGCGATTCGCTACTGCAGATCAACTTCAAACGGAAAGAGGACGGCAAGCCAGCGTTATTCACGCTCGAACGTGCGTTGCCGGCCGGCTCCATTGGGAGCGACGCGCGCGGATTGCGCATCGTCCTCGGCGCGCCGCAGGGCAAAGAATGGTGGATGCAATTGAGCGTTCATGCGGGCGGAAAGAAATACGCCTACACGATGCAGACGACATTCCCCGATCGGGCTACGGTCGAGCTGGATATTCCGTTCGAAAAGTTCATGAACGGTCATACGCCACTCGACTCCGCGACCGCGCGGCAAATCGATAGCGTGAGCCTCCTCGTCGCCGCGGGCAATGGCGCGATCTATCTCGACCAGCTCAGCACGTACGCGCAGCAGGCATACCATTCGTGGCTGTCCTTCGCGTCGTCGCAAGAGCGCAACAACCTCTTTCAGCCGAGCGAAACCGTCACGGTCACGCTCACACCCGGCGGCACATTGCCCACGGCCGCCAAAGGCTTCCATTACGCGGTCGAAGATTTCTTCAAGCATGTTGTCGAGGAAGGGACGGTCACGCTCGACGGCTCAAAGTCATACACGCTCAACCTCACGCCCAAGACCACTGGTTTCTACGAGCTGCGCACGTGGTGGACCGACACTGCCGGCAAGGACCTCGAAGACCGCTCTTGCCTGCGCTGCGGCGGCACCGAACCGCAGGGCATCGCGACATTCGCCGTGCTCCCGCGAACGCGCGAGCAGAGCCTCGCGCTTATGCAACGCGCCGGGCGCAACGCCTTCTTCGGCATGCACGGCGATTACATGGGCCTCGACGACGCGATCGGCGCCACGTGGCGAATGGCATACACCCAGTGGGCGTGGGTAGAGCCGACGACCAGGCCGGACCGTTCGCAGGACGGCATCGCGCCGTGGGCGAAGAAGCTGCTCGCCGAGGCGCCGGCGCCGGTGTACGAGATGCACGTTCTTCCGTTCACAGGACAGTCCGCGCCGAAGTGGGCAAGGAATCCCGACCCGAACGCCGTGCCGGCGTACGCGAGTTGGGACGATTATCTCGCAATGGTGCGCGATCAGGTGCGAGTCGAGATGCACCGCTACCCGCAAATGCAGCCGCGGATTTACGGCGCGGCATGGGAAGTCAACCTCAACATGCCGCCCGTTAACTTTAGTCCGCACTACACGCCGGCCGATGTGGTCGAGCTGTACAAGCGCCAGCGCGAAACCGTCAAAGCCCTCGACCCAGACGCGATGATCATGGGACCCTGTCCGTCGACGCTCGACACGGCGTGGTTCGAGGAGATCTTCAAGGCCGGCGTGCTTCAATATCTCGATGCCATCGAAACGCACGGCTATGCCCAGGGCGTCGCCACGCCAGAAGAAAACGACTACCCGGGCAAGCTCGCCGCGATCCGCGCGCTGATGGAAAAGTACAATCACGGCAAGGTGCTGCCGATCTTTGTGACTGAAGCGACGTTCCGCGGGGTGCGCGGCACGCAGATCATCTACCGCGAGCAAGCCGAACTCGTGACGCGACTGGCGATCATCCTCAAGGGCGAAGGCGTGCGGGTGTTCTTTCCCTTCTTCAGCATCGACTTCGACCGCGACAATTGGTACGGCTTTCAATTCAATCTCGAGGTGGACCAGCATCCGTTCACCACGAACCACGTTTCGCCCAAGCCGACAGTCAACGCGATGGCCGTGTGCATCGACGAACTCGAAGGCGCAAAACCGCTTCGCCGCTTGACCGATCTGGGAAAGGACGTGTGGGCGTACGATTTCGATCGAAACGGCACAATCGTAACTGCGGTCTGGACGCAGGCGGGTGCGAAGCAGGTAACGCTGGACGTCGGACGCCAAAATCCCGTGACCATCGTAGACATCATGGGTCACGCGCGATCGCTGGCCGCAGAGAACGGAAAGATAACGCTGACCGCGGACAAGGCTGTGCAATACGTGGAACACGGCCACTGGTTCCCACTCCCTGATCTCAACCGATGCAAGCCGGGGAAAGTTCAAGGCCGGGCCCGAGCCATTGAATGCAACTGCTACTTTGGCTTGATTGAACGGCGAATTGTATGCGCCGGCGCACGCCCGCAACGAGATGTTCGTAACTATTTATTGTTTGCAAAACGCGCACGATCGTTAGTACCTTACCCACGCCTTTACCGGGCTCTGTCACGTCCTCTTTTTTCACTTCTTTTGGAGGTCGTTCTATGAAACACGCTCTCCGCGGCAGCGGCAGCGCTTTTGTGTGTTTTCTAGTTTTACTGTTCGTCTCAGCATCCGTTGCTTTTGGATTGGCCGACCGACGCTTTGACGTCGCAACCATCGTCAACAGCGCCGACGGCGCCGATCCACACTTCACGTCGAACAATCTGGCTCACCTCAACTTCACGACGACCAACGGCCATATCCTCTGCATGTCAACGGACGCGAATCGCGCCACGTTGAACGCGGCCGGCAACTTCCTGGCTGTCTACTACAATGATTTCCAGGGCATGTACCAGACGTACACCGCCACGCAGGCGGCCGACGCGATCCAGAATTACTGCGTCACCAACGACAGCAGCACCGGCGGCGTGCCTCAGTGGTTGAACATCAATGAAATCTCCGCCAGCGCCTGGCCCAATGATCCCAACTATCGAGCCTTCGTGATTGCGGTGTGCAACCGGCTCAAAAACACCTACAACCACGCCATTATCTTCTGGAGTCCCTTCAAGAACCCGACGGGAAACGACGCCGACTGGACGTCGCTTTCCAATTACGCGCACATCGCCATCGAGGGATATCTTGGCGGCGAAGCAGTCAACGGCAGTGGCAACAGCGTGAGCTGGTGCCAGAGCCAATATCAATCGTACGTCGATTCGTATCACGCTCGGGGCGTGCCGTACGATATGATTTACCTCGGCGAGCACTACGGCAACACCGTGTACGGCACAGGGTATGGTCGCTCGGGCGCCAGCTACGCCGGCTGGGACAACGCGATCAAAACGCGTTGCACCGCGATCCACAACATCTTTACCGCCGGGCACATCGGCGGGTACATCAGCTACGGCTGGGGCGCGAACGGCATGGGCGTCTCAGAGGCGGACCAGTGCCACTTCGAAGACACGTACGCTTCGAAAACGCTTCCGTAGTTCGCAGATGTAAGTCGTCCCAGAAAACGTGACAGACGGAGACCGGCGGCGCGCTTCTCGGCGCGCCGCCGGTTTTTTCTCCCAATCGAGTATCATCTGATGTTGAGCGCGCGATCTCTGGTGGCACCGACATTCCTGTCGGTGATCGGGCGTGGTGCTCCACGACCGACACGGGTCAACGAATACCTTGCCCCGTCACAGACAAGAATGTCTGTGCCACCAAATGGGTGGTGCGCGGAAGTCACAAGGAGCGACCATGTCGATTTTCAGCGTTGTTGTGTTGACGGCTCCCCCGCCCGGACAGGCCGCCGAGGCCGGTGGGCCCTTCGTGAAAGTCGACGGCCGCGAAGCGCTCCTCCGCAGCGTCGAACTCTTCCTCAATCGCGACAACGTGAAACAGATTCAGCTCGCGTTTCTTCCAGAAGCATTGGAAGAAGGCAAGCGAAAGTTCGGCGGGCATCTCGGCTTCGCGGGCGTGAAAGTCATCAGCGGCGGACCGAAGTGGATCGATCAAATCGCCGCGGCTTCGGAAAAACTTGCCGATGAAGCCACGCACGTCTTCGTCCACGACGCCGCCAGACCCGTCGTCGCCTATTCCGACATCGACGCCCTGATGGAATCCGCCGAGAAATCCGCGGCCGCCGCGCTCATCACCCCCACGCGCGCGCCGCTCTTAGAAGTCGACGAAGGCGGAAACGCCGTCGCCTATCACCTGCCGCAACATTTCGTCCAGCTCCTCACCCCGCAGGTCTATTCAAAGGAAAAGTTCTTAGAGATGGCGAAGACGAAGAAAGAACTGCACGCCTCGCAGCTGACCCTCGTGAAAGGCTCCCCGCTGAACATGCGAGTCGGCGGATCCGGCGACGCCGGAATGGCCGGCGCAATGCTCCGGATGCTGCCGAAACCCAAGCTCAAAGCCCCCAGCAGCCCGTTCGAAGAAGCGCAGTGGTAGAAGGATTAGAGGTCAGCGATCGCGGTTGTAGGGTGCGCTTCAGCGCACCGGTTATTCATCGTGCGCGCGAAAGAAATAACCGGTGCGCTAAAGCGCACCCTACGAACTGACTTCTTCGCCATTCACGCCACCGCAGGGCGAACCGCCTCATCCTTCCGCCACCACCCGGCCGCGACATCTTCCGCGGTCGTTGGCGGCGTTTCGAAGCCGAGCCACGCGGCGCAGATCGTCGCCGCGTGTCGCGCTTGTTGCGGCGTGTCGAACAGCCGTTCCATTTCGCGCTGGCGCTTGGGACTGCGCCACGCGGCGAGGAAGCTGCCGACGGTGTAAACCTTCAGGAGGTGTTGCAGCGGAAGCGCGATCTCCGATCGCATGACCGCCGTCAGAGGCAGGTCGAGAACTGGGTTTCGCATTGTCCCACTCTTCGATCGTTCATTGTTGATTCTTCATTGCTCATTTGCATGCGTTGCGCGCGCAGAAATGAACCATGAACAATGGAAAATGAACAATTCATATAGGAGTGGATTTCCCGCAAGGGTTGCCGGGAACTCCGCCCCGAGCCCATCATTTCGGGATCTTCACGCAAGGCATCCGTGCCTCAAAAAGATCCCTGCCCGCGGACCGTTGCCGATCCGAATCGCGGGGAGACTATCGCACATATCGGCAATGTCAATTCGGAAATATATGGGAAAAAATTTGTTTTCGAAACGCGCAGAAACGGCGCGAAGAAGCGCGGCAGGAAGGCAACGCAGTCACGAAGTGAACAACCCGGATGTAATTAGGTCGCAGCTCATGCCTCTTGCGTCTTACTGATTAGCGACCCACCGATGGCTGCTGGCGGTCGGGCAGATATCGATCGGGCAGCCACTCCACCAGCGGCCGCTCGTTCGTAAAGTGAGTGTTGCACGAGTAGAGTTCATTGAAGAAATACACCGGCCGGTCGAAAAGAAGCTTCAGAAAATCCGCGAACGTCTCGGCCATCGGCGGCTCGTCCCGGCCGGGTGGGCTTGTCCAATCCCAACCATAAATTGCACCGGCACGCGGACCGCGCAGCACCCAATGAATGCAATTGCTCGCGCCGCGCGAATGCGCAAATGCGATGAAGTCGTTTCGCCCGTATGACATCCCGCCACCCGGACAACTCCGCTCATCAAACGTCCAGCTATCAACCATCGACGCCGTTCGCTCGCGCCACCAATCGATCGGGAAAATTTCCACACCCGCCGTCTCCGTCGCTCTGTCCGTATAAAGCAGCACGCCGTTGTACTTTCGATAAAACGCCTCGGCCGCTTCCTTGCCCGGAACGTCAGGAATCCGCTGAAGGAGAGCATCCGCGCACGGTGGGTTCGCCAAATGCACCAGCGGTTCAATGTGCCGTTCAGTGTCCGGCACGCCACGAATCGCCTTGCACTCGAACACGGGATCGGTGTCGGCTAAAAGACGATCGATCAACTCCAGTGACATGACGTCCCCGTTCGTTTGATGGGATTACGATCATGCGCCCCTGTTCCGCGGCCCATTCTGAATAAGCACTCCAAGATAACCCGTCGCGGCCATGACGGAGCCGGGCACGAGCGTCGTCACGGTGATGAAGAGGTCATGCTCCGAAGTCGTGCCAGATAAACCGACGCCCACGCCGAAAAGCGTGAGCAGCAAACCGACGCTGAGCAGGATAACGTTGTGCACTTTGGTCATAGAGTGGCTCCCGGAACAACGTAATGCGCGCACGTTCGACGACACGCGAATTCTACCGCCGCCACGCCGTCCGCTTCCGTGATGCTCTACGCCTCCGGATCGATGATGACCGCTCGGCATGAGCGGCAACGGCGCATCCGTTCTACGTCGACAGCCGACTCCTCGGACAACGTTGGGAGAAGCACGCTCACCATGGCCTCACAGTACGGGCACACGAGCGAGTACCAGCGATAGATCTTCGGCCATCCCCACCCGAACACCACCAGCGGCGAGACGATTGCCCACGCGATCAGCACGCTCGCGTACCACGGGTTTCGCAGCACCAAGGGTCTCATCGCCACGATCGCCGCGAACTGACTCAGTGGGTAGATGCCGAAGACGAGCACCAGCAGCAGCGGTTTCGCACGGCGCTCCTGTCGTTGCACCCACGAGAGCTTGAGCAGCGGCAGTTCCCGGCCGCGCAGCTCAGCGTCGCGCTTGAGGTCGAGCACCCGGCATACCGCCGCACGCAGTTCTTTGCCCTCGGACATTGAAGGAGGAGAATCCATCGCGTCACGTCATGCGATTCAATTTCGGATTACGCCTCGAACCGAATGGCCTTATCAGCCCACTGCTTCACCCACGTTCGCGCTTCCTTGAGCGTCTCCGGATAGCGCACGTTGTGCCCGCGGCCGTCGCCGAACGAGTGAAACAGAAAGCCATGCTGAATGAGGAAGCGAACCTTCTCCCACTGGGCGACGTCGGTTGCCTTCGGCGCCTTGAATTTCCGATGCACCCACGGCGCCGGCCGCCCGCACAACGGACACGGCCGCGGCGCGACGCCATTCAACGGCCGCTTGAACGATCGCCGGCAGTCACAGCAGACGAACGGAAACAACCCCCCAGGATTCGCGGGCACACGACGTCGCGACATAACATAATCCGATCAGTGGCTTAGCCTAACCGCGCTCACCACCGTGACCTTTGAATCGTCGATTGGCCGGAGTCGATCTGCGCTGACAGCAGTCCCAGCATTAGCAGCCCGAACGGAATGAAGAACAGAAACCACAGTCGGTAACCCGTCCGCAGATTCATCACCGCGATAATCGCCGCGGACAGCACGCACGCGACATACATACTAACCGTTCTTAGCGATCCAACGCCGAGGACTTTTCGCTCGCTGCGACTTGGCGTCCAGATCAGGCGGCACAGGTGCCAGATGAGCGAAACGGCTACGAGGCCGCCGATGAACTCGAAAACGAGACGGGCCAGCAGTTCTTGTCGTTCTTGCGAAGGAGGTTTTGGAAATTTTCCCGAGATGATCAAGACAAGAACGACGATAAGGAGGCCGTTGAAGATCAGTCCGCCCCACCACCCCTGCGGCCATTCGTCTTTGTAGTACCACGTCGGCCCCCACCAGACGCGCTGACCTGGCCGTTCACTCAGCCGGATTTTTAATATTCGGAGCCCACCGCCGTATGCCTTGCCAGTCAGCAACTGACGGAGGAGCGCGAAAACGCAGTATGCCAGGAGTAATTTAGCGAAGAGCATGTCGATAACTCCGCGCCAGCTTATACCGACGAGAAAAACGCAGACGACCGAATCGACGGCGACGAAACAAAAAAGGCGACTGTCGGACCATCCGTCTTTATTTGTCCCTGTAGTTGTTCGTAGCTATCTACAGACAATAAGCCGGCGGCCGCCACGACACCAGCGAACCGCCACGTAGAGCGAAACAGCGCCGACCAGGAGAAATATCGCGGGTCCGAACAGATGCCCCGCGCGGTCTCGACCATTGCTCTGCATGCACTCGTTAATCATGCCGGCAAGTCCGCCGAGGAGCATCAGCACCCCAAATAGCCCCGCGCAGACGCCGAGAACGGCAACAACCACGCCAAGCGATGGATCGCCACGCCCCTTCGAGGGCGTCGCGTAATCCAATGGTGTCGGCGGTGATACTCGATCCTTCTCGCTCATAGGTCTGCGGTTAGTTTCAGTCATCCGCCGCCTTGATGTTTCACCAGCAAGTGGCAAAGCGGCGACGCGATACTGCCGACGATGCGGCCGTTCTCGAATCCCGTCTCGACGCAGGCGAGCTCGTCGGCCGTCAGCGAGCGACCCAGAATCTTCTCGCAAGTGGCGATCGACGCCAGGTGCGCGCGTTCCATCTGGGCGCGCTCTTCCGGGGTTGGCTCGCGCGGATCGACCTTCAGCGGCCGCAACTCGAACGGCTGGAGCCCTTCGTCCCGCTTCCAGATGACCGGGATCGTCTGCCCCTCTTCCTCGAATGTCCGAACGGATTCCAGCGCGGCACGTCGGAAGCCGATCAGGTGCTTTTCCATTTCAACCGTCGTTTGCTGGTACCCCAGTTCCACG
The DNA here is from genome assembly GCA_025924315.1 of Phycisphaerae bacterium. Taxonomy (GTDB): domain Bacteria; phylum Planctomycetota; class Phycisphaerae; order Tepidisphaerales; family Tepidisphaeraceae; genus JAICIO01. Next base: position 22,286 of record JAICIO010000075.1, read on the forward strand.
CTGTGAAATCGGAAGTCCACGCCTGAGATGTGATCAATGAAGACTTCGATGAACGGCGTGCCATCTTCGTAATTCTCGCGCAAGGCACAAACCTCAGCGATCTCGCCCCAGTCGACAATAACGTCGTCGCGGCCGCTTCGGAGGAAGTGGATGCCCATGTCGTCGGCATAGATCGCGGGTCGGGGCGCTTCAGATTGCATAACTGCGAGAAATAAAGTGAGAGTCCCCTCTGCTAGTTCCTTCCCGGTCACATCACGTGAATGTCATCGAGAACCAGCGCCAAACCGTCAGGCTCCGCGCGAAGGTCGAACGTCGCCGACAAATCTGACGCGCAACCATTGATGTTCAAGTCGTACCAGACGTGACCCACGAGGCCCGACTTGTTCTTCGCAAACCGCTGGACGCTCCTCCGCTGCTTGATATCCGTAGGCTTACCGTCGAGTGTCACCTTCTGGCCAGGCTCCGCATCGCCGTACAGCGTGATGACCTGACGCATCAAGTCCGGCGTCCAGCGCATCGCAGGGTCCTGCTCTGTCGCATCGAACGCTGCATCGTATTGTTCCGCCTCAAGCAGCGCCACCCACCGATCAACAGCGGCAAGGATTGTCGCGTCCGAAGCATCGGCGGGAAGTAAGTTGCTAGAGGGCATAACCAGTCAACCGGATCCGGCCACGGATCAAGGTGCGGTAGTTGGCTTTGTCGATGCTTCCAGGATGATCTGAAGCGCACCAGAGTCTTCCCATTTCCGATACGACTTTTTCGGACCCGAGGGAGCAATGGCCGTCAGCGAAGCCGAACGCCCACTCGCCTTTCTCCCCACCATGTTTCTCGGCAATCAACACCGGCCAATCGCCATGCACACTCTTCATCTTATCGAGCGAGCCGCTGGGCACCACGCGGTACTGAAAGTCCTTCGCTGCGATGCCCATGTACTTCGCCAATTGTTCCGTGGTCGGAATGGCGTGATCGTGCGCCTCGGCGTAGTGGTAGGCGGCCACCGTGGCAGCCCGGATCGCGAGCAACCGCTGTATCCGTCGCTCGCGCGCGGGGTTGGTGGTGGCGGGCGGGGTTGAGGGCTTTGTCGAAGCATTGTCGGCCGCACTCGCCGCGCTGAGCGCCGACATCAGAAGCAAGACAACAAGACAGAGCGAACCTCGCCATGACATGATGAAGGAAAACACGACCACCGTCCCTCGTCGTACGAATCGCGAGTTGCTGGTAACTGCGCTATTCTACAGGTCCATTCGGCTCACGATACGAGACGCGGGCGCGTTTTGAGCGTTCGAGCATTCAATCATTGACTCGCCATTCAGGTTTCGTCATTCGGATTTGCCTTCGCGCCTCTTGCCTTCGCGCCTTCATCTGCTCATGGAATCGGTTACTTCCACCTTCATGATCTTGATCCGCCCTCGGCTTTTTTCTTTCGAGTCTGGACGGGCAAGGACCTCCGCCGTGATCAGCGCCGGACGGCCGAGCACATTCGGAGTAACCACGCCCCCCGCGGCTTCCGCGTCCACGGCCACGTACTCGCTCGTATCGGTCGTCACCAGCGCGATAAAGGACTTGCTGGCCGGGTCCAGCGCCACCACCCATCCGTGTTCCGTCTTCACGTCCCCGACCTTGGTGTCCTCCACGAACGGCGTCGATCGATCGGCCAGCGCCGCGCGGACGAGCAGCAGCATCAGCAGTCCCGCCGACGCGATTGCCACCATCAAAGATTTATTAGCCATGTTTCACCTTCCGTCACGATCGTGCTGTCTTCGTGCTCCGACCATGCGCTGGCCGCATGACGTCGTGCCGTTGAGCGCCCGCCACGGCGCACGCCGCGCTCTCGAAACACGAGAAGCTCACCCGCCGCCACGGTCCGCTCCAGCGGCGGGTTGTGTCGCGGACGCCTTGGCCCCACGCTCGCGCACGTCCGAACCCATCTCCAGGAACGCACGCCATTCCTGATTGACCTTCCTGACCCGGACGTAGAACGTGCAACGCTCATCGGATCTGAGTCCGACGTATTCGGGACATCTCTTGCTCAGCACGGCATCCTTGGGATGCTCGAAGTAGAGCGCAATTTGTTCGCCTTCCCGGCCCAGCGCCGCGTCGCCCTTCCTCACCTTCTCAATCGTCACCACCGCGCGGTACAAGTCTTCGCGATCGTTCAGTTCCCCCGATCGCTCGACCGACTGCACCGTGCCAACCAGCACGGCGGTGGAGCTTTCTGCCCGTTCCGCGTCCGTCCAGAGTGGTTCGTTGGCGGTTGCGAGAGTTGCGGATAGGCCAAGCGCGAGCGCAATGGAAATCAGGACATAACGGAACATGTGGCTCCCGGATCGTTTCCGTCTTAGACGCACTCGGTGGCCGGTGAGTTCCAAGGCCATAACGGACCAGCATTCAACGGTCGGCCGGGCGCCGAGCCACGGCGGAATCACAAGGACGGTTCCGCCCGGCCGGTCCGTTGCAGTACGTGGTTATGCCGCACTCGCAGACAGTCGAAGTCCGCACTTCTCGCACTGTGACCATCGCAGGAACTCGTCGTGCTCCCAATCCTCTCCACATACCGGACATCGTACGCGCGGAACGCGCCAAGGGTTGAACTCCCAGAGAAGCATAGCAATGGCACCTCCGACTAACGGAAACCAAATCGTCCATCCGTGAAAGCGCGCGGCCGAGGCTGCATCGATGAGCCGTATGGGGGCTGCAACGACTGTCGCGAACGCCCCGATTCGATTCCGCTGACTGACCCGCTCCTGCACAGTTTCGCGTAGGCGCCGAAGATCATCCGCTGTGGGTAATTCGTGCGGCATAACATTCCATTCATCGCCGCCTTGCGCCGATTAACGTGCCGATGCGAGCGATATCTTTTTTGCGCAAGGGTATTGAAGCAGACGGGTTGGGCACTGACCAGCGGAAAAAGGAAGCGGATGTTCTTTCGACCTCCGGGTTGCTATTGACCAAATCCGCGTATCGTTCGGACATTCGGTCATAAAATCATTGATTCGGAATTCGGGTGTCGTCATTCGGGTTTCCCGCTTTCTTGACACCCCCACCGACCATGCCTAATTTGCGCTCGGACGTACGCGCATCGTCGGCCTTGGGCCCGAAACAAGAAAAGGCAACCGCGAAGGCGCTCAGGACGCGAAGAACAAACGCGAAGGAAGAAGAAATTCTGCCACTGAGACACAGAGACAAAGAGGGAAGAAGCTGATCTTTGTTTTTAGCTCGGCGCTCTCTGTGCCTCTGTGGCGCATCCGGTATTATTCCTTCGCGGTTTTCTTCGCGCGCTTCGCGACTTCGCGGTTCGTCTGATCTCTCGTACGCTGATCTACTCGAAAGGCATCACCCGTGACCGCGTTTCTCGATGGAAATTCTTGTGTTGTTGGCCTGCAATGGGGAGACGAGGGCAAAGGGAAGATTGTCGATTTCCTCACCGAACACGCCGACGTCGTCGTGCGATATTGCGGTGGAGCGAACGCCGGTCACACGGTCCGCATCGGGCAGGAAAAGTACGCGACGCATCTGCTGCCGGTCGGTGTTTTTCGGCCGGGCGTGATGAACCTCATCGGCAACGGCGTGGTGCTCGACCCGGCCGTGCTGTTTCGCGAGATTGATGAGTTTCTCGGCCGTGGCGTCGCAATCTCGCCCGTGAATCTGAAGATCAGCTACAAGACCCATCTCGTGATGCCATACCACATGCAGGAAGACGCCGCTCGCGAATCGAGCGCCGAAGGCGGCGGAATCGGCACGACGCGACGGGGTATTGGCCCGACGTACGCCGACAAGATGCAGCGGGCGACCGCCCTTCGCGTCGCGGATCTCGCGCACGAGGAAAAGCTCAAGAACAAGATCGGCCAGATCGTCACCGAGCGCAACAAGGTGCTGAAGGTCCTCTACGACGTTCCGCCGATGGAATGGAAGCCGATCTTCGAACAGTACCGCGATTATGGAAGACGCATTCAACCGTTCGTCGATGACGTAGGCCATCTGCTCATCGAATACGGCAAGCAAGGCAAGCGCATCGTATTCGAAGGCGCGCACGCCGCCCTGCTCGACGTCGATCACGGCACTTATCCCTATGTGACCAGCTCAAGCTGCTCGGCTCTCGGCCTTTACACGGGCAGCGGTGCGCCACCACAGCTCGTGCAAAACTTCGTCGGCATCATGAAGGCCTACAGCACGCGCGTCGGCGGCGGACCGTTCCCCACGGAACAGAACAACAACATCGGCGAATACATCCGCGAACGCGGCAACGAATACGGCACCACCACCCGCCGCCCGCGCAGATGCGGCTGGTTCGACGCCGTCGCCGTGAAGTACACGGTGGAGTTACAAGGCATCACGCAAATCGCTCTAACGCTCCTCGACGTGCTGAGCGGATTAGACCACATCCAAATCTGCACCGGCTACAAATGGCACGGCCAGCGCCTCGACTACTTCCGCGCCGACATGGACGTCCTCGCCGAAGTCGAACCGATCTACGAAACCCTCCCCGGCTGGAACGGCAACATCTCTGGCGTCCGCAAGTTCGAAGAGCTCCCCAAAGAAGCCCAGCAATACGTGAAGCGGCTCGAGCAGTTGGTCGGCGCCCCCATCAAGATCGTAAGCGTAGGCGCCGAGCGCTCCGCGACGCTGCTGCGGTGAGTGCGCCTTTATCCCCTCTCCCTGGAAGGGAGAGGGTAAGGGTGAGGGTCGAGCCTGGCAGTCGAGCGCCGCATCGCCATCGCTAAAACTTATTTCGGCTTTGATTCTTTACCACTTCAAACCCACGCTGCCGATTGGGCATCCCTTCCTGTGCCTTTCGTAACGCCTGCCGAAGCTTCCACGAGTCGCCCAGCTTCCAAACCCCGACGGCAAGGCCAGCGAAGAGGATCGCCAAACCGGATCCGATCCAAAATGACTCGGGAGCGAACAGTCCGTAGACGAAAACAAGCACAGCGAGCAGTGCACATGGAATGGCAATCAGCCGACTGAGTCGGACGCGGTCGTCGAGCAGCAGTGACCAAAGATGTCACATCGCTTCTGCAGGATGTACTGCTATAGATGCTCGCGCAGCAAGCGGTTGTGACGGGCAGGAAAACGGGGACGTGGTGGAATGCCATTCGCTTAAGCGTAACGCGCGCGGTGTTTTGCCTTTAGGTTCTGTCGTGGCTCTTTAAGCAGGTCGTATTCCTTCAGCCTTCGTTTCAACTTTCGCGGCTCCCACCGGCGCGGGCGATCGGGGTTGAGCAGCA
>JAICIO010000076.1 GCA_025924315.1 Phycisphaerae bacterium
CAGATCGACGACCGTTTTGCGTGAACATCGATTCCGACGCTGTACATGCGAGCCTCCTTTGGGAATTGGGACACTTTGTGATCCCGTATATTCCTCGAAGGAGGCTTGCTTCATAGTCTCACAGCCGCCCTCGGCTGTGCTTCCACGGAGGACAGCCGAGGGCGGCTGTGCCACATTAAGATGGCCGACGCAAAGAAACGCATCGTCATCCTCGGCAGCGGATTTGGTGGGACTTACACCGCTCGTCATCTGCGGCGGCTCACGCGCCATCGAAATGACGTCGAAGTCACCCTCGTCAGCCGCGATAACTATTTCCTCATGACGCCGCTGCTGTTCGAAGCCGGTTCTGGCGTGCTCGAACCTCGACACGCGGTGAATCCACTGCGGCCGCTGCTGAAAGGCGTGCGGTTCGTCAAAGCGGTGGTGAAAGGTCTTGATTTTGAGAAGAAGGTCGTCCACACCGAATTTTCTGAAGACGAAAATCACGACATCGAATACGACCACCTCGTGATCGCCCTCGGCGGCGTGACCAACACGTCGATCGTTCCGGGCTCCGACAACGCGATGCGTTTCAAGACGCTCGCCGATGCAATCCTGCTTCGCAACCACGTGATCGAGCTGTTCGAGCGCGCGGACGTTGAGCCCGATCCCAAGCGCAAGCAGGCCCTGCTCACGTTCGTGATCGTCGGCGCCGGCCTCGTCGGCGTGGAATTGATCGGCGAGCTCGATGAATTCCTCGATCATCTCTCTGAGTCATACCCCCACATCGATCGCGAGCAGATTCGCCTCGAGCTGATCGAAGCCGGCCCGAAGATTCTGCCGGAGCTGGAGCCTGAGCTCGGCGAATATGCGAAGAATGTCTACATCAAACGCGGGATCAACGTGCGTGTCGGCACACCGGTCAAAGAGATCGAACCGACGCGCATTCACCTGCCTGATGGAACGACGATCGATTCGCACACGATCGTCGTCGCGACCGGCGTCGCCCCGAATCCGCTGCTGAAGGACATCGCCGTCGAGAAGGACAAGAAAGGCCGCATCGTCACCGAACCGACGATGCGCGTGAAAGATCGGCCGGAGCTGTGGGCGCTGGGCGACAGCGCGTCGATTCCCGATCCGCAGGGCAAACCCTATCCACCGCTCGCACAGCACGCGATCCGCGAAGCGCGCGTGCTCGCGCACAACATCCTCGCGGCGATAGACAATCAGCCGCTCAAACCGTTCGTGTATCAAAGCCTCGGCACGCTCGCATCGCTCGGCCATTTCAAAGGCGTCGGCCGCGTGCTGAAGTTTCACGTGAAAGGTTTCGTCGCGTGGTGGATCTGGCGAAGCTATTATCTCTTCCAGATGCCGCGGTGGAACCGTCGCTTCCGCATCATGATCGATTGGACCGTCGCCCTGCTGTTCAAAAATGACATCGTGAAGCTGGAGCTTTTTGGGATCAGCCGAGAAAGCGAATTGGCGGACGATACGCGCGAGGCGCGGAAGCCGGATGCGTGAGTCCAATCGTTTTGCCACCGATGGCGCATCGATGCATACCGATTAAATCAGGTGAGAAACCGAGAACCTTTGGACAATGCTCGCGCCCTCGCGGCATAATTGCGTCCGCGGATGGGGCTTTCACCAATGGGGCCGGATGATCGACCAACTCGAACCGCGGCGGATGCTCAGTGCGGGGGATCTTGATCCCGCGTTTGGCCTCAATGGAAGCGAAACGATTCCCATTGAGGGCAACTTCGATAACCGTCTCGTCGCAACCGCGCCGGACGGAAGCCTGTTCTTTCTCGTCAACCAACGGAACGAGCGCTACCACATTTTCAAAATCGGTCGCGACGGTATCTACGACCAGAGCTTCGGCGATCATGGCATCGTAACCGGCGCGCGCAATCATTTGGCAGAGGCGATTGCGGTCGATCCCCACGATGGCCGCGTTGCCGTCCTCAGTGCGGTCGACAACGATGCCCTCGGGGTTGAAATGTTTAACCCGGACGGCAGCCCGGACGAAACCTTCGGCACCGATGGAATGGCCGCATTCGGCGCGTTTCATCCAAGTGCTTTCCTCACGAGCGATCTGTGCTTCGACGCGAGCGGACGATTGCTGGCTACGGGCGTCGACACGCATGAGTTTGCTTCTCCGTCCGGAGCGGTCGATCGAATCACTCGGAAGGGAAAGATTGACAAGAGCTTTGGCGACCAGGGACGCGCAGTCTTCATCACTATGCAAAGCGCGGACGCGATCGCGATCGATCCAGCGACGCAGAACATCTACGTCGCGGGCACGGACCCCGACTCACCCGACAATGAATTTCCTGGCACAACGCTCTCTGTCAACCGATTGAAACCCGATGGCACGGCTGATCCGTCGTTCGGTCCTGGCAGCGAGAGAATCCTTTCGCATTCGGTGACGTTCGCGACCATCCAGGACGCGGTGATCTTGCCCGACAGCAGTTTGATGGTGCTCGCGAGCATCGATCAGCCGACGCTCTTTCATCTTTCATCATCTCGCGGCGTAGCCACCGGTGAGTTCGAATTGGCGGCGCCTGCTCAGCAGTTGGCGGTCAGTTCGGATGGCAAACTCTGGGTGGGTGGAAGACATGATTTCGTCAATGGGGGCGCGACCGTCTCGAGGCGCAATGCAGATGGGAGCCCGGATATTCGATTCGGAGATCATGGCACGATTGAATTCCCGACGGCGACTTATGTTGGCTTCGGACTCGCCGCAACATCGGACGATTCGGTGACGGCCGTTGCGGGGATTGATTTTGGATTGGACTCCGATCTGCCGCCAATGGTTCGGTTGGAACGGATCACGGGTGGCGCCGGCGTGCAGACTCCGGCGCTCCTCTATCAGGGACTTTTAGATGTCCAGGGGACTGACGCACGCGATCGGATCTCGTTGACGCGAAGCGGCGCCGACATTGACTTCACCGTGAACGCAAAGGTCACACACTTCAAGCAAGGCGATATCACCACGGTAAAAATCGACGGAGGCGCCGGGGACGACGACATCACGATCGGCGCGAACATTACCGCCGCGTACGTTTTCGGCGGGGGCGGCAACGACACGCTGCGCGGGGGCGATGGGAACGACACGCTCACCGGGAGCGCCGGGCGGGATTTGATCTTTGGTGGTGCGGGGAGCGATCGGCTCAACGGCAACGGCGGAAACGACACACTCTCGGGGGACAGCGGAAACGATCGCGTCTACGGCGGAAACGGCAACGACTCGCTCTATGGCGGATCCGGCCAGGACCGCCTCTTTGGCGAAGTCGGCGACGATTACCTCAAAGGCGACAGCGGCATCGATCGCCTCGACGGCGGCGACGGCACGAACCACGCGATCACGGATGAGGGGGACACGCTCATTGGGATCGTTGCGTAAGGTCACGCCCGCGCGTGGCAGCAATCGCGCCCTGAATCAAGTGACAAAGCTCGGCTTCGAGCGGCGCTATCCGCTGCGAGAGCCGGTCTTCGGAGACTCCGCACCCGTCCAGAAATGCTTGATCAGACTCGAAAAGATTGCGTCGCAACCACCGCACGACCTTCCGTTTGCGCAAAAACTGTCCGATCGTCGCGGCGACGCCGATGAAGAGAGCTACGACGATCAATGATTGAAAAAACACTCCTGATCATTCTCCGTTACGGAGAGTATAAAAGCGACTTCCGACAAACAGAATACCAAGTGAACGAGGTCCCCGGAATGCGGAAGGCGAGGGTGGCGGAGTAGCGGTGATCGCGCGCTGGCTATTGTGCGCTTCTCGCACCCTGCCCTCTCCCACCAGGGGAGAGGCGGCAATACTCACACCAAATCGCACGCTTCCGGCGGCATCCAGTGGTGGGATTTGCCCCACCATTTGACGTTGCAGCCGATCGGATTGGTTAGTTCAACCGGCGGTTTTTCGCCTTCGAGTAAGGCTTCGACTGCATCGCGGAGTTCGTGGGTTTTTTCGGCGCCGGGCGTGCGGGGATTGTCGTCCATGCGGCCGGTGTAGCGCAGCTTTCGGTTCTCGTCGAACACGTAAAAGTGCGGCGTTCGCAAGGCGCCGTACTTCAGCGCGACGGATTGGTCTTCGTCGCGCACATAGGGGAAGGGGAAGCGCCCGAGCTCGGCCCGTTCGACCATCTTCTCGAACGAATCCTCGGGATGATCTTTCGATTCATTCGAATTGATCGCGATCATCGCTACGCCGCGTTTGGCGAAGTCGTTGTAGAAGCGGATCATTCGATCTTCGCTGCCGATCACGTACGGGCAGTGATTGCACGAGAAGACAACGACGAGCACTTTGGCGTCGGCGAAGCTCGCGAGCGAATAGCGCTGGCCGTCGACACCGGGAAGGTCGAAATTGGGAGCCTGGGCTTGTAGTTGAAGCGTGAACGCCATGAATCACCTCAATCGTCGAGTGACTTGGTCGCGGGTTTGGTTGTGGAAGCGCCGACCGGGAGATCGCCGCGCGTGATCGATTTCACCGTGCGTGGGGTTGCGCGGTCGCTGGCGGTGCTGACGAGCACGCGCGACTTCCCGTCTTTCAGTTTTTCGAACTCGTGCAGGATGCGTCCGGCGGAATCGACGAGGCGCACGGTTGCGCGCGTCGGGGTGAAATTGAAATCCGCGAAGCCCATTTGCGATTCGGAGAACGGCCCGCGTTTGTCGACGCGCATCGGCCGGGTCGTCGCCCCACCGCCGCCGACGAGGAAAAAGCTCGCATTCCACCCGGGCACTTCCAGATGCTGCAGATCGTGATCGTGCCCGCAGAGGTAGAAATCGACCTTGTACTTCTGCACGAGCGGCCCCCACTCCTTCTGAAGCACGCCATTGTCGCCATGATCGCCGTTGCTGAACAGCGGATGGTGGGCGCACATCATCACCCAATTGGCCTTCCGCGGTTTTGCGAGCTCGGTGTTCAGCCACGTGAGCTCCGCCTGCCACGTCGCCTCCGGCATCAGCGGCTTGTTGCTGTCGAGCATGAAGACTGTGACGATCGGATGATCGCTCGGCAGATCCACGCGATACCACCGCGAGGGCATTTTCCATCGCGACTGCGGATTGACCTTCGTGTAATCGATCTCCATCGCGTCCTGATTGTTCTTGTAATCGTGATTTCCGAGCGACGCGTAAAACGGAAAGTTGAGCACGCTCGGATCGTAACGATCTTCAAACATCGTCTGCCAGAGCGGATCTTTCACGCCACTGAGCTTCACGTAGAAATTGTCGCCCGCGAGGAGCATCGCGCTGAATTTGCGATCGCCATCCTTCACGTATTGCGACAGCGTTTTGGCGATGAGTTTCTGTCCCGGGCCGTTGTTTCCCCAGTCGCCCATCGCGAGCAGGTTTACTTCCGCCTCGGCGGCGCTGGTCGTGTTGACGTGCGCGACGTTGCACGAGAGCGCGAGGATGAAGAACGGAACGGCGGCGAGCGAATGACGTTTACGAAGGCGCATGGCGGTATCATACGCGGCGCTTATGGGTATGAAAGTCGTCATCGCGCCGGACAAGTTTAAAGGTTCGTTAAGCGCAGAGAACGTCGCGCAAGCGATCGCGCGAGGCGTGCGAAATGCTGCGCCCGATGCGGAGATCGACCTCTGTCCGATGGCGGATGGTGGTGAAGGCACGGCCGCGGCGCTCGTCGCGGCGACGGGCGGTCAACTCATTACACATCGCGTGACAGGACCGCTTCCGGAGATGAAGGTCGATGCGACGTTTGGGATGCTCCCAATATCCGCGGGGCAGCGCCCCGCGCATCCGCGCGAGCAGACTGCGGTCATCGAGATGGCCTCCGCGAGCGGGTTGCATCTGCTTCGCCGCGACCAGTATGACCCGATGGCGACGACGACGTTTGGCACGGGCGAGTTGATGGTGGAAGCCGTAAGAGGCGGCGCGAAACGGATTCTGCTCGGCATCGGCGGAAGTGCGACGACCGATGGCGGCATCGGCGCGCTGCAGGCGTGCGGATTTCCCGTGCTGCTGAAGGACGGCGAGCCGACGTCGATGACCGAGCCGCTCTGCGGGCAGGATCTTTCGCGCGTCGTGCTGATCAAGCATGGAAGAGGCGGACCGCTCGACGGCATTCCGATCGACGTCGCGTGCGATGTGACGAATCCACTCTTCGGTCCAAACGGCGCAGCGCGTGTGTTTGGTCCGCAAAAGGGTGGAACGCGCGAGCAGATCGAGCAGCTCGATCAAATGTTGCAAGAGCTGGCGACGCGAACAGGAAAGCTGACAGAGGCACAAACGCCCGGCGCCGGCGCCGCGGGCGGGCTCGGGTTCGGACTGATTGCCTTCGCGGGAGCCAAGCTGCGGCCGGGTGTCGACATTGTGATCGAGGCGACGAAGGTGCGCGACCGGGTGCGCGGTGCGGATCTGTGTATCACGGGGGAAGGCAGGTTCGATCAAACGAGCCTCGGTGGAAAGACACCGATGGGCGTGTTGCGCGTCGCTCAGGAGATGAGGGCCCGGTCCGCGCTCATTGCGGGTGTGATCGCGAACGTGGATCCAATCGAAGCAGGCTTCGCGAGCGCCCAGCCGCTTTCCCCGCCTGCATCGCCCGATGAAGCAATGCAACGAGCGAGCCAACTACTTGCGATGCACGCGGAGCAGATCGTCAAACTCCTTCGGCAGCGGTAACTCGAATCGCATGCGCTTGCGCGTCCGCGGCTGATCGAACTCCAACGTCGTGGCGATGAGCATCAGCCGGCCGCGTGACGGCTTGGGGTTGTAGAGCGCGTCGTTCACGATCGGCCAGCCCCGCTCGCTGAGATGCACGCGGATCTGGTGCTTTTTTCCCGTTTCCAGCGTGACGCGGACGAGCGCGATTTGGCCGAGTGATTCGATGGTCTCATAGTCGCTGATCGCACGCTCGCCGGCTTTGGCGCGTCGCGTCGATTTCACTTTTCCATCTGGCAGTTCGACCAATCTCGATTCGATGCGACCACTTTGTGGATTCGGCGCACCGCTCACGATCGCGTGATACACGCGCAGGACTGAATGCTCGAAGAACTGTGATTTGAGCGAGCGGAACGCGGCGGGGTTCTTTGAGGATACGAGCAGGCCGGAGGCATCGCGGTCGAGTCGGTGGATCAGGCCGAGCCTCGCGCGCGGCGACTTCTTTGCCAGGTACTCACGCACCATCGCCAGGGCGGTCGGGCGTTTTTCCCGCTCGTTTGTGCTCGTGAGGAGGCCCGGCGGTTTGTCGATCACGAGCACGTCGTCGTCTTCGTGAACGATCGGAAAGGGAAGCGCCGCGGTTTCGTGTGATGTCTTAGCGCGATCGGTGACTTCGATCTGATCGGTCGGTTCGATGGCTTGTTTGAGCGCTCGCGCGAGGGAGCCATTCACGCGGATGCGCTTCGCTTCGAGCATGCGCTTGAGCGTTTGCGTTTTGGCATTCGGGAACAATTCGCGTAGACGATCGAGGAGGATCATGTCTCGTTTAGCCCCCGCGGCCACGCGGGGCTTCGTGAAAAACCCCGCGTGGCCGCAGGGGCTAAACATTGCGCTAAATCACCGGCAACGGCTCGGCGTCGTCGAAGAATTCGCGGATCGCTTTGCCGGCGCTGTCGTCCTGGATCACCGAATTGTGATTCGCGCCGTTGATCCAGAGTTTTTCCTTGGGGGCACTGGCGTCGTGGAACAGGTTCAGGCCATTTTGGAAATCGATGATCTCGTCCGACACGCCGTGGATGATCATCACCGGCCGGGGCCAGACGTTTTGAATCGCTTCGCCGGGGATGAAATCATCGAGGTTCACGCCGACCTGCGCCGACGCAAACGGCAGCGCGAACCGGGAGATCGCCCAACTGAGCGGCGGAACAAAACGCGAGCGCGCGAGGCGCTTCGTGAGCATCGGCAGGCTGTCGAATGTGTCGTAGACGGCGATGGCGTCGAACGCGCGGCCTTCGGCGGTTGGCTCGGATGCCGCGGCGATGAGCGCCGCGGCGCCCATGCTGATGCCGACGCCGTAAATCTTCTGCGATTGCGCCCCTCGATTTTCGCGGAGCCACTTCACGGCGCCGAGCACGTCGTATCGCTCCAGATCGCCGAGCGAAGAGAGCTGTCCGCCGCTGTCGCCGTGGGCGCGAAAATCGAAGATGAGCACGTTGTAGCCCGCCGGGACGAACGAGCGGGCGATGACCAGCTGATTGCTTTTGTTGGCGGCGAGGCCGTGGCAGATGATCACGGTGCGATCGATCGAATCGTTGCTGATGTTGTTGCGATTCTTGGCGTCGTTGAAGCCGGGGATCCACCACCCCGCCAGCGGCACGCCATCCGTCGAATGGAACGACACCGGCTGAAATTGATAGCCGAGCTGCCGCGAGGGGTCGTCACTCACGTGAACCTTCGGCCGATACGTCATCGCCGCGGCCATGACGTACGGCAGGCCGATGCCGACCAGAATTGCAATGCGCGCGAGCGCCGCGATCCAATCCACAAGCAATGATCCGCGCCGCGCCGAAGGCCCCTCACCGTGATACGCCAGCGCCAGCTTCATCAGCGCCCGCGAAAGCGACCAGTCGAACACTTTCAGCACCAACAACAGTCCGGCCGCGAAATAGCAGGCGAGCGCGACTTGCGCGATCGGGGTCGTCCCGCCGACGAGCATCCCATACGCTAGACAAATCCCCGCCCCCAGAAAAATCGCCATGCTGAAGCTCACGATCAGCCCGCGACTCGGAAACCGCCCGCGGCGCTTCCGCGCGCGCACGAGATCCACCACCAGCGCCACCACAGGCAGCACGAGATACGCGGCGACGATGATGTAATGAATCGAACGCAACACGAATACATTCTATCGTAGGAGCTTCATTCTCTTCGGAGGCCAGTAAATTGCATCCACCACGCCGATCAGAGCTGACGCTTTGGATGGACCGTAGATTCTGGAATCGGCCGAGATCCCAATATCATCGCCGACGAGAAAGAACTCGTCCGGACCGAGGGTAATTGTTTCGCCATCCGAGTACTGCCAGTCGTAATCCTTCATCCCCGTTGGTGACGCACGAAGGCGGCCGGCAAGCACTGCCGGTGCTTGTACAGCCCGATCATTCACGTACAGATCGCCGCCTTCGAATCGCAATCGCTCCCCAGGCATCCCAACCAGCCGCTTCACGTAGGCTTGCGGGTCAGGTTCGCGTTTGCTGACGTTCCAGTAGGTCACCAGATCCCACCGGCGAGGATGAAGCAGCTTATTCGCCAGAAAGCGATCGTGCGGCTCGATCGTCGGCGACATACTCAGCGTCGGCATGACGAACGCTTCCGTGAAATGGCGCTTCAGCACGAATACTGCAAAGAGCAGTTGGATAGCCGTGGCAGCGATCACCACGAGAAACATGCGCAGGCTCGCCTTTACCCGCAGATCAAACACCTCCTGCAGAATCACCGGGATCACGCCGAGTTGGATGAGCAGGGAGATCACCCCAGCAGTCAGCGGCGATCCCCAGTTCACGAATCGCTCCATGAGAGACAGGGCGATCGTGAGAGCGAACATCAATAGGGTTGCCAGCGTTGCAAAGCGCAACCGCGCGCGTGTGGAACCCACCTTCCGTGCAGCCCAGACCAGCGCCCAAGCCATGAATCCGTAGGACAGGAACATGGCCAGACCGAGCATCAACAAACTGCCCATAGCACCCCCATGGTGCAAGTCGATCGACCATGTGCACGTCGATCAGAAATCAAACTGATCGATATTGTCCTTGTTGAACACGATGATGTCGCCGAGGAGGATCACGTCGCCGTCGATTTTCTTTTCGCCGAGACGTCCGGCGTTGAAGGTTGTTGCGCCTTTCTTCAGCGTTCCTTTGGCGAGCGCGTCGGCGACGCATGTCGTGAGGTAGCCGAGATCGACGGTGTTCCACAGTACGACCGATTTCACCGTCCCGTCGTGCACGTACTTCTTCATATCGTTCGGCGTGGAAAGGCCTGTCACCTGCACCTGCCCGACCTTCCCCGCCTGCTTGATCGCCTCGGCGGCGCCGGGGAAGGCCTGCGAGCTGATCGCGAAAACGCCTTTCAGATTTGCATGCGCCTTGAGCATGTCCTGTGTGACCTGCTGCGCCTTTGTCTGATCATCGTTCGACGGCTGAATGTCGACGAGCTTGAGCTTCGGATACTTCTCGAGGCGCGCCTTGATGTATTTGATCCACTCGTTCTGATTGGCGGCGGTCATCTGGGCGGTGACGATCGCGACTTCACCGTCGGCGTTGTCGGCGTTTCCGCCGCCGATGTCCTTTGCGAGCGTGTCGCACAGGGCGTTGCCGATCTGTTCCGCCGACGCCTGGCAGACGAAGAACTCGCGCGAATCCGCCGGCGTGTCCGAGTCCCACGTGATGACGTGCACGCCTTTGCTGCGGGCGCTCTTCATGACCGGCGCCAGCGGCGCGGGATCGCTGGCGGAGACCGCAATGACGTCGGCGCCTTGCAGCGTCCACTGCTCGATCATCTTCGCGGCTTCGTCGGCGGATCCGCTCGTCGGGCCATCGTAGGTGAGATCAACGCCGAGTTTGTCGGCGGCCTCACGCGCGCCTTTCGCGCAGGTCTCGAAATACGGAACGCCCTTCTTCTTTGGCAGCAGATACACTGTGGGCTTAATCGCAGACGCCGGCTGCGACGCGCTTTCATGGGTCGACTCGCTCTTGCTGCAACCCGAGAGCGCAATCACCGCGGCGAGCGCAACACTTCCGATCCAATGTCCGATCCTCACCATGTTTCTGCCTTTCATGTTCGACTTGATCTTCGCATCAGTAGTGCGTTTGCAGCAACTGCAACGATCAGCAGCGCCCCGACCACCAGCGGCACGTATTCATTGCGATGATAATGCCACCCGACGAATTCGCGCGTCTCATGGATCAGCGCGACGCCGAGAATGGTACCAAGGATTCGTCCGCGGCCGCCAAAAATGCTCGTTCCGCCAAGAACCACCGCGGTGATCACGTCCAGTTCCATGTTCAGGCCGACATTCGCCTGGGCATTGTCACGCAAGCCGGAATAATTGATGGAAACGATCGCCGCCGCAAGGCCGGAAAGCGTGTAAATGATCACCTTCGCGCGATTGACCTTCAGACCCGAGAAGCGCGCCGCCGTCTCGTTGAAGCCGATCGCGTAAATCGATCGCCCAAACGGCGTCTTCGCCAGCACGATCGCGCAAAACACGGCAGCGATGATGAACAGCCAGCCGATGAGTTGCAGCGACCCGTACGTGTTCTGCCCGAGCGATCTGAACCAATCCGGGAACCCCGAATAAATCTCCGGCAGGCTGATTCCCTCCGCGAGTCCCCGATACGCGGAGTACGTTGCGAGCGTGACGATCAGCGGATGCACGCCAACCTTTGTGATGAAGATGGCGTTGAGCAGTCCGCAAGCGATGCCGACGCACAGCGCCGCAAGGATCGCAAGCCAGAGCGGATGATGTCCGGCGATATAAAGTTTCCCCAGCGTCACCGACGTCAGCGCCATCATCGATCCGACTGACAGATCAATTCCGCCCGTGATGATGATGAAAGTCATCGGCAGCGCGAGCATCGCCAGGTCCCATACGTGCGACAACAATCCCTCCTGCGATCGGCTCGAAACAAACTTCGGCTCAAGATGCCCCGCCGTCAGCATCAGCGCAATCAGCACGAGCAGCAGCACGATCTCATGCGTGAACGGCGAGATTCTTTCGCGAATCGAAATCAATGCCCGCCCCCGATTCTCTTTTCACCCCGACTCGCCACCTGATCGATCAGCACCGCGATGAGGATTAGCGCGCCTTGAATCGCCTGGTTCCAGTTGGCGGCGTTTGTGCCGAGTTTGAGGAAGATGAGCACAGTCGATTGGATCTGAATCAGGATCACCCCGAGCACGACACCGATCATTGTGCCAACACCCCCGCTGATCGAAACGCCACCTACAACCACACACGTCACGACGAGCAACTCAAATCCCTGGCCGAGTCCGCTCGTCACAGTGGCCAGCTGCGTGACGATCGTCGCAACCCCGACGAGGAACCCGGTGAACATGAACGTAAAGATCTTCACGCGCGTGACAGACAGGCCTGACAAGCGCGCCGCGTGCGGATTGCTTCCCACTGCATAGATTCTGCGACCAAGCGGCGTGAACGTGATGAGCAGCGCCGTGAAGACCACGACGATGGCGGTAATCCAGAGGCTCGTGCTGATGCCGAGGATTTTGCCGATGCCGAAAAATCGCACGGAATAAGGCATATCCGTGATGTCCCCGGCTCTCCCGTCCGGCCGCGGGTGAGACATTAGGATCACCGTTAGCCCGCGGAGCATCGTGAGCATGCCGAGCGTGACGATGATCGATGGGATCCGCACGAGCGTGACGAGCAGGCCGTTGATCAGGCCGAGAATGGCGCCCAGTGCAAGCGTTGCCAAAATCGCCGCCCACGCCGGCCAGTGATAATGCGTCGGCGAGGCGAGCCAGCCTAAGACTGCAGTCAGCAACGCGAGCGCTGAGCCGACGGAGATGTCGATTTCCCCCGTCACGATGACGAGCATCACCCCGCAGGAAACGATCAGCGGCTGGGTGCAGTGAATCAGAATATCGCGGACATTCTCGCCACTCAGAAAATCGTGATTCTTGGTCGTGACGCCCGCGATGATGATCGCGAGAACGATCGCGATCCCATACTCGCGCCGCGCGGCGAGCTGCCACAGACGCTGACTAAAGGTCGGCGTCGCGAGCTCCATCGAGATGGTGGATGTTGCGTCCATCAAAGTTGCGTGCTGTCATTCTGAGCGAAGCGAAGAATCTCAATATCGAGAGTCGTTTGCCATCCCGAGATCCTTCGTTTCGCTCAGGATGACAGGCGTCGCGGTCATTGCGTGTTCGCATTCAACATCGCGAGCGCGAGCACTTTCTCCTGCGTCGCGTCCTGTCGCGACAACTCGCCCGCGACTCTGCCCTGTCGCATCACGACGATGCGGTCCGACAGCAGCAACACCTCCGGCAGATCGGATGAGATCACGATCACCGCCATTCCACCGTTCGCCATTTCGCGGATCAGCTTGTAGATCTCCGCCTTCGCGCCGACGTCCACTCCGCGGGTTGGCTCATCGAGCATGAGCACCCGCGGGCGCGTCGCGAGCCACTTGCCGATCACGAGCTTTTGTTGATTTCCACCGGAGAGCGTTTCCGCGGGCACGCGCGCGTTCGCGGTCTTCACCCGCAGATCGCGAATCATCTCGCCGGCGAGCGCCTCTTCCTTTCCTGATGCGAGCAGGCCGGCGCGCGTCATTTTCGGAAGGACTGCCATCGACAAATTCGCGCCGACGGACATCGGCAACACGAGCCCGAGGTGCTGGCGATCTTCGGGCACGAGTGCGATTCCTGCGTCGAGCGCTGCGTCGATCGATCCGCTGCGAAGATTCTCACCGGCGACGCTCACGACGCCTGCATCGAGCGGCATCGCGCCGAAAATCGCCTGCGCGACTTCGCTGCGCCCCGCGCCGACGAGCCCCGCCATGCCGACGATCTCGCCTTTGCGAACCGAAAAACTCACATCGCGAAACATTCCTTCGCGCGTCAGCCCGCGGACGTCGAGCATCACTTCTCCGCCGGGGTGTTCGGTCTCACTCTTCACCATCCCCTCGACCTGCAGCAGCTCGCGGCCGACCATCATGCGGATCAGGTCGTCCTGCGTGATCTCGGTTTTCAGCTTCGTGCCGACGTACTTGCCGTCGCGAAAAACCGTGACGCGATCGGCCAAGAGAAAGATCTCTTCGAGGCGATGGCTGACGTAGAGAATGCTCACACCGTCCGATTTGAGCTGGCGGATGAGTTTGAAGAGGACTTCGGTTTCACGGGCGGAGAGGGAAGCGGTCGGCTCGTCCATGATCAGCAGCCGGCAGTCGCGCGAAAGCGCTCTCGCCATGCCGACCATCTGACGTTGAGCGACCGAAAGTTCGCCGACGGATCGCGACGGATCGAAATGTTCGCCGAGGCGATCGAGCAGCTTCTTGGTCTCGCGGCGCATCATTGCGCGATCGAGCCACAGTCCGGCAAGCGTTTTCGGCTCGCGGCCAACGAAGATGTTGTCGTAGGTGCTCAGGTGCGGAAACGCGACCGATTCCTGGTGAATGACCGCGATACCGGCGTCTTCCGATGCGCGGACGTTGCCGACTTGCAGCGGTTGTCCGCCGATCAGGACTTCGCCCGAATCCGGCGTGACCGAGCCGGCGAGGATCTTGATCAGCGTCGATTTGCCCGCACCATTTTCGCCGCACAGCGCATGGACTTCGCCGGGCGCGATGTCGAGGCTCACACCCGCCAGCGCCTGCACGCCGCCGAACGCCTTGCTGATGTTGCGGATGTCAATAAGGGGGACGGTCATCAAACGATCTGCACTTGTGTAGCACGTGCCAAACGCAACGCGGTCGATACGTGGCGAGGGCGTCTCGCCCTCGCATTTGCGGCTATAGCCGCGTTCGCGAGGGCAAGATGCCCTCGCCACCTTGTAAAGATCGCATGCTCTGAGCGACCCGAAAGATGCCAACCGCTCGTGATCATCATCAGCTACTCGAGGTGAAAAACTTCTTCCAGCCGCACCATCGCCTGATCGGCATTGGCTTCGCCGATCTCTTCGAAGAACGGCGCCATTTCTGTCTGCCAACGCGTGTTCACGTCGCGCTTGGCCATGCCTTTCAGGGCGGCATCGAAATCTTCGGTTTCGAGATAACCGACGAGCAATCCATCTTCGCGGAGAAATAGCGAATAGTTGTGCCAGCCGGTTTCGCTCAGGGCCTTGAGCATGTCGGGCCAGACCTGCGCGTGGCGGCGCTTGTATTCGGCCAATCGATCCTGCTTCACCTTGAGCAGAAAACAGACGCGTTGCATGACGATTCCTCGCGAGCGAATTTGCGACAACACTTTTACTGTCAAGCGAATCCGGTTACAAATCGAGCACGATCGATCGCCTGTCTGGAAACCATGCAATTCAATCGCAGAGACTTTCTCAAATCGACCGGCCTGACGGCCGCAATAATGCTGTCACCGAGGCTCGCGTTCGGCGCGGAATCCACCACGACGACGACCACGACCAGCGCCCCGCGCGATCCCGCCATGGGCTGGGGCGATGATCCAAACGATCGCCGCAAGGACGCCGCGTATCTCGACAAATCCATCCGCCACATCAACGACCCGGAGCTGTTCGCGGCGCTGGATCTCTCGCGACCCGAGCTCGCGCCCGTGCGCAGCGCCGTCGAGCAAAGCGACTTCGCCGAGGCGTACATGGCATGGGGCCAATACTGGAAAACGGTCGCGAAGCGCGGAATGTATCAGGATCCGGATCAACTGCTTTGCACATTGGAAAGCGCCGCGGCGTCGTTCAAGCCAACCGAGGCGGGCGTCCTCGATCAAGCGAACGCCCTTCTCGCGCACAAGATCAACGGCTGGGGCGACGTCACGATTCAGTTCGGCCCCGTCGTCGATTTCAACGCCGCTTTCGGCAACGCGGGGAAATACGGCTTCCATTACTGGATCTGGTCGCGGCCGCTGATTCAAGCGTATCTTCTCACGAAGGATCAGAAGTATCTCGCCGGCTTCGATGAACTCTTCAACCAGTGGTACGAGCAGCGCGACAAAGTGCACGGCGAAGAGGCGGATCTTCACGCGATTTATTACGAGCTGGGCTTGGGGATACGCAACCGTGCATTTCTCGAATATTACTGCCTGCCATACGACGAGCGACCCGCGCAGACGCATGAGCGCATGCTGAAGACGGTTCTAGGCGCCGGGCGCTGGCTGTACCAGGAAGAGAAGCGCATGTACCGCGGGGGGAATTGGCAGATCATCGGCTCATATGGCATGTCGCACATCGGGTTGATGGTGCCCGAGTTCAAAGAAGCGGACGATTGGGTCAAACTCGGCAGCGACCGGCTCATCGCGCACACGATTCAAGATTCGTACGACGACGGCTGTCACAAGGAGCGCGTGCCGAGCAGTTACATGTTGTATCTGTATCGTGATCCGCGCAACCTCGCGGTGCTGCTGAAGGATCGGCCGGAATATCAGGGCATCATCGAAAAGTTTCGTGGGCCAATGGAGCGCACGCTGAACTGGTGGACGTATGCGATGCCGCCGGATGGTGTCGTTCCCGCGATCAACGATGGCGGACGTTTGCCCATGCCGCCGGCGCTGTTGCAGGACGGCGTCGATCTCTTCAACCGCCGGGATATGGGGTGGGTGAAGGAGAATATCGTTCTTCCACCCGCGGCGCCGTCCACTCAGCCCGCGACAAACTCGCTCGCGCTCGATCGTGACAAGCCGAAGCAGCGCTCGACGTTCTTCCCATCGAGCGGGTTCACCATCATGCGCTCGGATTGGTCGCGCGATGCGCTCTACATGATGATCAACCACGGTCCGTCTGGCGGAGGTCACTCACACGACGACGCGCTCAGCTTCGAGATGAACGCCTACGGCATGGCGATGGCGATCGACGCGGGGATCGGGCTGACGTATGACGACCCGCATCACAGCAATTGGTATCGACAGGGCAAATCGCACAACATGCTGCTCGTCGACGGAAAGAACCCGAACCGCGAAGAAGCCGCGGGACGCGAGGTGGTCTGGACAAGTCTGTCGCAGATCGATTACTGGGCCGCGACCCACTACGGCTATCAAAAGTCGCTCGGCGTGACGCATCGGCGGCACGTCGCGTTCATCAAGCCGAATTATTTTGTGATCTACGATGTTGTCGATTCTGCGCACGTTGGTCATGAGCTTTCCTGGAACTTGCACACGACGCTGAACGTCGCGCCGGACACCCGGAATCCGAGCGCGAAAGGCCCGGGGCTACTAATCCTTCCTTCTGGCGCTAATTGGACAGAGTCGCGCCCGAATGGAATTGCAGACACGCGCGGAATCAAAGGATTTCCAACGACGCACGCGGTCATCGATTGGCTCAAATACAACCTGTTGGAGCAGGCCGCGCCGACGACGTTTGCGGTCGCGCTCTATCCGTATCCCGCTCAAGCTCCTTCGGTGAAGTTCTCGACGGTGAGCAAAAACGATCGATCGGCACACTTCACGCTCGAATCAGCGGACGGAACCGATCATCTGCTCTTCGGCGATCTCGACAGCGGTGGGATTTCATTCCGTGGCGCATTCGCGCATCTGCGGCTTGCGAAAGACAAGCTCGTGACCGCGTCGATGTCGCAGGGAACGCTTCTGTCGCGCGGATCGCTTAAGCTGCACTACGCACAGCCGCGCGACGTGGAGGCGGAAGGATGAGCGACGCGAAACCGATCATCGATCGCGACAAGTTCGAGATTTTCGCGGCGGGTTTGGATCATCCCGAATGCTGCGCGTTTTCGCGCGAGGGCACGCTCTGGGCCGGCGGAGAGGCGGGACAGATTTATCGCATCGATCCGAAGGGCACAGCCGAAAAGATCGCAGATCTCGGTGGTTTCGTCGGCGGAGTTGCATTCTCGCCGACGGATGAGCTGTATGCCTGTGTGCCGATGCACGGTGTCGTTCACGTGTCGAAAAACGGCAAGTGGCATGTCGTCGCCAGCGAAGCGAGCGGGAAGAAGATTCTCACGCCGAACTACGGCGTGTTCGATCGTGCGGGTAATTATTACGTCACCGATTCCGGCCAATGGCTGAAGCAAAACGGCTCGCTCATCCGGATCACGCCCGATCGCAAAGCGACCATCATCGCAGGGCCGTTCGGGTATGCGAATGGACTCGCGCTTTCAGCAGATGAACGAACGCTGTTCATGGTCGAGAGCAACACGAACCGCGTTTTTCGGTTTGAATTGAACGAGGAGGGCTCCGTCGCGAAGCAATCGGTATACGGCGAGGATCTCGGGCGATTGCCGGATGGGTTGTGTCTCGACGCGGACGGCAACTTATACGTTTCATGTTATGCATCCGATGACATTCATCGCATCAGTCCTGATGGCACGAAGGCGCTCTTCGCGTACGATCATTGGGCAATCTTGCTGAGCCGGCCGACGAACATGGCCTTCGGCGGGGAGAACTTCGATCAGATGTACGTCGCGAATCTCGGTCGCATGGCGATCACGCGCGCGACGGTTGGTGTGAGGGGGCAACGCCTTGCGAATCAGGTGGGAGAGTAATGTCTCGACGGATGTTGGAGGACAAAGTCGCGATCGTGACCGGCGGAGCGCACGGCATCGGCCGAGCGATCGCGGAGGCGTTTTGCCGCGAGCACGCGTGGACGCTGGTCGTCGACCTCGATGGCGAAGCCGGCGAAGCGTTCGTAAAAGCGCTGCAGGACGCTGGACATCACGCCGCGTTTATGAAGGTCGACGTCTCGTCTGAAGAGCAAGTGAAGCTCGCGGTGACTGCAGCGTCCGAAAAAACCGGAACGATCGACGTTCTCTGCAACAACGCCGCGTATCTGGCGAACTGGCACCGCATTACCGAAGCCCCTGCCGACGAGTGGGAAAAAACCATCCAAGTCAGCCTGATGGGCGCGGTGCACTTCACGCGGCACACGATTCCATGGATGACGACGAATGGCGGATCGATCGTGAACATTTCGTCGATTCAAGGCATCGTCGGCGCACGGAACAGCCCCGCCTACACGAGCATCAAGCATGGCTTGATCGGCCTGACGCGCAGCACGGCGTACGATTTCGGCCCGCAGAACATTCGCTGCAACGCGATCTGCCCAGGCGCGATCACCACGCGCATCAGCCCGCCGCCGGGAAGCGAATTTCATCAGCGGCAGATCAGCAAGACGTTTCTCGGTCGCACCGGCCAGCCCGAAGAAGTCGCCGCCGCCGCGGTGTTCCTCGCTTCCGATGAAGCGTCGTATATCACCGGCGCGGTGATCCCCGTGGATGGCGGATGGACCGCAATGTAGGGGTAAGGATGAAGGATGAATTATGAAGGATGATGTTCGTCCTCTTTGCCTCGTCCGCGCATGAGCACTTCAACTTATTCAACCTGGAAAGCCGGCGCGGCGAAGGCGGTCATCACTCCGACCGAGCCGATGTGGCTTGCGGGGTGGGTGGTACGCAAGGAGCCATCGCGCGGGACGATTTCGGAGCTGTTCTGTCGCGCGCTGACCATTGAAGATGCGAGCGGGACGAAACTCGTCATCGTCTCGGTTGATTTGATCGCCCTGCCGAAGTGGCTCGTGGATCCGGTTGCGCAGCAAATCGAGAAACGATTCGGCATCGCGCGTTCGCAAATCGTGTTCTGCGCATCGCACACGCACTGCGGACCCGAGATTCGGCCGGACAAGGAATACTTCTTCCAGATCCCGCACGAATGGATGGAGAAAGTCCCCGCGTACAACGAGCGGCTGAAAGAAACGATGACGCGCGTGATTGCGGAGTCGATCGGGCGCGTCGAGCCGGCGCAGCTATTCTTTTCGCAGACGAGAGCGACCTTCGGCCAAAATCGCCGGAAGGGAAATACGATTCACGACGAAGACGTGCCCGTGCTCGACGTGCGATCGGCGGATGGAAACCGCATCGCAATCGTTTTCGGCTATGCCTGCCACAACCTCACGCTCGATCCGCAGGACAGGCGCTTCTCCGCCGATTGGTCCGGCTTCGCCGCGGAGCAGTTGGAACACAATCAGCCGGGGTCAGTCGCACTTTTTCTCACCGGCGCGGGCGCTGATCAGGATCCCGTGCCGCGCGGGACGCTTGAGCTTGCGCAAGAGCACGGCCAAACCCTCGCGACCGCGATTGAGAAATCTCTCGCGGATGCGTCCGAGCTAAACGGAAACATCGACACGACGTGGGCCGAGGTCGCGCTGGAATTTCAGGCCGTCACCCGCAAGCAGCTCGCCGCTGACATCGCCAGCGACGATCTCCCGCGCAAGCGCAAGGCGCAATGGCTGCTCGACCAGCTCGACGTCCACCACGCCACCCTTGAGCGCGAGCACGCCTATCCGATCCAAGGCGTCCGCCTCGGCCAGCTCATCCTCATCGCGATGAGCTGCGAACCAGTCGTCGACTGGTCCCTGCAAATAAAGGGGACAGGACCCTTTAATTCGGGCCAATTAAAGGGTCCTGTCCCCTTTATCTGGGTGGCGGGGTATTGCAACGACATGTTTTGCTATGTGCCGACGCGTCGCGTGCAAGAGGAAGGCGGGTATGAGGGTGGGCGCGCGACGCTTTGGAGCTGGGTGCCGGGGCCGTTTACGGATGATGTTGAGGAGCGCGTCTCGCGCGGCATCGACCGCGTGATGCAACAATTGCAACAAGAGAGAACACAATGAAACCCAAAGGCCGTCAGATTCGGTTGACGTACGTAAAGACCGGCGAATCCGTCGTCGCGGACCTGCTCGAAGAGGAATCTCCGGGCGTATGCAAGGTCGTCTGGGACCTGCTGCCAATCGAATCGAAGGTGATTCACGGCATGTACTCGGGCGCCGAAGTCTTCGCCATGCTCGACGACCCGAAGCCGATCCCGAACGAGAGCCCGATTCAACTGCCGCTCCCGGGCGAGATTCTCTACTTCTTCGACAACAGCGGAAATCCGACGAACAGCCGTAAGGTGATCGCGGAGGTCTGCATCGTCTACAACCGCGGGGTGGTGCTGCGTGGACCGGAGGGCGTGCCGACGCATTGCAGCTTGTTCGCGCGAATTCCCGGCGATTGGAAATGTGACTGGGTCCCCTTCCGCGATGCGTGCCGCAAAGCGCGATGGGAAGGCCCGCAGGTGCTCCGCATTGAACGCGTTGAGTGATCGTCTGCAATTGTAGGGTCCGCTTCAGCGGACCGGTTATTCGCTTTTTCGAACTGAAGTAACCGGTCCGCTGAAGCGGACCCTACACGGTTCACATCTTCAGTGCGATCATTGATTCGGGTGCCACGCCAACCGCGACATTGCCTTTCGCGTCGGTTGTGACCGGCGTGCCGTCGGTTAGTTTCCCATCGCCGCTTGCATTCCAGCAGACGACCTTGAAGCGTGCATTCGGCGAAAGGCCGGTGATCTGAATCGGTTGCGGTTGCTTGGCGCGATTGAGGGCGAAAACGCTCCACTCGCCCTTCGGTCCGCGCATGGCGGCGACGTTGCGTCCGTCTGCGGAGCCGGTCACCTTCACCGTCTGCCAGCCTACAGCGCTCGCATGCGTAAACAGTGACATGAGCCAGTAGCCTGGCTTAAGAGGAAAGCCTGCGTTTGGATCGCCGATTAAACCGTAGCGCATGCGTGGACGGTCGTAAAAGACGTCGACCATGTCCCACTGCACCGCGGCGCAGTATCCGCGGTTGAGCGCTTCGATCATCTGCCAGGCATTGGGTACCGACGTGTATGGCACATCCATCGCTTCGCGTCCGTCCTCGAATTTGCCAGGCTCTTCGAGGCGATCCGATCGATGCCCGCGGATGCCGAATTCCATGAGATACAGCGGGCGGCGCAGATCGGCCGGGATGTCGTCGACAATCTCCGAGACACTTTCCAGCCGTTCGCGGATGTGCTTGTGATCCCAATAATCGGAATACATGTGCACGGAATAGCCATCGAGAATCGGCGAAAGCCGCGCGGTGAGATTTTCAAACCATTTCTTTTGGTTCGTAGAAACGAGATCTCCGCCGACGATTTCGATCTGATCTCTCAGGCCCATCTCGCGCAGCGCCTTGTCGAACGAAAAATACAGCTCGTTGTATTGCAGCAGCGTCATCGGCGTGCTGTTTGGTTCATTTTGCAGCGTGACGTAGCGCACAATTCCGCCGAGGCCGTCCTCGCGGATCATCTTCTCGATCATGCGGGCATTTTTGCGGCCGTATTCTTTGTCGGATTTCCCGCCCCAATAGGTGACGTTGACGCTCGCACCGGCCCGCCCCGCCAATTTGCACACGCGCGCGACCGATTGCCGCACGGTCGGGTCGAAATCCTCCTCATACCACTTCGGCAGGACAAACACGCGAACGTGCTGCGGACGAAGCGCGATGATCTTCGCTTCCATGTCCTTCACGTTCTGTTCGTTGATGTCCTGCTTGTTGGGCTCGCAGTAAATCCAGGGATTGAGCTGCGCGCCAAAGCCCACCCATTTGTCGCACAGGACCTGGTCCGCATGCACCGTAAAAGTTTGAGCAGCCGTCCACCTCGAAAGGCAGACGGCTGCTGTGATCAAGAATCCGACACGAATGCGAAACGTCATGCGGGGAGGATATCACAAGCGGTTCAACCGCGCACCCCTCCGTCGTTGAGATGGAATCAAGCATCACGCCGGCACGAACTTGACCATGTCTGAGGGTGGGTTTCCTCGAAGCATCAGATAGATAAGCAGTGCCACCACGGCGAGCGCGGCCATCACGATCAATAGCTGCGCGCATTCTTCGCGACGGACATTGATCGTCCAACCTATTCCGTTCGGTCGATGCACGATCGTTCGCGGATCTTCGGGGTTGCAATACAGTCCGCAGACCATGTGCCGGCGCACGTCGCTGCGGGTCGGAGGGGGCATCGACCGGCAGAATAATCCGCCGGCGAATCCGAAGATGAGAATCCCCACGCAGGTCGCGCCGGCTGCCCACAGCAGCACCAGGTCGACGATTGCCATGGCTTTCTCCGACTTTGCGTGTTGCGTGTTGCGTGTGGCACGTCGGACTGTTCCGACAACGCGCAACGCGCAACCAGCAACATGCAACGCTCACATCCGCGAATCATCCTCCTGATCGAAGGACGATTCTTCCTTCAGATCGTTCAGGAGGTCGACGTAATCCAAATCATCCAATTCAAACCAATCCGGAATGGCCGCGACCGAAACGCCGCGGCGATCCGCCAGCGCCTGGATCACCCGTTGGCGAAGCTCCGGATCCAGAATCTCCCGTATACGAACCATCGACGTCGACGATACCGCGATACTTTCACGTGGGAACGATGATTTTTCGGTGATCGCCCGCAATTTTTCGCTGATGGTGAGAAATTTGCAGTGCTGCAGAGCCCGCTTTTCGGCCATATCCGTACAGGTTGCCCGAGCGGCATTCGTATTGGATATCAGACGATACGACAGGGATGACCCATGCCGACGATTCTTCTCGCCGAAGATCAAGCCATCACTCGCGAACCGCTGCGTCGATTGCTGACGATGGAGGGATACACCGTCCTGCCCGCGGCGTGCGGCACCGAGGCGCTCACGCTCCTCATCGACGGTGCTCGACCGGATGTGATCATCCTCGACCTGGTGCTCCCAAGGCTGAGCGGCGTCGATCTGCTGGAAACGCTTCACGAGCATCCGGTATGGCGAACGATTCCGGTGGTCGTCCTGACCGGATCAATGTCGCGGTCGCAGCTCGATCGCGCAAGAGAGTTGAAGGTGAACGCGGTGATGCAAAAGGCGAAGTTCGAAGTGAACGAGTTGCTCTTCGAGCTGCGCGAGGCGCTGAATTCCCAGCGGGAGCGCGTTCCAATGTAGCGGAGAAATGAAAAAGCCCCGCGGTGGTCGCGAGGCATTGGAAACCGAATTCTCCGAACCTCGCTTAATTCGCGAGATCAACTTTTGCTGCCCCGACGTCGCCGCCGAAGCAGCGTCGCCATTCCACCGACGAGCAGGAGGCCGGCCGTGCCCGGCTCGGGCGCGGAGGCGGGCGTGAAGTCGAGCAACACATCCTTGTTCACAAGATCGAGACCGACGCTGAATGACCCGCCATTGAGCGATGGAATGAAATTCGTCGTATCGATCGCGAATGCTGCCGGATCGAATTGCGAGATGTCGGTAACGCTCGTTCCGCCCACCTGCAAATCGTTGTTCGCATCCGCCAGTATCCATGACCCGGCCGTTGAATTGTCGAAATTGGCGCCTGCGCCTTTCACAAACACCGTGAACTTGTTGCCGGACGTGGCGACGATGTTGACCGCGGTCGAACCCTGATCGAGCAACATCTCATCGTTGCTGGATGGAGTGGTCGCGTCGACGAGATCAAAGTCATAACTTCCGCCGCCGTTCCAGTTTTCGCTGCCGGTGTGAAGCGTGCCGGCGCTGGCGCCAGGCGAGATCTTTCCGCTCACGTCAACCGTGCCGGTCGTGGTACCGCTTCCGGCGAGTGTGCCGGACGCGCCGACGGTGATGTTGCTCGTGACCGAGCCTGCGCTGGTGATGTGGAGCGTTCCGCCGGTGATGTTCGTCGCGCCGGTGTATGTATTGGCGGCCGCGAGCGTGCCGACGCCAGCTCCGGACTTGGTCAACACGATTCCGGATCCGCCCAACTTGGCGCCGATGTAGCCGGCTTGAAGATTGTACGCCGTGCCCGTTACTGTACCGGTCGAGCCTGTCAGGGTTCCGCCACTGATGGCGACCTGGCCGACGGTCTGGTTGTTTGCGCCAATCGAAATCGTCCCGCTGATGAGGCTCGTCGTGCCCGAGCCAAGCGCGTTCGCCTTGTTCGCGACGACGGTTCCGGCGTTCATCAGGAACGTACCCGCGAACGAGTTCGCGACGGTGCCACCGAGAACGAGCGATCCATTGCCGCTCTTGGTGACTTGCTGCGATCCGCCGACGGCAACCGAAGCGATATCGCCACGACCGGTGGTACCGATCGTAATCGTGCGCCCGGTGTCGGTATTGAGGGTGATCGAGCCGGTGTTCAGATCAAGGGTGGGCAACGTCGAGGTGCCGTTCACACCGGTAAAGAGAAGGTCGCCAGCCGCGGCGTGCCAGGTCTGCGCTCCGCCCGGACCGCCGGCGGCCGTCAGGACTTGATACGCGACGTCGAACTGCTGCGTGTTGTCGTCGTTGTTCAGGATGTTGTCGCCACTGCCCACCGCGCGGGGCTTGAAGAGGTTCCCGGTCGCAGTCGTCGTCATGAACCGGAAGCCGCTGCCACCGGTGGTCAGGTCAAACCGCATTCCCAGGTTCACGCGTGCCGTGCCGGCGATGTCGATCGTGTGTTGAATACTGGCGCTGTCTGTGTGGATTTCCAGTTGCGGACCGCTGCTCGGCAATCCAGCGCTCCAGTTCGTCGAGGTGGACCAAAGCTGGCTCGACGTGCTTATCCAACTGGTGTCCGCGCGCGCGGTTTGCGTCGCGGCCATCGTTGCGACAGATGTGGCCGCAAAGAACAGCGCTTGCTTCGCCCGGCGCCCGCAGCGGGGGCGACGCCCGTGAAGTGCATTCATAATGCTCCCGTCCATGCCGAGCGAGTGGGTTAGTGCTACACTTTCGCTCGTGCCCTAAGTGCGATTGAGACAGCTACGTCTGCTACTGAGGCTTGGAAGAACTGAATGAAGAAGAGAACTGGCGATTCTCTGCCCTCTCCGCGCGTCCCGCCTCCTGCAATTTCATAATACTGTGAGGAAATGCCAAAGCAAGAGTAATCTAATATAATTTCCAAAGACTATAAGCCGGGGAAAGAACATTGCCACACGCATCTGAACTCATCCAGCAGGGCCTGACTGCTCACAGGGCGGGGGATATCTCGTGCGCAGAAGAATCGTATCGTCAAGCACTTGCAGCTGATCCGCGGCACGCCAATGCGTTTCATCTTCTAGGTGTGATTGCACATCAGCGAGGGGACTTTGGAGAAGCTGCAAGACTTATAAGACTTGCAATTTCGATAGATTCGGGCCGGCCGGAGTTCTACTCAAATTTGGGTATTGTTCTACGGTTTCTCAGGGAACGAGAGGATGCCGAACGCTGCTTGCGCAAAGCTTTGGAACTCGAGCCCCGCTACCCCGAAGCATTGGTCAATCTCGGTGATGTCTTGCATGATCAGAATCGGATTGAGGAGGCGATCGCATGCTACCAGCGCGCGATCGAGATTCGGCCAGATCACGCTTCGGCGTACTTCGGCCTCGGTATCGCGCTGCAAAGTAACTTCGAGTGGGACGCCGCGCTGGCGGCGTATGCGAAAACACTTTCGTTCGAGCCGGATCGGGCTGATGTGCACAACAACATCGCAATTGTCTACCAGAATCGTGGCCAACTGGACCATGCGATCCAGCACTTCCGCCGCTCGCTCCAATTGCGACCCGACGTCGCTTACACGCACAGCAGCTTGGCGATGGCGATGCATTACCACTCCGAGATTTCCCCCGACGAGATATTTCAGGAGCATCGTCGGTGGAACGCATGCTTTGCTGCACCGGTTCGGCGGATTTCACATGACCCGACAGAGCGCGCCACGCGCACGCCGGGGCAGCGCCTGCGCATCGGATATGTTTCGCCCGACTTCCGCCGCCACCCCGTTCCGTCCTTTCTGGAATCACTTCTGGTGGGACATAATCGCGAACGGGTTGAACTGTTCGCGTATTCCAACACCGTGCACTGCGACGACGTAACCGATCGGTTGCGCGCGCACATGTCGACGTGGCGCGACATCACGCGATTATCTGATGATCAGGCCGCGGATCTGATTGCCGCCGACGGAATCGACATTCTCGTGGATCTCGCAGGACACACCGCGATGCACCGGCTTGGTGTATTTGCGCGAAAGCCCGCACCGGTTCAGGTGACGTGGCTCGGTTATCCCAACACGACCGGGCTGGACGCCATCGACTATCGGCTGACGGACGCATACGCCGATCCGCCGGGAGCTGAGGCATATCACTCTGAGGCGCTCGTTCGATTGCCGGGTTGTTTTCTCTGCTACACGCCGCCGCTCGATTCGCCCGCGATTTCGCGGTCGGCTGCGACGGATGCCGTCACGTTCGTGTCGTTCAACCTTTTCAGCAAGGTGACCGAAAAGGTGCTCGAACTCTGGTCGCGGATCCTGCTCGCAGTGCCGAAATCGAAGCTTTTTCTCAAGGCTTCGGGACTCCGGTCTGAAACAACCCGCGCGAAGGTTTCAGAGATCTTTCGTCGATGCGGCGTTTCGAGCGATCGGCTCAAATTGAGCGGCGGAGTGGCCGACTTTCGAAACCATCTCAATCTGTACAACCACGCGGACATCGCGCTCGACCCATTCCCGTACAACGGCACAACGACCTCGTTCGAGGCGGCGTGGATGGGCATTCCGATGATCACGCTCAAAGGCGCGACTCACGTCAGCCGCGTCGGCGTCAGCTTGAACTCCAACCTCGGGCTGGCCGACTTGATCGCCGAAACACCCGATGATTATGTTCGCATCGCGGTTGCGTTAGCTGCCGACCCATCGAGACGCGCGTCACTCCATGCCGGTATGCGCCAGCGGATGACGCGATCAGGTTTGCTCGATACAGAGGCGTTCGCATCGAAGGTCGAAGACGCCTATCAGTCCATGTGGGCGAACTTCCTCGCCGGCAACGCAGCGACTTGATCACGCCATTCCGTCCCAATCGTTATCCCACGCGCACGCCGCCGATTCATTCTCGGCCGGGAACAAATCCTCGAGCATCCGATCGATGCCGCGTTCCGCATTGGGGTGGTTTTCGATGATCGCAGCCACGAGCAGGTCTTCGGTTCGGTGCAGCCGCTTCGAAATGCACGCATCGCCTTTCAGCGGCAGAGCGCGGGCGGTCGTTTCGGCATTCGATTCGTCCAGCACGTCATGCAGCAATCGATCGAGCGCATGTTCGCGGTTGGCGTGCGTCGCGATCAGTTTCGCGAGGAGGCGATCTTCCACTTC
>JAICIO010000077.1 GCA_025924315.1 Phycisphaerae bacterium
CGGCCCGCAAGCGCTGATCGGCATTGCCGTCGCAAATTTGGCGACGAAGAAAGCGGCAGCAACCGCGGTCGGCCTCACCGGTGTATTTGGTTATGCAAGCACGACGCTTTCGGGATGGGGACTCGGCTGGCTGGTCGAACAGTACGGCTGGGACCGCGCGTTTCTCGGACTGCTCATCGTCACGGGGATCGGCCTGATTCTCTTCCTCCTCGCCTGGTCGGCACCACGCGATGGGTATGGCCACGCGATCGCTTCGTAGGGTGCGCTTGAGCCCACCGGGGATTATTATTCATTCCGCACACAAGCCAATAACCGGTGCGCTGAAGCGCACCCTACAACTCATGAGCTTTGTTGCGGAAAGAGTTCGTCCAACGTTTCTCTGACGCGCCAGACATTCTCTTCAAGCAACCTTTGCCATCTCGCAACTTCTTCAGGTGTGTAGTTGTAAAAACCGTGACCGTTGCTCGCCCCCTTCGCGCCTTCCGCCATCAGCTTCTTCATCGTCGCTGGCACTTCGGTTGCATTCGATAGCTTCGGAAATAGCCGCTTCATCACGGCCGCGTACGCCGGTAGACCGGTGAGATCCATCCACCGAAATGGTCCTGCGATTGTCGCGTAGAGGCCGATCACATGTTGGAATGCGCGGTCGATCGTCGCGACATCGCCGACGCCGTTCTCCAGCAGGAAAATCGCCTCGCGATAAATCGCGTAATGCATGCGGTTCACGATGAAGCCCTCGATGTCCTTGTTGAGAAGGGCCGGATCTTTTCCCGCAAGCTTCGCAAGCTCCATCGTCGCATCCGCAGTCGTGTCGTTCGTCTTATCGCCGCGGATGATTTCCATAAAGCGAGTGATATGACACGGCGGACACCAGTGCATTCCGACGAAACGCTCGGGATGTATCAATTCGCTCGCGAGCAAGTTGATCGGCAACGCGGATGTATTTGTCGCGATCGGAATCGTTGGATCCACGACTCGCTCAATCGCGGCAAACACCGACCGCTTCGTCGCTTCATCCTCAATCACACTTTCGAGGACGAAATCACATTTTGAAAACGCCTCAAACGATGCTGCCTCTTCATAGCGCGATCGCCACTCGTCGCGCAATGACGGCGATTCTCCACCGCGCGTGATCAACTCTTCAATCGACCGCGCGATCTCGCGTCGCGCCAGCGACCGAGCATCGGCATTGTTATCTAATCCGACCACCCGCATCCCGCGCGACAGCAAGCACGCGGCGATGCCTCTGCCGAGCAAGCCCATTCCGACGATCCCGATCGTTTTCATCGTTGCATTTCTACCGCATCCCGGGAAACTGAGCGACTCATGACCACACATCGCTTCTCGGCATTGCTAACGATCGCACTTCTCGCGGTCGCATCGCATTCGTTTGCTCAAACCACCAAACCCAATGTGCTGTTCATCGCCATTGACGACCTGAACATGCACGTTGGTTGCTACGGTTATTCCAACGCGAAAACGCCGAACATCGATCGGCTCGCGGCGCGAGGCGTGCGATTTGAGCGCGCTTATGCGCAGTATCCGCTGTGCAATCCCAGCCGCGCATCGATGCTCACCGGCATGCGGCCGGACACGATCAAGGTTTACGATCTGCAGACGAACTTGCGACTGACTGAGCCGAACTGCGTCACGCTCCCGCAGCTGTTCAAGAACAACGGCTATTACTCGGCGCGCGTCGGAAAGATTTATCACTACGGCGTCCCACGCGAGATCGGCACGCCCGGCATGGATGATCCGCCGAGCTGGAATTACACCTACAACCCGCGCGGGCGCGACAAGGATGAAGAAGCGAAGATCAAGGTTCTCACGCGTGGCACCGGAAGCAAGACGATCGGCTTCGCCATGGCGTGGATGGCGATGGACGGGACGGACGAAGAGCAGACCGACGGCAAAGGCGCGACCGAATGTCTGCGCCTGCTCGACGAGCACAAGGACAAGCCGTTTTTCATCGGCATGGGCTTCTATCGTCCGCACACGCCGTTCGTCGCGCCGAAGAAATGGTTCGATCAGCATCCGCTGGACGAAGTGAAGCTGCCCGACGTATCCAAGGAAGAGAAGGCGCTGATCCCGGACATCGCGCGGATGATTTTCCCGCCGAACTATGGGCTATCCGTGAGCGATCTGATCGACTGCGTGAGGGCGTATGACTCGGCCGTCAGCTTCATGGACGCACAAGTCGGACGCGTGCTCGACAAGCTCGATGAGCTCAAGCTCACCGACAATACGATCATCGTGCTCTTCAGCGACCACGGCTTCCTGCTCGGCGAACACGAGCAGTGGCAGAAGCAGATGATCTTCGACAAGACGTGCCAGGTGCCGATGGTCATCGCGGGTCCGGGGATCAAAGCGGGAGTTGTCGCGCATCCGGTTGAGCTGATGGACGTGTACCCGACGCTCACAGAACTCGCAGGCTTGGAAGCGCCGAAGAATCTGGAAGGCAGGAGCCTCGTCCCGCTGCTGAAGGATGCGAAGGCGGAGTGGACCAAGCCCGCGTTTTCGCAAGTCACGCGCAGTCGCAACAAACCGCCGGTGATGGGCTATAGCATCCGCACCGATCGCTACCGCTACACAATGTGGGGCAAGGACGCGTCGCTCGGTCAGGAGCTTTACGATTACCAGACCGACCCGGACGAGCATCGCAACATCGCCGGTGAAAAGGAGTCCGAGAGCATCATCGCGCAGCTGAAGCCGCAGGTGGAGGCGTATGCGAAGAACTGGAACGTCACGCCGCCACCAGGCAAGAAGAAGGTCGGAGATTAAAATGCGCGCTGCAAGCCGCTTGCGGTTTCGCAGACCCAATCGGCTCGTCGGGATCCCCGCCCTCCCAAAAGAGCTTGCGCTGGTCTAAATTGTCCGTGTGAAGCGCACATGTTCCATCGGTTTTGATTTCGGCACCGAATCGGTGCGTGTCCTCATCGTGAATGTTCGAGACGGCTCGATCGCCGGGGAAGCGATCGAGCCGTTTTCTCATGGCGTGATCGATCGCACGCTCCCCGGTTCAGGCGAAACGCTTCCGCCGGACTACGCGCTGCAGCATCCGCAGGATTGGATTGACAACGCCGCCGTCGCCTGCCGAAAGGCGATGAACGTGGGAAACCTCTCTCCCGATGAGATCGTTGGCATTGGCGTCGACTTCACCAGCTGCACGATGCTTCCGACCTTCGCGAACGGAACACCGCTCTGCCTCGACGATCAATTTCGTAGTGTGCCGTTGGCATGGCCGAAACTTTGGAAACATCACGGCGCCAAGCGCGAAGCGGATCGCATCAACGAGATTGCGCAAGAACGCAACGAGCCGTGGCTCGCGCGATACGGTGGAATCATCGGTCTCGAATGGTTCTTCCCGAAAATCTACGAAACGCTCAACGGTGCGCCTGAAGTTTTTGATGCGGCCGAGACGTGGATCGAAGCGGGCGACTGGTTCGTCTGGCAATTGACCGGCAACCTCGTCCGCTCGACCTGCCAGGCGGGCTACAAGGCGCAGTGGAATAAGCAATCCGGTTTCCCGTCGCGCGATTATTTCAAAGCGATTGACCCGAAGCTTGAAACGATCACCGACAAGCTCGTTGGACCCCTGGCAAGCCCCGGCCTTCAGGCCGGGCTCCTCACGCGCGAGAGCGCCGAGCGATTCGGATTGCGCCAAGGCATCCCCGTCTCCGCTGCGGTCATCGACGCGCATGCGGGAGTTCCCGGTGCGGGCGTCGCGGCGCCGTCCACGCTCGTGATGGTCATGGGCACGAGCTCATGCCATATGCTCAACAGTCGCGTCGAGCAACTGGTGCCGGGCATCGCAGGCGTGGTCGAAGATGGCATTCTGCCGGGCTATTTCGGATACGAAACGGGGCAGGCATCTGTCGGTGATGCGTTCGCATGGGTTTCCAAAATCTTGAATCAATCCCATGATGCGCTAAGCCGCGAAGCGGCTTGTATCGCGCCGGGAGCGGGCGGCGTGATGGCGATCGACTGGCTTAATGGATGTCGCACGCCGCTGATGGATGGGCGGCTCACGGGTGGGTTCATTGGTCTCTCGCTTGGCACGACCCCGGGACAGCTCTATCGCGCAATGATCGAGGCGACCGCATTTGGCGTGCGGTGGATTTGCGACACCCTGCGCGACGCGGGTGTGCCTGTGCGGCGATACGTTGCAAGCGGTGGATTGCCCAAGAAGTCGCCGCTGCTCATGCAGATCTACGCCGACGTGCTCGGGGAGAAGATCACCGTTGCTTCATCGGACCAACCGGTCGCCCTCGGCGCCGCTATCCTGGGCGCCATGGCGGCGGGTGAACAAGCCACCGGTCACGCCGCTATGAGCCAGGTCATCCAGGCGATGGCGCCGCAAAACGACGAGATCGTCTATCACCCGGATCTCGTGGCGCGAAAGAAGTACGAGGAGCTGTACAAGCACTATCGCGCACTTACACATCCGACCGGAACAATCGCCTGTTCAATGCGCAGTCTTTCCGACGCACAGTCGTAGTGACACTCCATCGGACATGCAGCTTGGTGTTCGCTTGGCGGTTTCGCAGAAACGCGTTTGGATCTGCGAAACCGCCAAGCGACGACTACGCTGCTCCTGCTTCCGGGATGCTACTTATATGCGATTGCTGCACTGTGTGGCCCGGCAAGGTGCAGGGTCTCGAACGATTTGAATCCAACTTCACCGCACCATTTCCGGAAGTCAGCGCCGCTGTAGTCGAACGCGTCGCCGAACTCGATCAGCATGTTGAGCGACATGAGCAGTCCGAAGGCGTTCTCGCGCCGGGCGTCGTCGATCAGCGCTTCGATCACGACGAACGCGCCGCCCGGCGGAAGCGCGTCATACGCGGCCTTGATCAGCTTCATCTTCTTTTCGAGATTCCAGTCGTGCAGGATCATCCCCATCGTGATCAGGTCCGCCTTGGGCAGTGGATCTTTGAAAAAGTCTCCCGATGCGGTCGAGACGCGCTCCGACAGACCCGCCGCCGCGATCGACTTCTTCGCGATTGGCTCGACCGGCGGAAGGTCAAACGAAATGCACTTCAGATGCGGATGGCGCTTCGCGACTTCGATGCTGAGCAATCCGGCCGCCCCGCCGACGTCGCACATCGTCTTGAACGGCTTGAAATTGAACTTCTCCGCAAAGGCTTCGAAGTTGATCCGCGACAGACCCGTCATCGCTCCCATGAATTGCTCGAGCCCGGCGGGATTAGCGTAGAGCGCTTCGAAGATCTGTTTGCCGCTGTGCTTCTCTTCGTTCTGCGGCTTGCCCGTGCGAAGCCCATCAGGCAAATCGTGCCAGTACTTGAACAACCGCTGGCTGCACATCGTCAGGATTCCGCCGATGTATCGCGGACTTTTCTCATCAAGGAAATGCGCGGTCTCCGGCGTGTTGCGATACTTTGCTTCGGGCCCGTCGCCTTCTCGCGCGAGGAACTTCATCGCAACGAGCGCGTCAAAGAAATCGAACGTCCCGCGTGCATGAAGTCCAAGCTTGTCTCCCAACTGCTTCGCGGTCAGAGCCTCTTTCCCGAGCTTGGTGAACAACCCGATTTCAACCGCGGTGAGAAGCACTTTCGAATTCCAGAATCCGAACGCAGTCTGAAGAATTGGAGTCGGATCGTACGCGGATTGTGCGCTGCCCATGTCGTGAGTTCCTTCCGCTGTGAGAGTTGCCTCAAGCCGGCGGTATCATAAACGAACCGCACCTGCCCATGCACGATCCATCGCTCCATTTATTCGTCGATGACCATCACATTCGAAATGCGTACGGCCTGAAGCGCGTGTTCTTTCCGCTGGAGCAGGATCATCAGCCGATCCTCACCGACACCGACGGCCGCTACATCGGATGGGGCTGCGCGATGCTCGACGGTGGAAAGTCCCGGATGTGGTATCACTCCGTCGCCCGCGTCGATCATCGCGCAATGGCCGCCGCCGGTGTATACGGCAAGGGCAGCGAAATCGGCTTCTTTCCGGATCGCTTTCAAGGCGCGATTCCCGCGACGCAGCTCGCGATGATCGGCTACGCCGAAAGCGACGACGGCCTGAAATGGATTCGCCCGAACCTCGGGCTGATCGAATGGCAGGGATCGAAGGACAACAACCTGCTCTTCGATGGCTCGGGGCCGGCGAAGCAGTTCGATGGGTTCGTGACCGGGCTCGATTCAGTCTCGGTCGTGCGCGACGAATCGGCGGATCCTTCGAAGCGATACAAGATGATCAACCATTGGGAAAGCATTCACTGCTGGGATGATCTGGTTCCCGGCTTGAATCGCCCGCAGGAGCTGCACGACAGATTCTGGTCGCACCGCGCGAAGTATCTCACGACAAGCGCCGACGGCATTCACTGGGATCCTAACATCACGTGGATCAAGAAGGCAGAAGGCGGGGATTATTGCGGCGTGCTGCGCGACGAACGGAACGGGCAATGGCTCTTTTCAGATCGACCGACGGTCGGCCTCGGCGTCGGATATTTTCGCCTCGCGGGGCTGAGCGCGAGCAAGGATCTTTACCTTTGGCCGGAACATCTTGAGCAGGTGATGTTCGCCGGCGAGTTCGAGGACTTTGGCCATCGTTACGAGCATCACGGCTGGACGCCGTTCAATTACGGCGATCAGGATCTGGCGGTGCTCGAGCTGTCGATCGGCGGGCAGCCAATCCTCGGCATCCTCTGCTCTCATCGCGACGGCGAGCGGTGGCACATTCTCAGCTATGACACGCCGCTCCTCCAGGTCGGACCGAAAGGCGCGAAGGACGACACGATCGTCGCGGTCACGCGCAACGCGCCCTTTGTCGTCGGCGACAAGCTCCGCTTCTACTACAACGGTCGAAGCGGCAGCGGTGACAAACCCCTCGAGCGCTTCGGCGGAATCTTCGCCGCCCATCTTCGCCTCGACGGCTTCGCGGGGATGACCGTCGATCCGCTCGCGTTGCAGCGTCACAAGAAGCCCGCCGCCCTTCAAACGCAGATGCTTCGCGTCACGCAGAACGATCTCCACCTGAACATCGCGAAGCATGGCCAAACCGCGAAGGTCGCACTTCTAGACGACTCCCTCACCGCGATGCCCGGCTACGACATCCCCGATTGCCTGCCGATCGGCGAAGACAACGTGCGCGCGACGGTGCGATGGAAGCAGCGCCCAGATCTCTCCAAGATCCAGGGACAGGATTTGCACGTGCTGATTCAGCTTGAGGCGGGGACGATTTATTCAATTCGGATTTGACCCGATATGCAAAGGCCTCCCGCCGCTTGCGGCTTAGCGTTTTCCCGATAAGCCGCAAGCGGCCGCGCGGATTCAATCGATCGCAACTCTGGCGACGGCGATTCCTTCGCGCATCTCTTCGATGATCGCGGTGCCGGGGAGATAGGCGAGCGCTTCGCCGGATGGTGAGACGATCCATGAATTACCGGGATACCCGCGCTCGCCGTCGAAGCCGACGGAATTCGCGACGCAGTACACCGCCTTCAGCTCGCGGGCGCGATTTTGCGCCAACGCAAGGCATTTGCGGCAATTCTCCTTCTCCGCCGCGTCGATCTGCTTCGCGTCCGCATCCCTGCGATGGGCGCTCTTCGAACACGCCCCGCCGGAGGGATGCAGGATGATCCGCACATTTCGTTTCGCGGCGGCGGCGAAGAAGTCGTCGGTACCGTCCATACAGATCGCCATCGCCGCGCGCACGCCCGTGATTTCAAAATCGTCGTTTGCCTCATTTGCGGCGACGAGACCGATCGTCCGATCGCGGTCATCAACTGAGCGTTTGCGAATCACCCGACGCGTGCCATTTTCAAGGGCGATTAACTCGGACGCGTGAAGCTGATCGGCGCGTCGTTCGATGAACCCGGCGGCGATCGAAATGCCGAGATGATGCGCGGCGTCCGCGAGCTTCTTCACGATCGCCCCGCCGGCATCGAGCGCAACGCCCGCGGCGCTTCCGGTTTTGCTTGGATAACCGGTGAGACAATCTTCGGGGAAAAGAATGAAGCGCGCGCCCTGCTTTGCGGCGTCGCCGCTCAGACGAAGCAAGGTTGCAACGTTCTCGTCGACCGTTCCGATCCCCGACGAGAATTGTCCCACCGCGAGTTTGATGGGTTGGCTCATCGCTCGCTCCTCTTTGCAAGTTCAATGGCATCATAAACCATCTTGAGCGTCGCGATGCCATCCTCGCCGTTGGGAGAATAGGGCCTGCCCTTTCGCACCGCATCGGCGAACGCGATCATCGCATCGACTTCGCTCACGGTGGGTAATTCGAGGCTTTCCCGCGCTTCCTTCCCACTGTCGCGCCGCCGCTGAATCGTGACCGTTTCCGGATCGAGCGAGTAGTACAGGTTTGCTTTCGTCCCAAAGATCTGAGCGCCGTGGTGATAGGCGCAGACATAATGCGCGTGAAGCGTGGCGGCGCATTCGCCGAAGCGGAGCAGGAGTGTGAACGCGTCAGGCGTTGGCTTGCCACTGATACCGTCGCGCGAAATCGCGGAGACAACCTCTCCGTCGCCGAACCACCAGCGTAGCAAGTCGAGCTCGTGCACACCGAGCTGAAAGAGCGGCCCGCCGGGGTTCCACTCGCGATGAAAACGCCAGTTGTCGGCCGGGATCGTGAGCCCGCCACTGTGCATGTTCGTGATGTTCGCGGCGACGATCGTGCCGAGTTCGCCGGCGTTGATCAGCTGCTTGCACAGCAGCGCACCCGGCTGCGAGCGCATGGTGAAGCCGACACCGAGTAGCACCCGCAGCACGTCGCAGAAGCGCACGAGCCGACGCGCCTCTTTCAAATCGTGCGACAGCGGCTTCTCGACAAACAGGTGCCTGAACGGACGCACTGCGCGCATCCCTTGCTCGACATGCAGGTGCGGCGGACTGGTGATGAACACGACTTCAATGTCGTCCCGCGTCGCGAGCGACTCCACACTGTCCGCGACATCGAATGGTCCGTCTTCGCGAAGCGCGACATCGATCGCTGCCTGCGATGGGTCGAACGCGCT
Organism: Phycisphaerae bacterium; assembly: GCA_025924315.1. Classification (GTDB taxonomy): domain Bacteria; phylum Planctomycetota; class Phycisphaerae; order Tepidisphaerales; family Tepidisphaeraceae; genus JAICIO01. Next base: position 8,978 of record JAICIO010000077.1, read on the forward strand.
GACGAGCTGGAATCGGCCCGATTCGCGAACCCAGCGCCGCCGCGCAGCGCCGAAGCCCCCGACGCCGATGAAGCCCACGCGGATTTTCTTCTTGCTCGGCCGAGCCACCGTTCACTCCGATCTGTATCCTTGCCGGTGCACATGACACCCGGCATTCATCTCGTGCACAAGCCGGCGGGGCCGACGAGCTTTGTGATCGTGCAGATGTTTCTCGCGCGGGCAAAGGCGGAGCATCCGCATCATCCGCCGCGGGTGTGTCATGGGGGCGCCCTCGATCCGTTCGCGAGCGGCCTGCTGCTGATGCTCGTCGGACCGGCGACGAAACTGTTCGATTATCTGCATGACGTGCCGAAGGTGTATGAAGCGACGATTCGCTGGGGGATCGAGACGGACAACGGCGATCCGCTGGGCAAGGCGGTGATGAGCGGCGAGGCGTCGAGCCTTTCAACCGGACAACTCGATGACGCATTGCGTTTTTTCGTCGGCTGGCACGATCAAATACCGCCGGCAACGAGCAACAAGCGCGTCGGTGGCGAGCGCGCTTACGCGAAAGCGCACCGTGGCGAACCGGTCGACCTTCCGCCGTCACGCGTGTACCTGCACGAAGCGACTTGGCTCGGTCACGATCTTCCGAACAGCAGTCGCATTCGTCTCGTGACACGCGGCGGGTATTACGTCAGGTCGCTGGCGCGCGATCTGGGGCGGAAGCTCACGTGTGGCGCACATCTCAGCGAGTTGCGTCGCATCGCAATCGGCCCGTGGAGGGATCCGCCGGGGGAGCAGATCATCGAAATCACCGGCCGTGATCTTCTGCCCTGGTTTCCCTCACGGCAGCTGACGGATCAAGAGGTCGGCGAATTGCGACAGGGACAATCGATTGCATGTGGCGCGGTCAGTGGCCCCGAGTGGAATCTTCCAGAAGGATTTCCCGCACCGGCGAGCCTCGTTCGCGCGTTCCATCAGGACCGGTTTGTTTTTCTACTATCACAAGACAACGAAACACTAAGCCCCGGCGTCGCGTTAGGCCGCGGGTTGTGACGTCGACGGCTTCAACTCGTACCGGGCCGCTCGTTCGACTGCGCATCATCACAAAACCATCGAATCATAAGTCCTGCAGTGTCAGCGCGTTACGAAAGTGCGAGTTTTTCGATGATGCGCCATGTTGCGCCACGTTGCGCGCCGCGCGGGAAGGCCAACATGCGCCTCCATAATCTCTGCTGATGTTGCACGAATCGTGACGGATTCGCGCAACACCCGATCGCTAAGCACAGAGCGAGACGAGACTTAATTTTTTCGAGGAGGCGATTTTCAAGGATTTGGCCATTGCGCGCTCACGCTGCCCGCGCTCGGTTTTCGCGTAATGAAGAGGTAGTTAAAGCCTCGCAGATAGAAGTTGCCCTCCTCGGCGGCGGCGCGGTAGTTGCCCATGTCCAGGGTCTTGTTGTGGCGGACGACGCAGATGATGTCCATCGGTTCGAAGCCAACCTTTTGCATGCGGGAGAAAAGCTCGAAGCCGATCGCGTAGAACTTTCCGATGCCGGGTTCTTTGCCGTGAACGTAGCTGTCGGAGACGTAGAGCGCCAGCACTTTGCCCGGCTTGAGCAATCGAAACGCCTCGCGGAAGGCTTGCTCCATCGCGTCGTAGTAGGCGGGCGAAGAGGCGTCGAGTTTGCCGATGTCGCGCGGGTCTTCGCCGTAATCGAGATGCGTCCCGTACGGCGGGTCCATGAAAACCAGATCCACTTTGTTCGTCAGCTCCGGCGGAAGCTTGCGCGCATCGACACGGAAGATGTCTTTGCGCGTCGGATGAACGTCGTAGCCAAGCGCCTTTCGGTTGAGATCGCGCGCGACGTCGAGCGTCGTGCCGCTTCCACAAAACGGATCCACGACCATTTCGCGCTCGCGCGTGTAGCGCTGCAGGAGATTCCAGATGATGTAGCTTGGCGTGGCGCCTTTGTATCCCGCGCGGCCCTGCTGCCCTTCGCCGTAATCCTGCGAGGGATATTCCCAGAGCGTCGTCGGCTGAATCCGCAGCGGCGGGCGTTTGAACTTCATGCGAAAAAGATATCGCGCCGGGGACGCACGGTCACTTCGGCGATGAAGCTTCTTGTGTAATCGCGGCTGTGCGCGGTGCGGAAGCACAGCCGAGGGCGGCTGTGCCACACAGTGATCGCCTTATTCCGTTGGCTCCCAATGTTTAGGGACCTTGAAATCGGCGGGCTTTTTGTTCAGCGGTGGAAGCGACTTCGCCGGCTCGGCGGCGCGGAACGCGACGAGCTTTTTGCTGAGCGATTCGACGAGGTCGGGTTTGTCTTTCGCGTGGTCGGTTTTTTCCGATGGATCGTCGTTCACGTTGTACAGTTCGACCTTGTGATCGGATGGCAACACGCCCTTGCGAACGTCCGGGCCGATGACGATGAGTTTCCAGCCGTCGGGTTGTGTGACGGCGATCTGCTCGTTCTGCAATCCGCCTTGGCCGGTGAAGAAATAGCGATCGCGCGCTGGCGTTTGGTCGGCTTTGCCGAAGAGCACTTGCGAGCAATCGACGCCGTCCAGTGGCTTTCCGCCTTCGGCTGGTCCGCCGACGATCGAGATCACCGTCGGCAAGATGTCGATGTTCATCATCGGCGCTTCGATTTTCTTTCCGCCCTGGATTTTACCCGGCCACCAGACGGCGCTGAGCGTGCGCACGCCGCCTTCGTAGACGGTCAGCTTGCCGGCGCGCAGCGGCTTGTTGTTCTCGGGAACTTTTTCGATCCCACCATTGTCGCTGAAGAACCAGATGAGCGTGTTGTCGGCAATGCCGGCCTTGTCGAGCGTCGCGAATATTTTCCCGATGCTGTCGTCGAGGCACGAGATCATCGCGGCGTAGACCTGCTTATCGGCGGGCTTGCCATCGTTCGGATTGTCGTCGAGATTCGAAAAACGTTTGATGTATTCGTCCGGCGCCTGGAATGGATCGTGCGGCGCGCTGAACGGGACGTAGCAGAAGAACGGAGACGAATCCTTCGCGTGATCCGTGATGAAATCGCACGCGGCGGAGGTGATGAGATCGGTCGTATACCCTTTGTCGTCCGACGGCGTGCGATCGTGATGCCAGTCGACTTCACCGTCGCGGTTGCGTGTGAAGTAGTCGGCGGCGCCGTTGTAGACGCCTTCGTATTTTGTGAACCCCTGCGACAGCGGGTGCCATTTCATCAGCAGATGACCCATGTGCCATTTGCCGAAAGCCCCGCGATTGGCGTAGCCGGCATCGCCGAGCGCTTCGGCGATCGTGCGCTCTTCATTCGGCAATCCCCATTTCGCCCATGGGCGAACGACGGATCGACCCATGCCGAAATCCATCGGATAGCGGCCGGTCATCAATCCCTCGCGCGTCGGGGAGCACATCGGGCTGACGTAAAACCGATCGAGCTCCACGCCTTGATGTGCAATGCGATCAATATTCGGCGTGGGAACGAAGCCGTTGTGATAGCTCGTCGTGTTCCAACCCTGGTCGTCGGAAACGATGATGATGATGTTCGGTTTGGTTGCTTTTTCAGCAAATGCAGTACATGGCGCGAACGCAAGGAACAGCACGACGAAGAATAAAGCTGCACGTTTCAATACGTCACCTCAATCTTTCTCTGCGGATCCATCCTCGGACGCTTTCGCGTCCATTGGCTTGCCTTCCTGACGCCCTTCCCAGAGCGGTTTGACGAGCGTCGCCGCCCACGCGTCATATTTTTTCTGCAACTCCGCGGCCTTGTCGGGCATCGCGGTAAGCAGATTTTTCTTTTCGCCGATGTCTTTGGAGAGATCGTACAGGCCCTTCTTGCCATCGCGCGTTGTGAGCAATTTAAAATCCCCGTCGCGAATTGCCCACGCGGGGCTGAAGCGCCAATAGAGTGTCTGGTGCGCGGTGAATTTCGCCTCGCCTTTCACGAGCGGCAGAAGATTCACGCCGTCGAGCTTCAGTTTTTCATCCGGCGAAACACCCGTCGCCGCGAGAATCGTGGGGAACAGATCGAGCGAGATGATCTTCTGATCGATCACCTGATCGCCGGAAATCTGCCCTTTCCAGTGCATCGCGAACGGAATACGAATTCCGCCTTCCCACACCTGTCCCTTGTAACCGCGCAACGGCGTGTTTTCCGAGCCGTTGCTGTCGGTCGGGCCACCGTTGTCGCTGAAGAAAATGATGAGCGTGTTGTCTTCGAGACCGGCGTCGCGAATTTTCGCGATGATCTTGCCGACGTTTTCGTCGAGCGCGTAAAGCATCGACAGCATCATGTGCCGCTTGTGATCGGTGAAGTCCTCAAAAGGCTTCTGATATCGCGGCGGCGCGGCTTGCGGGGTGTGAACGGCGTTGAACGGGACGTAGAGGAAGAACGGTTCTTTCTGATGCCGATCGATGAACGAAACCGCTTCGCGACCGATGGCGTCGGTGAGATACATCGGCTCATCCACCGGTGTATCGCCGCGGCGAATTGAATTCTCGCCGCCAGTCTCGATCTTCGAATTGAGGTAGCCGTGCGCCCCGCCGAGAAATCCGAAGAACTCATCGAAGCCGCGTTTCTGAGGGCGATACTCCGGCTTCGTGCCCTCGTGCCATTTGCCGATCGCGCCGGTGGCATAGGCCGCGTTCTTCATCACGTTCGCGATCGTGATCTGATCGAGCGGAAGGCCGAATTTTCCTCGATCTTCAATGTCCGGCGCCGGGTTGTGTTCGTGGCCGAACTTCTCCTGATAACGACCCGTGAGCAATCCCGCGCGCGACGGCGAACAGACGGGGCACGAGACATACGCATTCGTAAAGCGCACGCCGCTCTTCGCGAGCGCGTCGATATTCGGGGTCTTGATCTCTTTGTCGAACCCTTGAAAGCCGACGTCGCGATAACCGAGATCGTCCGCGAGGATGATCACGACGTTCGGCCGCTTGGTTTGTGCGTATGCGGATGTGAACAAAAAGGCGAGCGATAGCGCCACCCCAATTCGAAGCCAACGATCCTGCATCCAACCTCCCAGTGACATGCAAACGGCAGAGCGCCGCGATTATTCCGACAACGGTGGCACCGACATTCGTGTCGGTGATCGGACGCGGTACCCCGCGGCCGAATCGACGACTCACAGCGAAATACGGGCCGAGGAGTACCTTGCCCCGTCACAGACAAGAATGTCTGTGCCACCAAAAAAACAGCCCGGCATCGACCGATATGAAAGTATCGAGCGTCAGATCAATCCGGCACGTTTCGATCGAGCTCCGCGAGCCAGGCTTCCGATTCCGCGTCGCTCGGCGCGCGCCAATCGCTTCGCGGCGAGAGCGATCCGCCGGAGCCGACCTTCGGCGCATTCGGAATCGCGGTGCGCTTGAACTGGCTCGTGCGGAAAAAGCGGTCGAGAAACACGCGCAACCACTTCTTGATCGTGGGCAGATCGTACTCGCGACGATCCTTCTCCGGAAACCCTGGCGGCCACGTGCCGGAATTTTTATCTCCCCAGGCGTGATGCGCGAGATACGCAACCTTGCTCGGGCGATACCCGTAGCGCGTCACGCAATACAGATGAAAATCCTGCAGCTCGTACGGGCCGATCGTCGCCTGGCTCCCCTGCAGTTTTCCCTTCGCATCCGATGGAACGAGCTCCGGCGAAATCTCGGTGTCGAGAATCGCCTGCAGCACGCGGCGCACCGGCTCTTCAAATCCGCCGCGAAGAATTTCCCAGCGAATAAGATGTTGAATAAGCGTCTTCGGCACTGACGCATTCACCGCGTAATGCGACATATGATCGCCGACGCCGTACGTGCACCAACCGAGTGCGAGTTCCGACAAATCTCCCGTGCCGATCACGAGTCCGGCGTGCTGATTCGCCAATCGAAACAGGTGCGACGTGCGCTCGCCGGCCTGCACGTTTTCGAACGTCACGTCGTAGACCGGCTGACCGCCCGAAAATGGATGGCCGATATCTTTGAGCATCTGCGTGCACGACGGCCGGATGTCGATCTCGGCCGCCGTCACGCCCAGCGCCTTCATCAGCGCCCACGCGTTGCTTTTCGTTCCTTCGCTCGTCGCGAAACCCGGCATCGTGTACGCGAGCACGTTGCTTCGCGGAAGGTTGAGGCGATCCATCGTGTGGCAACAGACGATCAGCGCATGCGTCGAATCAAGCCCGCCGGAAACGCCGATCACCGGTTTGGAAAGGTTCGTCGCTTCGAGGCGCTTTTGCAGGCCGTCCACCTGGATGTCGTACGTCTCGCGGCAGCGCTCGTCCCATTGCTGCGGGTCGTAGGGAACGTACGGAAAGCGATCGATCCGCCGGCGAAGTTTCACTTCGCCACTCGGCACGTCGAGCGTAACCGGAATGCGGCGGATCGCGCTCACGCGATCGCGATGCTCCTGGATCGAATCGTTGAAGCTGCTGAGGCGCATGCGCTCCTGGCGCAGGCGATCAAGATCGATGTCCGCGGTGATCCGCTGCGAATGATTCGAGAAGCGTTCCGATTCCGCGAGCATGTTCGAGTTTTCGTAGATCATCGCGTGGCCGTCCCACGCCATGTCGGTAGTCGATTCGCCATGTCCCGCCGCGGTGTAGAGGTAGGCGGCGACGCACCGGCCGGAGTGCGCAGCGCAGAGCAGCTTGCGGTAGCCCGCCTTGCCGATGGTGATGTTGCTGGCGGAAAGATTACAGAGCACCGTCGCTCCTGCGAGGGCGGCGTAGGTCGATGGCGGGATCGGCGTCCAGACGTCTTCGCAGATCTCGGTGTGAAACGTGAAGCCCGATAGATCGACCGCTTCGTAAACCAGGTCGCTACCGAATGGCACATCCTGATCGAGCAGCCGAATCTCATTTCGCGTCGCGACCAAACCCGAGGTGAACTGCCTCTTCTCGTAAAACTCGCGATAGTTCGGCAGGTAGCTCTTCGGCGAAACACCGAGGATTTCTCCGCGGTGAATGACGATTGCGCAGTTGAACAGTTTCGCTTCGGATCGCAGTGGCGCGCCGACGATTAACACCGTTTTAAGTGACCGACTGAGCTTCACCACTTCCGCGATCGCATCGAGCGTCGCATCGAGAAGCGCGTCCTGATGGAAGAGATCATCGTTTGAGTAGGCGGACAGTCCCATCTCCGGAAAGAGCGTCAGGACCGATCCATCCGCGTCCGCCTCGCGCGCCAGCGCGACATGTTGCTCGACGTTAAACGTCGGCGAAGCGACCTTCAGCTTCGGGATGCAAACGGAGACGCGTGCGAAACCGTGGGTGTAAAGCGAGTTGAACGGACGAGCGGGCATATAGGGAAAGTAATGGGAAGCGAGTCGCGTTGCCAAGAGGTCAGGTCCGGATTACCGCTTGCGGTTTCGCAGAGAATCACGCGTTCGATCTGCGAAACCGCAAGCGGACCCGCACAGTTGCTTCAATTCCACCAGACTAACCGTGATATCGGAACCGCTTTCGGTATTGACTCGGCGCTTCGCCCGCAGTCGCGCGAAACGTGGTGCAGAGACGTTCGGCGCTGCGGAAGCCGGTGCGCCGCGCGATCTCGCGGACGGTGATGTCACTCCCGGCGAGCAGCGATTTCACGTGCTCGATTCGTACGCGGCGGATTTCTTCGAGCGGCGTTCTACCCAGGATCGTGCGGAATTTCCGCTCCAGGCTGCTGCGCGAGATGTACAGCTCGTTCAGCACATCCGACACGTTCAGCGGCTCGTTGATTCGGCTGCGGATGAAACGGACGGCCGCGAGGACCTCGGTATCTTCAACTTTGAGAATGTCGGACGATTGCCGCGCGATGAGCCCGGTCGGAGGAAGCAATAGGGGTTCGGTCGGCGCCGGTTTACCTTTCAATAAGCCTTCGAGCATCGTCGCAGCCTGGACACCGGTTTGCTCGCCGGCGCCGGCGATGCTCGAAAGCGGCGGCGAGGTCATCTCGCACACGAGCTCATCATTATCGACGCCGACGATCGCAACATCTTCCGGAACGTGCACGCCCTTGAAATGGCACAGCTCGGCCAATTGAAGGCCATATTGATCGCGTGCCGCGAGGATACCGATCGGCTTCGGCAGCGCCATGAGCCAGTCGGCCAAGCCTTCTTCGTCGATACCCCAATAGCCTTCACCGGTGGGATGAACCACCGCCGGGTCAGACCGCGAGATGCAGCGAAAGCCCGCGTCTTCGACGGCCGCGGCGAAGCCTCTCTCGCGATCGCGCACATACGGGAATCCGCTGTAGCCGAGGAACGCGAAATGGGTAAGTCCGCGCTCGAGAAGGTGCTGGGCCGCGAGGCGACCCACGGCGAGGTTGTCGAGTCCGACACGCGGCTCCGGGGCGGGATCTATGACATTGGTAACGTTCACCACCGGGACGCCAAATTGCTTGAGCGGCTCGACCATCTCGGCCCGGCCAATGTGTGCGATGATTCCGCTCGGCTGCCACGCGCGGAGCGCGCGAACCTCATTCACTTCCGGCCGTCCTATGTGAAACCGCCACTGCTTCTCGGGGCGGGCGTATTGCTTCACACCACGAAGGACTGCGCGACCGTAGTCGAGGTCCAAGGGGAGGAGCAGGCCGATGCGATTGACTTGGCTATGCATGTGAATTGACGGGCCTGACGGAAAAGGATAGGGTTATTTCCGCAATTCGTCAAAAGAAAAGTGGCATGTCAGCAGTTAAATTGAAATCGAGAGCGCTCGACGATGAGCGATCGGACAAGGCCCGATTTGGCGTTAGTCGTGCTTGTTCAGGAATTTGCGGAGGACGTATGAAACGAAGAGACGCGTTCACACTGGTCGAGCTGCTGGTGGTCATCGGGATCATTGCCATACTTACAGCAACTTTGCTTCCCGCGCTGGCGGGTGCGAGGCGCGCGGCCGAGGCGGCCAAGTGCGCTGCTCATCTCAGGCAGATCGGGCAGGCGTTTCAGCTGTATGCGATCGACTATGGCGGCTACGCGCCACCTTGGCGCGCGGGAAACACCTCCGGCAGCAGCGGCGGCGCCAATGGCTCGTACGATCTGTACGGCGTGAAGTACAACATGCCAACCGACAGCGTGGATCCGGTCACGCAGGTGGCGACCGCCAAAGACGCATGCTTCTGGTTCGACTTCCTCGGCAAGTATCTCACCACCACCAAGGGTGGTTCCGGTGACGCGACGAAGGACGCGCAGGCGAATACCCAACGATCGGTGATCTGGGGTTGCCCGGCATGGCAGGGTTACATTGAAACGAGCGGCACGTCGAATGCGAACATCATTAACGGCGGCGCTGGTTTGAATCGTCAGTACACGGGTTATTCGTACCACTATTCGCTCTGGGGGAGGGCGGGCACCGAAATGGTGGGATCGAAGACCGGCGTTTGCTATCCGAAGTACTCCAACGACATCCGCTCATCCGACAACTTCGCGACCCACAACTTCACGACGGGCAACGGTTCTCAAACTGCGCGATGGTTTAAGCTCACGGATTACAAGCCGGCCGCGGAGCAGGCGCTCGTGGCCGACTCGTTCGACTGGAAACTGGAGTGCCAGTGCTGGAATGGTGTGGGTCCCTGGCCGCAGCAGAAGACCTTCAGCATGGCGGGCAACGTCTATCCGGGAAGCACGCGCACGCCGGGCACGACGTTCGATTACTACCGTCATGGAGTTTATCCACCCGTAAAGCTTGCCGCTCCGACCAACTATTTCATCTCGCGCGGTGGAAAGATTAACTACAATATTCTTTTCGCCGACGGACACGTGGTAAACACCTCGGATCGTGCGGACGCCTACCGATCCATGTACCAGGCGTTCCCGGTGCAGAACGGATACGAACGTCCGAACAATCTGACCGACTAATTCACGCAGGCAACTTCATCGGGTGTGCTTCAGCAGGAGGAAATGTTCCCGCGCTGATGCACACCCGATTGCTTTAGTCGGCCGTTGCTTCTCCTTTCGTTTCCGGCAGGAAGAAGATCACGATGAGGCCGATGAGATAAACCATCGCGAGGATGGAAACCGCCTGACGCAGTTCCACGCGGGATTTCAGCCACGCAGATCCATACAGCGCCGTCGCGGCAAGTAGCCGAGCGCCGTTGAAGCAAATGCCAGCGCCGGTGGCGCGAAGGCGGGCGGGGAAGAGCTCGGGGAACCAGACTGCATATCCCGCATGCATCCCATTGACGAAGAAGCCCATCACGGAGAGCAGGAAGAGCTGCATCGCGTAGGTCGTGGGCGCAAAGCAGGCGAGCGGCGCGCTGATCAGGGCGCCGACCTGCATGATGAAGAACGCACGTCTGCGGCCGAGCCACGCGCAAAGCGGGCCCATCGAGAACAGGCCGATCGCATTGCCGATGTTCTGATAATACGAATAGGCGCGCTTGGCCTCCTGCTCCGCGGCGGCGGCCGCCATGCCGTGCTTCAGCAGGAAATCTCGGGCGATGTCCTGCCCCGCGACGTAAACGCCCCAGTACCCGGCGAGACCGACCCCCGCGAGAATCAAGCCGCAGATCGCGCGCTTGCGATACACCGGATTTCGCCAGAACGCGGCGAAGCCTTCGTCCGCGTGCTGCGGCGCCGGCTGCGGCTGCGCTGGACCCGTCTCGATGTCGCCTTCCACCGCTCCGAGATGCGCCTTGTCGTCGCGAATGAGAAACCGCACCGCGAAGACGAGCAGCGCGGGGACCAAGCCCATGAGAAACGTCGCGCGCCAGTTCGTTCCCGCGAGAATGGAGGCGAGCCCGGCGGCAAAGCCACCGAGCAGGCTCGATGCGTGGAAGATGCCGGAGGCATGCGCGCGAGCGCGCTTCGGAAACACTTCCGATACCAGCGCGGCGGCGACGGCCCACTCGCCGCCGGTGCCTGTCGCGACGAGAAATCGCAGCACCATCACTTGCCACACATTGTGCGACGCCGCCGTCAGCGCGGAGAAGAACGCGTAGACGAGAATGCTGAGCGTCATGCTGCGCCCGCGGCCGAAACGATCCGCGAGCATGCCGAAGAGAATTCCGCCCGTCGCTCCGCCGAGCAGAAAGCAGCTGTTGATCCGATCGCCCCACTGAATCACCAGCGGCGAATTCGCGGGCGCATGCAGCAACTCTCCGAGCATGTTCCCGCGCGCCACCGCGAAGATCTGGTTTTCGTATATGTCGAAGATCCATCCCGCCGACGCGACGACGAGGATCAGCCACTGAAATCCACTAATCCCGCGATACCACGGCCGCTGCTCTTCGAGTGGAAGCGTCTCCGGTTGGCTCACAGCGGCACCTCCGCCTTGCGATCGACGGACTGCTGCGCCTTGAGGCACATCGCGACGGACCATTTGCCGTCTTCGCCGGTCGTCAGCAGTTTCCCTTTGCCGCGGAGCGCGTCACAGAAATGATCGACCTGCTCCGAAAGCTCATACACTTCGCCGGTCATCTTGGTGATGGGGATGTCGACGAGCTTGTCGCCACGCTGGTGCCGCAGCGAAAACGTCGGCTGAAATGTGCGGTCGATCGCCCCGCTCCACGAGGCCCACAGCGCCCCTTCGCGGCCGGTGACCTTCACCACCTGATGGTGCTCCCACGCCGCAAGCGTCTGGGAGATCACCGCGTAACCACCATTGGAAAACCGCAGCGTCGCGCTGAAGTTGTCCTGCAATTCCGGATGCCCCGGCTGTTTCGAACTGGCTTGCGCGAAAACCGAAACTGGGTCGGCGACGCCTTTGAAATACCATCGCGCCAGATCGAAAAAGTGAATCGGCTCTTCGAGGATCCAATTCCCCACGCGATTAATGTCGTAGCGCCATCCTCCGGCGCCGAGCCGATACGGCCGACGCCACAGCTCGATCAGCGCATAGAGCGGCTCGCCGATCTCGCCCGCGTCGATCATCTGCTTCACTTTTCCCCACAGCGACGAGAGCCGAAACTCATGTCCGATCGCGAGAAGCAAACCCTTTTCGCGGGCGAGCGCGTTCATGCGGTCGCAATGCTCGACCGAGAGCGCCATCGGCTTTTCGAGCAGCAAATGTTTTCCCGCGTTAAGAACCGCACTGCCGATCTCGAAATGGAGATCCGTCGGCAACACGACCGCGACAGCTTCGATGTCCGATCGCTCAAGCAATTTCCGGTAATCGTCGAAGATTTGCGCCTTCGGATGATCTCCGGCGGCCTTTTTCCGCGTCTCCGGCGACCGCGCCGCGATCGCAATGAGCTCGGCACTGGGACTCTGGGAAATGGCGCGAGCATGATGGCTGCCCCACGCCCCGTAGCCGATCAAACCGAATCGAACCTTCTCCAACCCGCGCCTCCTCCGATGATGAAATGCTCAAGTGACAGTCATATCCGATCCGCTACACTGTGCAAAAAACATCCGCGCTTCGCGCAACGAGGAATCGAATTGGGCCACAGAGCACACAGTGAGCATAGAGAAGAAGATAGAGGATCGAGGATACAGAATCGCGCGATCGATCCTGTATCTTCCATCCTCACTTCTCTCTGTGCCTTTCTCTGTGTGCTCTGTGCTCTCTGTGGCACAACCTCTCTTCAAGCGGCCGGTCCAACCGCAGTGCCGGATAGCCCGACGAGCCTACCCAATTGGCCGACGCCCGAACCGGTGCCCTTTCTGTCGGCCGAAGATGCGATCAAAACGATGAAGCTCGCGGACGACAACCTCAAGGTCGAGGTTGTTGCATCCGAGCCAATGATTGAACATCCAATCATTATGACGTTCGACCCCGAAGGCCGCGCGTGGGTCGTCGAGATGCGATCGTACATGCCCAACCCCGAAGGCGAGGGCGAGAACAAACCGACCGGTCGCATCTCCGTGCTCGAAGACACCGACGGCGACGGGCGGATGGATAAGTGCACGGTGTTTCTCGACAACCTCGTGCTGCCGCGCGCGGTCGCTTGCGTGCGCGGCGGAGTGATCGTCGCCGAGCCTCCCAACCTGCTTTTCTGCCGGGATACGAATGGCGACGGAAAGTGTGATGAGAAGACGATCATCGCGAAGGACTATGGCGTCGGTGGGAATCCGGAGCATCAGCCCAACGGCTTGATGTATGGCTTGGACAACTGGATCTACAGCGCGAACTACGAGAACCGCATTCGCTGGGTCAATGGCACCTGGATTTTCGATCGCGTGCTCGAGTTCGGCCAGTGGGGCATCACGCAGGACAATTTCGGCCATCTCTTTCACGACAACAACACGGATCAGCTGCGCGCGAGTGTCGTTCCGCCGCAGTATGTGCTGCGCAACCCGAGATATCGCGCGGCCGGCGCGAACGAACAGGTGATTAAAGATCAAACGGTGTGGCCGCTGCACGACACCGCGGTCGATCGTGGGTATCTGCACAACATCATGCGCGACGACGGCACGCTGCGGAACTTCACCGCGGCGTGCAGTCCGTGGCTTTATCGCGGCGGATTGTTCGGAAGCGCATTCGAGAGCAACGCGTTCGTCTGCGAACCCGCGGCGAATTTGATCAAGCGCGATATCGTCTCAGAGACACCGGAAGCGGAGCTCACCGCGAAAAACGCGTACGACGGCAAGGAATTCCTCGCTTCGACGTACGAGCGATTTCGCCCCGTGAGTCTTTGCACCGGCCCGGATGGCGCGCTTTATATCGTCGACATGAACCATGGCCTCTTGCAGCACAAGGCGTATCTCACGACCTACTGCAAAGATCAATATCTCGCCCGCAAGCTCGACGAGCACATGGATACGGGACGGATCTATCGCATCGTGCCGAAGGGTTTCAAGCCGCCCGCCACGCCTAATCTATCAAAAGCAACGACTCCGCAGCTCGTTGCGACAATCGAGAATCCGAACGCCTGGTGGCGCGAGACCGCGCAGCGGCTGATCGTCGAACATGACGATTACAAAGCGATCCCGCTGCTGAAGAAGCTCGCCGCCGATACCTCGAAGGACGTGGTGTATCGACTGCAGGCACTTTGGACGATCGAAGGTTTTGGCATCGACAACACACCTGCGCTCAGACTCGCGTTGCAAGACAAGGAACCCAAGATTCGCGCCGCCGCGATTCGCATCAGCGAACGGCCGCTGTATTCTCCGCGCCGCGCGGACATTCTCGATGACGTGATGAAGCTCGCAAACGATCGCGATCCGGAGGTGCGACGGCAGTTCGCCCTGTCGATCGCGCCGCTGGGCACGCCGCAGTCGGACAAGGCGGTGGTGAAGCTGCTCACCGAGTCCGCGGACCAACCGTATCTTGTCGACGCGGTGATCAGTGGAGTCGGTGGGCGTGAGCTCGACCTGTTGAATCAGCTGATCAAGTCGCCGGATTGGGAACGCGGGTCTGCGGTTCGCTCGGCGGTGATCGAAGCACTCGCGCGATGTTCGTTCGCCGATCGCTCGCCCAAGCGCGTCGCGGCGTTACTCGACCTGATTGCGGCGCAACCGACTAAACCCGCGTGGAAGCGCAACGCGATGCTCGACGGCGTGCAGACGAAGCTCGACCCGAAGCGCGAGCCGCGGCAGATCATGCTCGAGCGCGAGCCCACCGCTTTCACCGCGATGAAAGAGAACGCGCCGCAATGGATAAAGCCGAAAATCGCGAACGTGCTGAAGGTGGTGCATTGGCCCGGCGAGCCAGGCTACGTTCCGCCCCCGCCACCGAAACCGCTGACCGTTGAAGAGCAGGCGCGGTTCGCCCACGGCGAGAAAGTGTTCGGCCAGACTTGCATCGCGTGTCACAAATCGACTGGCTTAGGACAGGAAGGCCTCGCCCCGCCGCTGGTCGATTCGGAATGGGTGCTTGGCCGGCCGGATCGGATTGCCCGGATCGTGATGCACGGTGTGACCGGGCCGATTAACGTCGATGGCCGCACGTATGCCCTCGAAATGCCCGGCCTGCAGAAATTAACGGATGATGACATCGCGGCGGTTCTGACGTACGTTCGTCGCAGCTGGGATCACACTGCGTCGGCGGTCGATGTCCAAACCGTGCGCGAAGCGCGCGACACAAAGCGGCCGATCCCATGGACCGAGCCGGAACTGCTCAGCATCGGCGAGCGGCCGCAGCGGGGTCGCAAGCCGAAACGAGAGCGAATCAAGAATTCGACGACAAATCCTTCAACCCCGGGAGAAAATCAGAATGAAGCAGCAACTCAATCGCCGTAGTTTCCTGAAGAACACCGCCGTCGCGGCAGGCGCGGGATTCGTCCTTCCGTCGCTTCTGTCGTCCGTATTGCGCGCAGAAGAAACCGGCGGACCGAAGAAGAACGTGCTTTTCTTCACCAAGTCCTCCGGCTTTCAGCACAGCGTGATCACGCGCGATGGCGCCAATCCGCAGAAACTCGCCTACGCCGAGCAGATCCTCACGGATCTCGGCGCGAAGAACGGATTTGAGGTCACCTGCAGCAAGGACGGCAATGTCTTCGCCCCCGGCAGCATTGAGCAGTTCGATCTCTTCTGCTTTTACACCACCGGCGACCTGACGCAGGACTCAGACAAGTACGGGAAAAAGAAAAACGACAAGGGCAAGGACGTCGAAGACAAAGACAAGCTCCTGTGGCGAGAGCCCGGCATGCCCAAAGGCGCGAAGGAAGCTTTCTTGAAAGCGATCGAAGACGGCAAAGGTTTCGTCGGCTTTCACTGCGCCACCGACACGTTTCACAGCCCAAAGCACATCAAGGGCAAGATCGATCTCTTCCGCGACGTGGATGAAAAAGGCCAGGATGAGTTCGATCCGTACATCAAGATGATCGGTGGAGAGTTCATCATCCACGGCCAGCAGCAGGAGGCGACGCTCAAGACGATCGATCCGAAATTCCCTGGCGCCGAAGCGCTGAACAACGCCAAATTCGTCGAAGAGTGGTATTCGCTGAAGAACTTCTCGCCGGACCTTCACGTGATCCTGGCGCAGGATTGCACGGGAATGCACGGCGCGATGTATCAGCGTGATCCATATCCCGAAACATGGGCGCGCATGCACGGCAAGGGCCGCGTGTTCTACACCTCAATGGGCCACCGCGAGGATGTGTGGCAGAAACCGGAGTTTTTGAATTTGGTGGTTGGCGCGATGCGCTGGACGACGGGACAGGTCGATGTGGATGTCACGCCGAATCTGAAGGAAGCAACGCCGGGCGCGGAACCGAAGCCACCGGCACCGACCGCGGCGCAATAACCGCAACTTGCAATGGGGAGGGCGAGGTTCCCGCCGAGCCGTTTGGGGCGAAATCATCCGCAGATTTCGCAGATTGCGCAGATTCAGAACCAGGAATAAACGCAATCTGCGAAAATCTGCGCAATCTGCGGATCATCAGTCGGCTCGGCAGGAGCCTCGCTCTCATCAACATCCGCGCTCACACCGAATAGACGCGAATAATGCCGCCCAAGAACGTCGCGAGCATTCCACCCACCGCGAAGGGCGCCGCGATGGCTTGACCCCAGTGGGCGGAAAGGACGCCAATCAGAAATGCGAGGAAACCGATCGCGATAAAGAGCAGGCCGAGCTTCCCGATGGGGGATTGCGGCACGAAGTGGAAGTCGTCGCCCTCCGCATCGGCGCCGCTTGGATTCATCGCGGCGCGAATCGCTTCGGCTTCCGCGACGCGCTCGCGGTGCTGGGTCATGAGACTGGCGATCGGCGCGATGACCAGCGCCCCAAATCCACTGACGATCGGCGCACAGTTTCGCGCGAAGCCGACCGGCCAAATGGCGTAGCCCGCCAGGCCGACCAGCCCGCCACCGATGAAGCCTGCGAGCGCGCCCTGCCAGTTCACGCGCTTCCAGCCGAGCCCGTAAATCACCGTGATCACGAACAGCGGCATGTCGAGCAGACCGACGATCATCAGATTCACATTGACTGCCCCCGTCTTGCCATATTGCAGGAACCACGCGACGAAGAGCATGAGCAGACCGCTCAGAAGCGAGGTGATGCGCACCACGAAGAGCAACTCGCGTTGCGTCGGCTCGCGACGCTTCAGGGTTCGATACACGTCGCTCGTGAAGAGCGTCGCAACGGAATTGACATCAGATGTAATCGGTGAAATCTGCGCCGCCACCAGGCCAGCGAGCACAAACCCGAGCAATCCCTTCGCGACGAGCGGCAATTGGGTTCTGAGCAGCCACGGAATCGCGTCGTTGTCGGTCGGAAACTTCCCGGGGTGCAGTTTCGCGACGGCCAGCCCAGGAAGCACCCAGAAAAACGCCAGCGGCATGGTGATCAGCGCCGAGAGGATCATTCCTTTGGCGCCGACGCGCGGGCTCTTTGCGCCGAAGGCGCGCTGCAGAATCGCCTGATCGATCATCGACCACTTGATGCTGAGCAACAGGATCGAAAAAATGAAGATCCAGCTCTTGTCGCCCGACTGCGGAACGAGCTGCACGTGCTGCGGATCAGAGGTTTTGAAGAACTCGATCAGCTTCGGCAATCCGCCGCAAAGGTGCATCGCGATCGGAAGCACGATCAGCGCACCCGCGATCATCAGCAGGAACTGCCAGGAATCCATGATCGCGACGGCCCACGCCCCGCCGACGACCGAGTAAATGATCGCGATCAGCGAGAAGATCAGCAGCCACGCCGCGTAGTTGTCCCAACCGGTGATGATGATCGCGGTGGTGCCCGCGAGATTGAGAAGCAATCCAAGATAGAAGCAAAGGCGAATCCCCCAGAACGCACCGACGAGTGTTCGCAATCCGCGGTTGTAGCGCAGCTCGAGAAATTCCGGCACCGAGCGGATGCGCAGCCGCCGCATGAATGGCAGCACGAAGCATCCGCTCAGGATCAGCGCCATGCAGCCGGTCCAGTTTTGCCAGATGATCGAAACGCCACTGCTGTACGCCGTCCCTCCCATGCCCACGAAGTGGAACATGCTCACGTTCGTGGCGGTGATAGTGGCCGCGAGAATGAACGGCGTCAGTTCACGACCCGCGACGAAAAAATCGTCGGAGTCCTTGATGAGTCGTGAAATCCAAAACCCGCCGAGCGCCATCAACGTCAGGAAGGAGATGACGATCCCGTAATCAAGACCAGTCAATGGCGTTCTCCGCTGGGGTTCGAGGGATCAATGGGCTCAGCCGGTTTGACTTCAAATCCGCCAGCGGGGTCGGCGAGGTTGGGCTTGTGCCGCACGCGGGCCATTATTCCGCGAAATTCGTGCACCGGAATGACGATCCAGACGCAGATGATCGCGATTCCTGTGATCTCGATTGCCAAGGTCATCCAATCCATTCGTGCACTTTCAGCTGAGGTCTTCTTCGAAATAAGCTCGACGACGCATCGACTCCTTCAAGGCCGTCCCAGAGCGCAGCGCCGGGCGGCATCGAATGCGAACAATGCCGCCCGCCGCGGCGCTCTGGGACGGCCGTGAGGGCAGGCAGCACG
>JAICIO010000078.1 GCA_025924315.1 Phycisphaerae bacterium
CGGGGCATTTTCTCACGCGACGATTGCTCGGCATGTCGTACGACGCGACCGGCGCGTTCCGGATTTATCGCCTCCCGCGCATTCCGCGGCAGACGTTCGATCTCGTCAGCGCGCGCGGTTACGCGTTTTTCTTTGAGAGCCTGTTCATCCTGCACGCGAACGGGATGCGGATCAAAGAGCTGCCGATCAAATTGCCGGCGCGCACGTACGGCAGCTCGAAGATGTCGCTTAAAGAGGCCGCCCGCAGCGCGCGACAGGTCGCGAGCCTCAGCTTCGTGAACCAGATCAACCCGGCGCAATTCCGCGTGCTGGCGCCGTTCACCGACGTCGATCCGACGCTCGTCGATCCGCAAGGCTGGGACACCTACTGGAAGCGAAAGACCCATCGCAGCAGCCTTATCTACGAAGTCATCGCGACGATCTATCGCAATCTGATCATCAAGCGCTGGCTGAACGAGGCGATCCGAAAGAACTTCCCGCGCGGATCAGAGTTGCTGCACGCCGGCTGCGGCAGCGGACAAGTCGATCAGGATCTGCAGAGCGAGATGAACATCACGGCGCTGGATATCTCCGTGCCGGCGCTGCAGCTGTATCGACGCAACAATCCCAGGGCAAAAGCAATCAAGCACGGCAGCATTCTGAACCTGCCGTTTGCGGATGAGACCTTCGACGGCGTGTATGACCTCGGTGTGGTCGAGCATTTCACGCATGAGGAGATCAACCGCATCCTGCGCCAGTTTCATCGTGTGCTGAAGCCCGGCGGAAAGGTGCTGCTGTTTTGGCCGCACAAAAAGGCGACAAGCGTCTGGGTACTCGGCCGGGCGCACTGGATGCTGAACGACGTCATGAAGCAGAACGTGAAGCTGCACCCGGACGAGCTTTCGCTGATCGAATCGCGAAAGCAGGCGAGCGAGCATCTCGCCAATGCCGGGTTTGATATGATCTCCTACGAATTCGGCGTGAAAGATTTCTTCGTGCAGGCGATTGTGGTCGGACAAAAATCCGCCGCAGCTCCGGCGCAAACCTAGAACACCCGCAACAAGATCGAGCCAGCATTGTCGCAGTCGGTCGTTCAAACAACTCCGCCGCTCGCCGCAGCGCCGCTTAGCCGGCGCGTCGTCGTCACGCAGCGGTGGGAGCTGTGGTTCTGCGTTGGCGTCTCACTCCTGGTCGCGTTCTTCCATATCGTCTACTTCACCCATGCCGGCGGGCTTTGGCGCGATGAAGTCACCAGCGTCAACGTCGCTTCTTCGCCGACCGTCGGGGAGATGTGGCACCTGCGCGATTTCGATTCGTTCCCGTTTCTCTGGCACCTGATCCTTCGAGCATGGATCAAGATCGGCATGCGGGCGACGGCCGATCATCTGCGTGTTCTCGGACAGCTCGCCGGTTTCGGGTTGCTCGCGGCCATCTGGGTTCGCGCACGCGTCGTGGATAAAGGCTGGCCGCTCTTCAGCCTCGTGCTCCTGGCGCTTCAGCCGCATGTGATTCGCTACGGCGACAGCATTCGTGCATACGGCCTCGGGTTGATGGCGATCACGCTGATGTTCGCCGCGGTTTGGCGCGTGGTTGAGAAACCGTCGTGGCGAAGTTACTTGCTGGCGGCGCTCGTGTCGCTGATCGGCTGTCAGTTGCTGTACTACAACACGATCGTGCTGTTCGCGCTCGGTGTCGCCGGTGCAGTCGTGTGTGTCCGGCGCAGGCGTTACGCGCGGGCCGCGGTCGTGCTTGCGATTGGCATTCCCGCGGCCGCGTCAATGGTGCCATATTTCGACATCGCCTCACGGCTCGACAGCTGGCAACCGCTTTTGCAGCAGCCATACACGCTCGGGCTGCTTGGCGAAAAGCTGCACGAGATCCTCGGCGCACAAGGCGACGGCGTGATGGCGCTTTGGGCCGTGCTCATGCTCATCACCATCGCCGCCCCCGTCGTCGCACAAAATCCGAAATGGACCGCCAAACTATCGGATGAGCAACGTGATCGCGCGCTCTTCTGCCTCGCCACGATTGTCGTTCTCTTTCCGCTCTACTGGCTGTTTCTCAAACGACTGAGCTACGTCACGGAACCCTGGTATTACTTCGCGGTCCTTGCGGTCTCCGCATTTTGCATTGAATCGACCTTACGCGTGTTCTTCCGCGACTACCGCATCCATCGCGCGGCGCTGGCGGTCGTTACGGTCATTGTCATGAGCAGTCTCCTGCTCGAGTACAGCCTGGTCAGCATGCGCATGACGAACGTTGACTTGATCGCTCGAATGCTCGCGGAGGAGGCCGCGCCGGAAGATGTGATCATCGTTCGCCCGTGGTACGCCGGCGTCAGCTTCGATCGTTACTATCACGGCAAAGCGCCGTGGATGACGCTTCCCGATTTTCCCTCGCATCAATACCATCGCTACGACATCGTGAAACAGCTCATGCGCGATCCGGATTCAGCGCTCGATCCGCTTTATGCCGCCATGACCAAAGCGCTTCGCGGCGGACATCGCGTCTGGATCTGTGGGCCTTTGCCGCCGGTGAAGGATCGCTCGCAGCTCATTCATCTCGCGCCCGCGCCGGATCCCAAGGCCGGCTGGAACGAGGGCGTCTATAACTTTGCCTGGTCGCAGCGCGTCAGCTATTTCATCAACAACGCGTCGGCCCACGTCGATGTGCAGATGGCCGGCGAAAACGTCAGCCACTACGAGAACCTCGTGGTTTTCGTTTACTCCGGAATCAGCCCGGCGGGCGATGCCATTCTCGGATCGGACAAGTAAAGACGAGCAGGTGCTTAGGGCGACCGGGATTCAAACGATCGAACCACGACCCAAGGATTTGTTTGGCATTGAACAGCCGGCCGGTTTTCGTGGCTTATTGTTTTTCCCGCTCGCCGCCCCATCTCGTTACAATTCTGTTCGTTACACCCCAATTGGGGCGGCTTCCACGTCCATGTTATATGGTGCGTGGGTCCATAGAATAATGGTTATGCAGCACCGGTGAACGTATGTATCAGTCGAAGACCGACACGTCCGCCCTCGCCTGGTCGCCGCTCGACTTCCCCGGCGTGTCGATGAAAATCCTCCAGCAGGTCGAGTCGACCGGCTGCATGACCGTAATGACGCGGATCGACGCCGGTAGCTCCATCCCTGCCCACAGCCACACGCACGCGGACGAGACCGTGTTCGTGGTCGAAGGGGATTTTGTGGAGGACGGCGTGAGCTACGGCCCGGGCAGCTTCTTCCTCGGCAAGGCGGGTTCGCCCCACGGCCCCCACAGTTCGGTGGGCGGCTGCGTTTTGCTGACCACGTTTTCCGCCCCGCTCGACTTCGTTCTCGTCGAGTAAGCGGCGAGGCTGCGGCATAACCAAATGCTGCAGCGGACCGGGCGGGCGTCGCGGTCCTCGTGATTCGACAGTGCGTCCGGCGCCGGGCCGGCCATTCAACGTCGATCCGTTATCCAGCGGAGGCAACGATGCATCGATCGGCGTTCGTCGCGGTCATGCTGGTCGCTCTCGGCGCGGCCGGGTGCAACGACATCCCTTCGAAGACCCTGTCGGTGATGCAGCAAGCGGACCGATACGAACTGCTGTCGCTCGATCCGAGTCGAATCAGGAACACGCCACCGCCTGACAACTTTCACGGGTGGCGCGTGCTGGGGCGAACGAGCATCGATGACAAGGCAACGCGAGAGAAGCTGACGAATGCTCTGCGTACCGGCGCGCGCGAGAACGGTAGCATGGCAGCAGGGTGCTTCAACCCGCGCCATGGGATTCGCGTCGTCCACGGTCAGGACGTGCACGATCTAGTCATCTGCTTCCAGTGTCTTCAGGTGGCGGTGTTTGAGAACGGAGAGCCAGCGAAAGGTTTCCTGGTCTCCGAGTCGCCGCATGCCGTGTTCGACGATGCACTGCGCGCGGCACATGTCCCTTTAGCCGAGAAGCCAGGGTAAACGCGGCGGTCCGGCCGCCGGATAACCCGCCAATGCAGCGGACCGGAGCTGCGGTATAGTTTCTATGGTCCGAACGGTCAGGGGCGCGGCTCCGGCCGTTGATCGGCCTTCCGTTATCCCGCCTCAAGGAGGCTCACGAAGAGTGCGCCGGGTATATGCGGGGTCTTCGGCTACGACCTCCGCGCCACGCCGGAGCGATGTCTGGAATGCGGTCCGGCGAGGGTGGCGGAATAGCGGCGCGAGGCCTTTCAAGGCGCGGTAGGATCGCCGATAACTTCAGCGTCTATGCGTTGGCCGAAGTATCTTCATCGCAAGACGTTCCTCATTGTGCTGACGATTGACGTCGTCGTCTCCGCGGTCACCATGTACATGGCCTACGCTCGTGTTCAGTCAGTCGAGGCGAGCATTGTGGGGCTCATTGCGTTTGTCTTGAACCTTCCCGCACTGCCTCTGATGTTATTCTTTGTGATCTTCCCAGGCCCGCGCACTTTCGGCTCAGACCGAGTCGACCTCGCGATGCTCGTCGCATCACAAGCAAGCATTGTTCTCGTCTCAAGCTGGGCGTGGGCATTGGTCGCGGGTTATCGAATCAGGAGGCGATCGCAGAGGTCAGAATAGATTTGCAGCCACCGAGTGCGGAACGGTGGGTGGCGGAGTAGGGCGGAGGGGATCGATATCGCGCGCGTCAATAGAATTGTCGTGCGTCGACTCGTATCCTGTACGCCAATGCCACCTCCACCCGTCCAATCCACTCCGGCGTACGGCTTGATTACCATCGTCGTGCTGCTCGTCGTTGCAGCCGTTGTCGTACCGCTCATAACCACCAAACTTCGGAAAAAGCGAGAGTGCGAAGCTCGTGGTTTTCCGGTTACCCCAAACGATGAAACGAATAGTTCAAACCGATAGCGACTGCGTTCCACATCATCCGACGTCATGCCCTAACCATAAATCCCTCGACAACCAGCTGATGGACCGGGAAAGTACCTGCCGAAGAATCGCCGATGGTTAGACTTCAAGCCCGCGGGCGTTACACTGTACGTGCCGGGCCGTTCCAGGATTTGATCGGTATCTTCTCGGAGGTCCACAGCGACCATGAAACTTTCCCTCGTCTCAATCGAAAAGGACGGGATCATTCGCGTTGCCGTCGATGGCAACATCACCATGGCCGACTTCGGCGCCGGTGAGAAGAACCCGCTGGAAACACTTCTCGGCGCCAACTGGGCCACCAATCGCGTGCTTCTCAACCTCGAGAAGTGCAATTACATCGACTCTTCAGCGATCGGCTGGCTCATTCAATGCAACAAGATGTTCAAGGATGGCGGGGGAAATTTCGTCTGTTACGGGTTGCAGCCCAGCGTTCGGCAAATTCTTGACGTCCTGAAAATTGGACGGGTTGTACCGCTCGTTGCCGATGAAGCAGAAGCCCGCACGCTTGCGGCAGGAGGCGCCCGATGAGCGAAACAACCATCAAGCTGATCGACGTGAGCAAGATGCCCGCCGAGCAGGCCACGGGGAAACTGATCGACCATGCCGTCACGATGGGCGCGAGCGACTTGTTCCTCGGCGCCAACGAGCAGCACACCGCCGTCATGGTGCGCCACCTCGGCATCGTTCGCCCGATCAGCGTGCTGAGCAACGACCAGGGCCGCCGCGTGCTGTCGCACATCAAGGCCAATGCCGGCATGGACCTGACCGAGCGTCGTCATCCCGCCGACGCGCGGTGGATCTATCGCAAGGACGACGGCAGCGCCGTCGATCTTCGCATCAACGTGATGCCCACGCTTTACGGCGAAGACTTTGCGATCCGCCTGCTCTCGCGCGGGAACATGTTGTACACCGTCGAGAACCTTGGCTTTGGCAAGGATCAGCTCGCGACGTATCTCAACATGATCAGCAGTCCCAGTGGATTGATCCTGATCACCGGCCCGACCGGTTCCGGCAAAACCGCGACGCTGTATGCCTCGCTCATGCGGCTGAACGACGGCAAGCGCAAGATCAACACCATCGAAGACCCGATCGAATATGCGATCGACGGCCTGCGGCAATCGCAGGTGAATCCGCAGATCGCATTAACCTTTCCAGAACTGCTCCGCGCCGTGCTGCGGCAATCGCCGGACGTGATCATGATCGGCGAAGTGCGCGACGAAGAGACCGCCAAGACCGCAGTGCACGCAGCGAACAGCGGAATTCTCGTCTTCGCGACGCTGCATGCTCCAAGCTCGACACAGGCGGTCGCGAGCATGCGCGCCCTCGGCGCGGCGCCGCACTTCCTCGCGAATTCATTACGCGGTGTCGTGTCGCAGCGGCTCGTGCGAACGCTTTGTCCCAAGTGCAAAGTCGCGTTCGACCTGAGCGATGCGCCGCACACGTTCGATGATGTGAAGCAATGGCTCGGCCCCGATGAAGGCAAGGCGCTCTACGCCGCGAAGGGCTGTGAAGCCTGCAGCATGAGCGGCTACGCCGGTCGGTCGGCGATCTTCGAAATGCTTCCGGTAACCCGCGCGATTCGAAACCTGATCGCCGACGGCGCTCCCAATCGCGAGATCCGCGCCAAAGCGATCGAAGAGAAAATGGCAGAGTTCCGCCAAACCGCGATGCTCAAGGTCGCCAGAGGCGAAACCAGCATGGAAGAAGTCTTCCGCGTGATTCCAACCGAGCATCTGGTGCTCGACGATTAGTCGAGGGTTTTGTCTTTCTTGTAGGGTCCGCTTCAGCGGACCGGTTATTCGCCTTTCGAATGCGAAGAGATAACCGGTCCGCTGAAGCGGACCCTACGTGTTATGTCTCATACTTCCTGCACACTTTGCGATCGCATCGCCGCGACGTGGCGTGGTGAGTTGCCGTTCCTGATCCATCAATTCCCCAATTCGCTCCTCTTCGTCGGCGACCATCAATTCCATCGCGGATACTGCGTGCTGGTTTACAAAGAGCACGTCCGCGAGATGCATGAGTTGCCGGAGGTGATCCAGCGAGAGGTGTTCGCGGAGCTCATGACCGCAACCAAAGCCATCGCCAACGCCTTCAATCCCTGGAAGATGAACCACGCCTGTTACGGCAACCAAGTCCCCCATATTCACTGGCACATCTTCCCGCGATATGAGAGCGAGCCGGATCATCTCGATCAGCCGTTTCTGCATTCCGCGGAGTTTTCCAAGCATGCAACGACCGCGGCGATGGCCAAAGCCGTCGCGGAGCGCGTGCGGGAAAATCTTTAATTGCGGCGATTCCCACGGTATTCTGCGAGCATGCGACTGGTTTCCTTTCTTTTCGCAATTGTTCTGACAGTCGTGATTCCTCTTCGCGCGGAAGAAAGCGAATACGCAATCGCGTCTGACAACTGCTCCAACAATCACGATTCGGCCGGGCAGAACGTTCTGTATGGTGACGGTCATATCGATGGTTACTGCGTCTTGACGGATGCGCAAACCTCCGCGGGTGCGCATCACACTCGCCACGCTGAGCTGTTTGCAAACGGCATCCCGAAAAACAATCTCGCCGTCCTTCAGGCAATCGACAAAGTCCAGGCGACGGCGATGGACGGCGGCGGATATTTCGTCGGCGTGCATGCGCAGCCGCCGGAATCGCCCATCGGTTACGAGCTGAAGCTCTTCGATCACTCTCTCCTCAATCCGCCGCGAAAGACCAGCTATTGCAGCGGATCGAGCTACACCGCGTTTATCGAAGCGCTCAATATCCTCTTGCCCGATGGTGGAAAAAAGATCTCACCCGATCGCCTCGAATCGCTCCGCATGCAGGAGCCGGACGGCGCGCGCCGCGAGGATGGGGTGAAATTCTGGGGGCACTGGAATGACGACGGATTCGGCACGCAGTTCGCACTCGTGCAATACTCCGGCGCGGGCATCGAAGTGAAACCAAAAGATGCGCGGCCCGGCGATTTCATGAACATCTCGTGGAAGAGCGGGCTCGGCCACTCCACTGTTTTCCTCGGTTTCTTCAAAGACAAAGACAGCACGAAGAAGTTGCTCTACTGGGCGAGCCAGAAGGGCACCAACGGCCTCGGCGATCAGGCGAGCGCGATCGACAAGATCAAAGAAGTGAAGATCGTGCGCCTCACCGACCCGGAAAAAACCTTCACGTTCGATCCGACAACCAAAGTCAACCGCGATGTCCCGGGCGACAAAATTGATTGGTGATTCATGATGCTTAAGCGCTTTTGTAGGGTCCGCTTCAGCGGACCGGTTACTCTCCGAGTTTCGAAACAGCAAGTAACCGGTCCGCTGAAGCGGACCCTGCGCGCGCTGACAACCGCAGGAATTCTTTTAATGACTACGACACTTGCACAGGCCGCTCCGACTACACAACCCACCGGCGCTTCGCTCGCGTTCACGAGCGACGATCCGGTCATCAACAAATCGATGGATCTTTTGAGCGAAGGGAAGTTCAAGGATGCCGACGCGGCGCTGACCGCGCCCGGGCCGACGACCGATCCTTCGACGGTGGAAGCGCGTCAGCAGATGCAGGAGATCATCAAGCGTTTGCGCCGCGAGTTCAGTGTGGATGAGAAAGAGATGCTCGCGCGCGTCCGCCGATCGATTCCGGATGCGACGGTCGAAGATCTCGCGAAGTGGCGCAATGCCGGCGAGCTTGGCTGCGATGAAATCGATGGCCAGCTCTTCTATTACCGCCGTGAGCCGGTCAATCTGTTCCGCTTCAGCGAAGACGCGAAGAAGCGTCGCGACGCGGCGCATCCGCCGAAACCGGCGCCGGAAGGGCAGTGGACGCTTGAAAAACATCTGCAGCAGATCCTCGCCGCCCGGATGGATTCGATGGAGAAGGAAATCCTGCCGATCCATCACAAGATCACCTTCACGCTGACGATCCCGGCCAACACGCCCGGCGTGAAGGCCGGCTCGAACGCCCGCGTGTGGCTTCCTTATCCGCAGGAATATCGCCAGCAGAAGAACGTGAAGCTAATCAAAGCCTCGCCGGAAAACGCGCAGATCGCGCCCAATGGGGTGGACGGAAACCCCGTCACCGGCGGCGCGCAGCGGACGATCTACTTCGAAAAGAAAATCGACGATCCCACCAAAGATCAGGTCTTCCGCGCCGAGTACGAATACGACTCATACGCCTATTACCCGATCCTCGTCGATGAGAAAGCCGAGCCGTTGCCGGACAACTGGGGCAACGCGTATCTCGAAGAGCGTCCGCCGCACATTTTGTTCACGCCCGAGCTTAAGGCGCAGGTTGCATCGATCGTCGGCGTGGAAATGAACCCACTGGTCAAAGCGCGGCTGATCTACAACTGGATCGATGCGAACATGAAGTACTGCGCCGAGCAGGAATATTCCTGCATCCCCAGCTTCTCGACGAAGGCGTTTCAGACGAAGAAAGGCGACTGCGGAATTCAGTCGATGCTGTTCATCACGATGTGCCGCATCGCCGGCGTGCCGGCGCGATGGCAGAGCGGTTGGGAGACGAAGCCGATTGGCACCAGCCAGCATGACTGGACGGAGTTCTACGTCGCGCCCTGGGGCTGGCTGCCGGCCGATCCGTCGTACGGTTTGCAGAAGCAATCGAACGATCCGCGCATCCGCGAGTTTTATTTCGGCCATCAGGATTCGCTGCGCATGATCGTGAACCTCGACTACGGCCGCGATCTGATTCCGCCGAAGAAATCGCTCCGCTCCGAGCCCGCGGATTTTCAGGTCGGCGAAGTCGAAGTGGATGGGAAGAATCTGTACTACGACGATTTCGATTATGACTTCCAGTTCGAGCAGACGCCGCCGGTGAAGTAGTCGGACGAAGAAACCCGCGGAGCTGCGCTCCGCCGCTAAATACGGAGTGGACGCTCGTTCCCAATAGTTAGCGGCGGAGCGAAGCTCCGCGGGTTGCTCAAGGAGCGTGAGGAGAGAACTTGCGTTCAATTGAATACGCACTGGAATCGCTCGAGCCGCGCGTGCTGCGCGCAGCCGAGACCGCGAAATCCGCAGACGCGTTCGTCGATTCTTTCGGCGTGAACACGCACTTCCGCAACGGCGATCCGTATGCGAATCCCGCGATTCTGTCGGACTTGAACGACCTTGGCTTCCGTCACATTCGCGACAATGCCGACCAAACTTCGGTCAGCGGTTTTACGACGATCGACGCGCTGAATACAACGTACGGTATCAAGACCGATTTCGTCCTGGGCGACACATTCTCTACGCCGTCGCAACTCGCGACGATCCTGCACGATCATCCCGCCATCGAAGCGATCGAAGGCCTGAACGAGCCCGATGCATTCGGCCCGCGCTCATACAACGGGCTGACCGACAACTGGTCGACCAACGATTACTCCGCGACGAAGGCGTATCAGAACGACATTTACTCGGCGGTGAAAAACAGCTCCGATCCGCGCGTGCAGAATGTCGCCGTGCTTTCGCCGGCGATGGCGAACACCGCCAATGAGCAGTATCTCCCGCCGATCGGTTTCGACGTTGCGGCGATGCACAGTTATCCGAGCAACCACAGCCCGACGTTCGGCCTCGACACGAATCTTTCGCGCACGAGCGCCATCGCGGGTGCCGCGCCGATCATGGCGACGGAGACGGGTTACTTCACCGCGTCGCTTGCAGGCGGGTTGACGGAAAAGGCGCAAGGCAAGCTCATGCCGCGCTTGTTCGCGGAGTATTTCAACCGCGGAATCGCGCGGACCTACACCTATGAATTGGCGGATGAAGGCACGAACTCCAGCGATCGCGAACAGGACTTCGGCCTGCTGCACTACGATCTCACGCCCAAGCCCGCCTACACCGCGATGAAGAACCTCGTCACGCTGATCAAGGAGCCGGGCGCCAATTTCACGCCGGGCTCGCTCGATTACACGCTAAGCGGTTCGACGGACAAAGTCGATCATCTGCTTCTAGAGAAAAGCGATGGCACGTTCTACCTGCTGCTCTGGCACGAGATCGCCGTCTATAGCCCAAACAGTGGACAGGACATTCCGAACGACGACGTGAGCGTGACGGTGAACTTCGCGTCGGCGATGGATCAGGTGCGGCTGTATCGCCCGAACGATTCGCTCAATGCCCTCGCGACCCTGACGCACCAGACCAGCGTGAATGTGAGTGTTCCCGATTACATGGAAGTCGTCGAAATCACGCCAACCGTTCCCGAGCCCGTTGCGATTGGACTTTCCGCAGGTGGTGCGATGTTCCTCCTGCGCCGGCCGAAACGTTCACGAAGCAAGGCATTCCTTCCGAAATTCCAGCCCACTCGCTAAGATTCGCCGTCGCGCATCGCCGCGCCTATCTCTTCTCGGAAAGCAGCTGCATGCAGAATGAAGATCTTCCGTCGACGGGCGTGATGACCCTCTATCCGCCCGGCTTCCGGCCTCGCCGCGGTCTGAATTGGGGCTATCTCGGGCTGCTCTACACGTCCTTCTACATGTGCCGGTACAACTTCTCGATCGCCAACAAAGCGATCAGCGATCAGTACCACTTCAGCTATTCACAGATGTCCGCGATTCTGACGGCGTGGACGCTTTGCTATGCATTCGGCCAGGTGCTTAACGGTTTGATTACCGATCGCATCGGCGGGAAGAAAGCGATGCTGATCGGCGCGGCCGGCACGATCGTGATGAACGTGATCTTCGGCGCCGCGTCGGTTTGGGGGATTCTCGGTCTGTTCATCGCGATTCGCGGAATCGATGGTTACTTGCAATCGTTCGGCGCGCCGGGCATGACGAAGATCAAGACGGCGTGGTTCGTCAAAACCGAGCGCGGCGGGTTCGCGGGAATCTTCGGGTTCATGATTAATCTCGGGCGGCTCGGGATTTTTAACTTCGGGCCGGCCCTGCTTGCGGGTTTTTCGTTTTTCGGATTGGTGAAAGTCGGCCCGCTGCACTGGCGATGGCTTTTCTGGGGACCGTCAATCCTCTGCGGCATCATCGCGGTTGCGATGGCGTTCGGCGTAAAGGAAACGCCGGAAGAACACGGCTATCTGCCGGTCGAGGATTACGGCGCGGCGAAGGCAAGCGACCAATGGACGATCACCGGCTCGGTCATCGCTGCTCTGCTGCTGCTCGGTCTGTTCATCGTCGGCTGGCTTTATCACATCGGCCGAATCGGTCCAATCGAGCTCGGCTTCATCGTCGTGCTGTT
Organism: Phycisphaerae bacterium; assembly: GCA_025924315.1. Taxonomy (GTDB): domain Bacteria; phylum Planctomycetota; class Phycisphaerae; order Tepidisphaerales; family Tepidisphaeraceae; genus JAICIO01. The sequence goes on from JAICIO010000078.1 coordinate 12,030, forward strand.
CATCATCGGATTGTTCATCGTGCTGCACATTATGGCGGCCAACAATCCGCCTCCGCCAGTTCATGCGTATGCGTCACCTGAACCGGATGAACGCGAGCCGTCGCCGGTTGCGGTCGTTCCGGAAGGAGCGGCAGCGCCGCTCGGTTATGCGTCAGCCATTAAGAGTCCAGATGAATACGACGATCGCACGACCCGCGCGGATATCCGGGTCGCGCTGCGGACGATTGCGGTCAATCCCGCCGTTTGGATTGTGGCCGCGGCATATGCATGCACCGGCGCGGTACGTCAGCCGATCGATCAGTGGTTCCCGCGCTACATGCAAGAGGTTTATCAGACGGACATGAAGTCCGCGCAATTCCAGTTTCTCGCATTCCTGATACCGCTCGTCGCGTCGGCGGGCTCGTTGATGTCAGGTTACATCTCGGACAAGCTGTTCGCCGGCGCTCGTGCACCGGTCGCAGCGGCGCTTTACATCCTCGAGACCGCGATCGTGTGCGGCGCATCGTTCACTCATACCGCCAGCGCCGCCGTCGTCTTCTTCATTGCCATCAGCTTTACCGCCAATTCAACACACTCGATTCTCGGCACCGCCGCCGCGATGGACATCGGCGGACGCAAGATGACCGGCTTCGCTTCCGGGCTCATCGACTCGTTCCAATATCTCGGATCCTCCGTCGGGCTGTTCATTCTCGGCCAGTTGCTCGATTATAAGCCGTGGGGATGGAAGGCATATTTCCCGTACATGATTCCGTTTGGGTTGCTCGGTTTCCTACTGATGGTCTTCGGCCGAAACATCATCGCCCGCGGATCGCATCGCTGATCGCGGCGAAATCTGATTCACTTGCTATCGCATCGCCGATCTTGGTGTCTATAGAACGGGAAGTTCTATAACCGTGGGAAGGATTGATATGCGATTCATCGGGAAATGGGCGGCGACGTTTGTGAGCGCGGCGATGTTGATCTGCATCGGCACCGGGTGTCTCGTCAGTTCCAACACGAGCCAGACGCGCAGCGGAAATTTCGTGCCCGAAAACACGTTCGATCAGATCAAACCGAAGGAGACGACGCAGGCGTGGGTGAAAGCGGTGCTGGGTGAGCCGACGAGTAAGAATTCCGCGGACAACACCGAGATTTGGAAGTGGAGCTACACCGAACGCAAGGAATCCAGCGGCGCGATCTTCCTTATTTTCGGTGGGCACGATGAGAAAGAGCAAACCCACGCCGCGTATGTCGAATTTAAAGACGGCGTGGTCGTCAATAAGTGGCGCGGGTGACTGAAGGAGAGAAGCCAGGAGCCAGAAGCCAGTAGAAGACCTGGTTTCCTCTTCTGGCTTCTGGCTTCTGGCTTCTATGACAATGTTTACCGCTCAATCCGAATTCAACATCCGCTGCGAATGGGGCGAACGCGGGGTTACGACGCTGGCGCCGATCAGCGATGTCGTCATCATCGTCGATGTGCTGTCGTTCTCGACGTGCGTCGATGTCGCCACAGCGCGCGGGGCGATGGTTTATCCCTTTGTCTGGAAAGACGAGCGGTCGCAGGTGTTCGCCGCGGAGAAAGAAGCGCACCTTGCAGTAGGGCGAGGCGAGTCGGGTTACTCGCTCTCACCCGTGTCGCTCGTCGAGATGGAATCGGGAGCGCGGTTGGTTTTGCCGTCACCCAACGGCGCGACGCTCACGCATCTGACGGGAAAAACGCCGACGCTCGCGGGATGTTTACGCAACGCGACCGCGGTCGCGCGGGCTGCGACGCAGATCGGGCGAAACATCGCGGTGATCCCCGCCGGTGAGCGATGGTCGGATCAGTCCCTCCGGCCCGCGATCGAAGATTTACTAGGCGCGGGAGCGATCATCTCCGCACTCGAAGGTTCCCGCTCACCCGAAGCGGAGCTCGCAACGGATTCCTTTTCGTCGAGTCAGAATCGGCTGCGTGAGATCATATCGAAGAGCTCATCGGGCAAAGAACTGATTCAGAAGGGCTTCGGGGCGGACGTCGACCTCGCCTGCGAGCTGGACTGCAGCACGTGCGCGCCACTCTATTGCGATGGCGCCTACTGCATGCGAACCTGACTCCGTGATCGAGCACATTCACGATCTTTCCGACCCGCGCGTCGAACCCTACCGCAACCTGAAAGACCGCGAGCTGGCGGCGATGGACGATCTTTTCATCGCGGAAGGGGAGCATCTCGTTCGGCGGTTGCTCGATAGCGACTATCCGGTGGTTTCGGTGCTCTTAGCCGATCGACGGGCGGAGGAAATCGGGCCGACGATTCGCGAGGAGGTGCCGTGTTACATCGTGCCCGATGCCGTGATGCATCAGATCATCGGGTATCGGTTTCACAGTGGCGTGATCGGCTGCGGGCGACGCAAGCCGCGCGCGACCTTGGACGACGTACTTCGACGCGATGCAAAGAAACTGACGCTTGCGATCTGCCCGGAGATCGCGAACGCGGAGAACATGGGTGCGATGATCCGATTGTGCGCCGGATTTGGCGTGGATGCGCTGATCCTCGGCGAGCGCTCGTGCGATCCATTCTGGCGGCAGTCGGTTCGGGTGTCGATGGGGAATATTTTTCGGTTGCCTTTAGTGCAATCGGATGATTTGCGCCGGGATCTGCGAACGTTGCAGCAGGAGTGGGGCGTCGAGCTCGCAGCGACGGTGTTGGATGAATCCGCTAACCCGCTGGCGGATTTTTCCCGACCGACGAAGTTGGCGATCTTGTTTGGGAATGAAGCGCAAGGGCTCGATGAGGACGTCGTTGCGATGTGCAATCATCGCATCACTATTCCAATGAAGCTCGGGACGGATTCGCTGAACGTATCCATCGCCGCCGGAATTGTCCTATACGAGCTAACGAAGTAAGGCCTGAAACAAATTAAAGGGTCCTGTCCCCTTTAATTAAAGGGGACAGGACCCTTTAATTTGTTTCAGGCGGTGAGATCGAGGTGCGGATCGGGTTCTTCGTCGTCCGATTGTGACTTCTGGTGCGGGGTCTGCCGCTTCTTCTTTGCGTTCTGTTTTTGCTCTTCGTGAATGGGAGTCACGGCGTCGGAGCTTTCGACCTGATGCTCGAATTGGTCGGCTTTCGCACCCGTCGCCTTCTGGTCGTTCTGCTGACGGCGGACCTGCGCGCTTTTGTCGTCGGACTCTTGGCGCTGGACCTGCGTGCTTTGAAGGACAGAACCGGTAAATGCGTTGATCTGCGTCATGTCGCATCTCGCGGCGGTGGCGTGGGTCTATCTTACATATCGGCAGGTTTCAGGCGTCAGTTCACTGGAAGAGGCAAGAATATGAAAGGCTTAGTGGTCGTTTGCGGTTTCGCAGAGAGAAAGCGGATTGATCTGCGAACCCGCAAGCGACTTCCGGACCTTTTCGAAAATTCAGCGAATGAAAAAGCCCGCGACGGCGAGCGCGGGCTTCTTCTTTGACTCACGTTGTCCCACGAGCGGTCATTCCGTTTTCGCCTGCGAGGTATTTGTCACGAGGCTCGGCGGGACGATTTGCGCGGCGACTTGTCCGCCGACTTTCGTCTGATCAACCGTTTCGAAACCACTTGGCGAAATCACTTTCAGGCTCAGCGCCGAATCGGTCGCGACGTCGCCTTTCACGCCGATGAACTGGCCGGTGAGCGCGCCAAGCTTCGGATCGTTGCTGCGAACGTACACGAGCGTGCGGCCGCTGGTCGGATCGGTCAGGCGATAGAGCGTGCCCTGGCCCTGCTGAATGGACGAGACACGGAGCGTCCCGACGGCGGCGTAGTAGGTGACGCCCGTCTCCTTGATCTTCTGCTCGATCTCCTGTTGCTCAGCCTGCAGGGCGACCTGCTTCTCCTTGCTCGCTTCCTGGTTCTTTTTCAGGGCGACATATTTTTCGCGATCATCGTTGCGAACTTTGAGGCTCGCAATGCGGAACTCGGCGATGCGGCGCATCGATTCCGGAAGGGCGGTATTGGTAGCGACCTTCTGGTAGCCCGCGAGAAGATCCGCGGTCGGTTGTTCTTCGAGCGGCTTGGTGTTCGCGGTGGTGAGATCGCTCTCGAGTTTGTCGAAGGCGACGGTGGCTTCAGTAACCGGATCGACTTGCTGGCTCGTCGGCGCGTTGCTCGCGACGGTTCCGGACGGATTGGTCGTTGGCGTCGCGCCCGGTGTCTGTTCACCCGGCGGTGTCTGCGCCTGAGTTCCACCGGTCGCAACTTGCGGATTCGTGGGAGCGGTCGTCGGCGCTGCGCCGCCGGTTTGATCGGTGCTCGTCGCGCCGTTGTTGGCGACAGACGGGCCGGTTGCATTCGGATCGGTCGGACCGGCGACTTTCACCAGGTCGACGAACTGCTTGTTCACGTACATGAACACGCCCGTCGGCGGCTTGATCTTAAAGTATTCGTCCTTCTCGCCGATGATCGTGACGTCGCTGTTGGCCGGAAGGCTCATCGCGACTTTATTTTTCAGATCGTTGAGCTGGCTGCCGACGCGCACGCGAAGCTCTGCGTTGGTGCGGCCGACGGTGCCGTCATTGCGACGGTCGACAAACGCCTTCGCGACGTAGCAGAAGCTTCCCTCGGGCGGTGTGATCTTCAGCCATTCGAACTTGATGCCGACGACGGTGACCTTTGTGCCCTTGTCGAGCTTCATGCAGGCGTAGTCGTTTTCGCTCGCGCCGCTGCGGATGTAGACCGCGTTGGCGTTGATCTCGCCTTCAACCTGGTACTTGGCGGTATCGACTTCAGGACTGGTCGGTGCAGCGGGGGCGGTGTCCTGCGCGTAGAGCGCGGGAACGAAGCCGAGCGTTGCGGTTGAAATAACGAGTGCCTGAAGAAGCGAGCGTGCGGACATGAGCACCTCCGTGTGCGGCTGCGGTGACGACAACTCCGGTCATCAGTTCGAATGTTGAATTTTGAACAGATTCCGCGGCGCCCCGACGCGCCGGCGGAAACAATGCGACTATTCATAGCGAAAAAGCTGGATTTGTAAAGCAAGTTTTGCGCGTTGCTGCGGAAATTCCGTCAAAGCCCGATTGGCAGTTTGGAGGCGGGAAGGATACGCTGCGATCGCGCCAGTGCTTATGGGGTGTCCTCCGTGCGCCCATCGACAAATACCATGACGAAGATGCGAACGGTATGGATGCCGCGCCTGCTCGGACTTCTCTGCACGCTGGGCGTGATCGCCCTGATGGAAGTCTCCAACCGAATCACGCTGCGCGTTCCCATCTCCGTCTTGTATGTCACGATCCTTTACGCGGGTTTCATTGGTGGGTTCGTCGGCGGGATGATGAGCGCGGCGCTTGGCGTGACCTACGCTGCGTACTTCTTCAGCACCGGGCATGTCTTTCATTTCGAAGGCGACGGTGGGACACGATTTTACGGATTCGCGATCACCGCGCCGGCCATGGTGCTGTTGCTCGGATATCTGCGCAACAAAACCAATCGGCTTTCGCAGCAGCTGATGCGGATGGAATTGGACCGCTCCGCCAGCGAGATTGAACGCGCCACGCGCATGTTCGAAGCGAGCGAGCAGCAGTATCGCAAGCTCGCCGACGCCATGCCGCTGCTCCTGTGGCGGACGAATGAGCTGGGCGTGAACGACTACTGCAACGCGCAGTGGTTTCGTTACACGGGGCTCACTCAGGAGCAATCATTTCGATCGGATGTCTGGCTGAGCGTGATGCATCCGGATGACCAGCTTTCCTGCGCCGAGCATTGGCGAGGCTCCTACGTCCGAGGCGAGATCTTCGAGATGGAGTGCCGCTATCGCGCGGCCGACGGTTCCTATCGTTGGCACCTGGCGCGCGTTGTACCGATGCATGATGCGTCGGGCCAGGTGATTCGCTGGCTTGGAACCGCCGCGGATATCGATGACCAGAAACGCACGCAGGCGGAGCTTCGTCATTCCAAGGAAACGGCCGAAGCGGCCGATCGCGCGAAAGACCAATTCCTCGCGGTGCTCAGTCACGAGCTGCGCACGCCGCTCACGCCTGTGCTCGCGAGTGTCACCTCGCTGAAGAAGGAAAAAGATCTCTCCCCCGACGTTCGACAAACGATCGAGATGATGCATCGCAACATCGAGCTGGAAGCGCGTCTCATCGACGACATGCTCGATCTCACGCGCATCGCTCGCGGAAAGCTTCCGCTCGAGATGGAAGTGACCGACGTGCATGCGCTCGTGCGGCACGTGATCGACATCTGCGGCGAAGACATCGTGCGGCAGCAGATGCATCTGCGCGTTGATCTGCAGGCGGGCGAGCATCACGTGAACGGCGATCCCGCGCGGCTTCAGCAGGTGCTGTGGAACCTGATCAAGAACGCGGTGAAGTACACGGACGTTGGCGGAGAGTTGCGCATCGCATCGCGCAATGCGGGCGAAGTGCTCGAAATGAGCGTGACGGACAACGGCATCGGGATCGACGCCGAAACGCTTCCGCGGATTTTCTTCGCGTTCGAGCAGGGCGAGCACAGCGGCAGCCGACGCTTCGGCGGGCTCGGGCTCGGTCTGACGATCTCCAAATCACTCATCGACAAGCACGGCGGAAGTCTTCGCGCCAGTTCCGACGGTCGCGGAAAAGGTTCAACCTTCACCGTCGAACTGAAGACCGTCCCCGCACCGGCGGCTGCGATCACCGCGCCGACAATCGATTCGATCGATCCGGTTCAGCGCAAGCTGAAGATCCTCATGGTCGAAGACCACATCGACACGAGCCGCGCACTGCAGCGATTGCTTTCCGGTCTTGGTTACGAAGTGTGGAGCGCGTCGACCGTCGAGTCGGCGATCGAGGAAGCGAAGGCTCGACCGTTCGATCTGCTCATCAGCGACATCGGGCTGCCGGATGGAAGCGGCCTCGATCTCATCCGGCGACTTCTTGCCGAGCGACCGATCAAAGGCATCGCGCTCAGCGGCTATGGAATGGAAGAGGACATCCTGCGAAGCAAGGAAGCGGGCTTTGAAGAACACCTCACCAAGCCGATCAACCTGCAGAAGCTCGAAGCGACAATCCAACGTGTCGCGGAGAGCGCAAAGTGACAAGATGGCGGTTCGGAAATCGGTCCCACCCCAACCGGTAGTGCTATCGCGACCACGTGCTGAGCGGAATGGTACTCTCGGAAAAATCGACGACGTGGGATACATCATCGAGCCCCAGATCGTCCGGTAAAAGCTCGGCCAATCGATCGGCAGCCCGGTCGATCGTGTCGAGCCACTCCAACGCCTCTGCGTCATTTTCGGCGATTTCGAGGGCGGAAACGCTCAGACGCAACGCGTTTACCTTGTTTCGCAGGTCGTGTCGAAGGCGGGTTACATCAGATTCCATGCACGAGATGGAGCAAACGGCGTGCAACGCGAGAGAAATTACGTCCGACTTTCGGAATCGATCGCAGTCGTCTGAACCATCAGGACGTTTAGCCGCCGCGCGTGCGCGGCGCGAGTTGCGCGTCGCGGTTGGGCGCACAATCGCGCCGCGCACGCGCGGCGGCTAAACGTGTGATCACACTTTGCCGGCACCTGCGACCAACGCGAACGCCTCATCAGCAGCCTGGATCGTCTCTTCGATCGCCTCGTCCGTATGCGCCAGGCTCACAAACCATGCCTCATACGCGCTCGGTGCCAGATACACCCCGCGATCGAGCATCGCGTGGAAGAAGATCTTGAACGCGTCGGTGTCGCTCGCGGTTGCTTCGGCGAAGTTCGTCACTTGCTGACTTTCGCTCTTCACGAAGTACAGCCCGAGCATGCTGCCCACTCGATTCACAGCGACCGGAACGTTGTGCGCCTTCGCCTTTTCGGTCAGCCCGCGCGCCAGTGCGTCGCTGCGCTCTTCGAGCGTTTCATACGTCCCCGGCTCTTTGAGGATCTCGAGCGTCGCGATCCCGCCCGCCATCGCGAGCGGGTTTCCGCTCAGCGTGCCCGCCTGATACACCGGCCCTGACGGGCTTACCTGCTCCATATACTTCGCAGGACCGGCATACGCGCCGACGGGCAGGCCGCCGCCGATCACTTTGCCGAGACAGGTGATATCGGGCGTGATGTGGTACTTCACCTGCGCTCCGCCCCATGCGACGCGGAAGCCGGTCATCACTTCATCGAAGATCAGCATCGACTTGTGCGCGTCGCACAGCTCGCGAAGGCCTTGTAGATATCCGGGCGCGGGAACGACGAGGCCCATGTTGCCGGCGACTGGCTCGACGATGAAAGCGGCGATTTTGCCGGCGTATTGTTCGAAAATTTGCTTCGCGGCGGCGAGGTCGTTGTAGGGCGCGACGATGGTGTTGGCCGCGGCGCTGGCGGGGACGCCTGGACTGCTTGGGGTCCCAAGGGTCAATGCGCCGCTGCCGGCTTGTACGAGCAAACCGTCCGCGTGGCCGTGGTAGCAGCCGATGCACTTGATGATCAGATCGCGGCCGGTGATCGCCCGTGCCAAGCGCAGCGCGCTCATCGTTGCTTCGGTTCCGCTATTCACGAACCGCACCATCTCCACGCTGGGTAGGGCGGACGTGATCATCCCGGCGAGCTGCACTTCACCTTCGGTCGGCGCGCCGTAGCTCGTCCCGCGGCCGATCGCTTTGCTCAGGGCTGCGACCACGCGCTCGTTGGCATGCCCCACGATCATCGGACCGTATGAACCGACGTAATCGATGTACTTGTTTCCATCCACGTCGGCGACGTGGCAGCCTTCCGCTTCCTTGATGAAAAGAGGGGTTCCACCGACGGCCTTAAACGCCCGGACCGGCGAGCTCACCCCGCCGGGCATCACTTGCTGGGCTTTGGCGAAAAGCGACTCGGAACTCTCAATCGAACGCTGAGTAGATTGTGACATCGCGGTCAAATCTTACTCGCGGTTGGACATCGCGGAAATGACCGCACCTTTTCGATGCTTTGCGGATGATTATTCGTATTGCCTCTTGCGTTTTTCCGACCTCGGACGGCATGCTGTAAAGAGGCGCTGAGACGGAGGCTTTTATGGTTTCACGTCCACTTCTTTTCGTGTTTCTCATTGCGATGGTCTCGCCACTGACGCGGGCGCAGAATCGCGTGGGACCGGTTTATTCCGAGAACAAGCCGGCGGTTCGCTCGACTGGCCCCAACTACGACCCATTCATCTTCAACTGGTCGAGCGGACGGTTCGAGTACGCCCCTGAGCCATTCGACACCCGCAGCGGGCCGTACGCATTCAATTGGTATTCCGGCCGATGGACGTACATCCCGAGCGAGCTCAATCCGAATCCCGTTTACACCGGGCGAGAACCCGAGCGAATCCGCGGGAGCGACAACGGCGCCGCGAACGTCGCGACGGTGCCTCCGCGCGAGATTCCGTCGCTTTCACAAGCGGGCACGGCATCGGCGACGATCGCGCCCGCGGCTCAATCGCCGCAGTTGAATCGGCCCGCGCCGATGCTCACTCGCCGGGCGTTCAACTACACGACGGATGATCCGAATTTCGACTCGTGGTATCGCTCGGCGACAACGAAATGACGGGGACGTTTATCATGCGAAGAATTTCACTGACATGCCTGGCTCTGCTGGCGATCGTCGTGATGCGGTCGAGTGCGATTGGCCAGGCGCCGACGACTCAGCCGCTTTCCGCAACCGAAGGTCCGCAGGTCGTGCGCGGAACAGTTGAAGAGGTGCGCGCGGTGAAGCTCAAGGAGGTGGCCGAACGTCAGTTGCTGGCGAAGATCCGCACCGCTGACGGAAACCTGCTCGTCGCGAGCCTCGGCAGCGCCAACACGCTTCACGGCGGAACGATGCAGCGCGGAACGAAGGTTGGGATGCTCGGCGTGATGGGCGCGATCAATGGCAAAGCGGTGTTCTTTGCCCAACGCGTCGATAGCCAGGCGCCGACAACTGCGGAAGCAACGTCCGCGACGACGAGGCCAGCCGCAAAATGAGCGCGCTGTCTGAACGACGAACCCGCGGAGCTGCGCTCCGCCGCTAAATATGAAGGCGGACGATCGATTGCTCTAATGAGCGGCGGAGCGCAGCCCCGCGGGTTTCCGTTTTTCAAATGGAGATCGAAAGGGACGGATCAAAACGGAAAGGGAGGGATCAAAACCTGCACTGTCGCCACATCTCTTGCAACTGTCCGGCGGCGATCGAAGGGCCGGCGATCGAGCGCTTGGCTTGTCCAAGCAAAAACGTAGTGCGATTCTGGCGGGCCACCGTTACGCCGGCGAGATGGATCGTGCTGGGAATGCGCATGTTTTGCAACGTGCGGGTGATCTGGTCCATGCTCATCGCGCGACACTGCAGCAGACGATACAACGATTCGAGCGCTTCCTTCTGTGTCGGGTGATGGCCGATCAACTTCCGGGACCACCCATAGTCGCGCTTGGCGGGAACGTACAGCACAAACGCGTTGCCGTTGGTCATCTCGCCAGAACTGAGCTTCTCGACCTGCCCGACGATCAAGTCGCTGAAGCGGACGGTGTAGAGCGATGGCGTGGCGTCGACCGACTCCAGCTTGAACGGCAGTTCACCGTTCGCCGGTGGAGGCATAGCGGCAGCGGCGAACTTGGCTTCGATTGGCGAAGACATTGACTTTCTTGCGGCCCCGAGAGAAAGACGTGGACCCGTGAACGCAAATAACTATAAGAACTGAGGCTCGCGCGAGCAACAAAATATTATTGGGCGCGACAACAGCAAGATCATTGTAAGCATGAGTTTACATTGCATCGCGACCATTCTTTCGGGCCGCGGGAGACCAATTTACCATGACTACCGAGCTTAACGACAGGACTCTCAGTGAGCAGAAGTTGCAGATGCTCCTCAACTTCCACGAGCTTTGCTGGGACGAGCTGAGCTGGCGCCGGACGGCCGGCTACCGCACGATCATCTTCGGCCTGGGTTATCTCAGCGCGTTGCTCGCGGTCGTCGCGTTCAATCATTACATGCCCTACGGCATTCGGGTCTGCATGGCGATCGTCGTTGCGATCGCCACGCTTTTCGGATCGGGTTACCTCGTCAGCAACTACTACAAATACACCGCCGCGTTTCGAAAGTGCGTCGCGATTGAAGATCATCTGGGCGCGTTCGATCCGGATTTTCTCGGAAGTCTCGGCGCGCTGATGGAGCCAGGCCGCAAGGTATGGGCGAACCTTCCACTGCATCGCAATCCCGTTTGTATCTGGTCGATCCTCGCCTTCGCCGCGGGGGGATTGGTGACCGCGTTTGCGATTCTGCTGATGTGACCGCTCGCATTTTGTAGGGTCCGCTTCAGCGGACCGGTTATTTGCTTTTCAACTCGAATAACCGGTCCGCTGAAGCGGACCCTACAATTAGTCATGCCCGTTCACACAAAACAGTGGGACGATCCGAAGGAATCAAGTGACGGCACGCGCATCCTCGTCTGCCGATATCGTCCGCGCGGCTTACGCAAAGAAGACGAAACCTGGGATGAATGGCTCCCGGACCTCGGCCCGAGCGTCGAGCTTCACGCGGCCGCGTATGGCAAGAAGCGCGAGCAGATTCCGTGGAACTCGTACCGCATCGCCTACCTCCGCGAGATGCGAAGCCAGACGGCCGCAATCGACGCGCTCGCCGTGCGCGTCGCGAGCGGAGAAGCGATCACGCTCCTTTGCTCCTCCGCCTGCGTGCGCGAATCGCGATGTCATCGATCGCTTTTGAAAGAATTGATCGAGAAGCGCCTCGTCGCCGCCCCGGAAACGCCGCAAGAATTCTCTTGAAGTATGGGGAATGTTTGGGTATTGTGACCCGTGGCTGGCAGCGGGGCGATGCAACAAAATGCATCCCACTGCTACACTGGAAAAAACGTCCATTGGGGCGGCGCCGCAGGTCACGTCAAATCAAACATTTATGATCTGGCCAATCGCGACCCAGATGAGCTGTTGCAAGGCGTTCGCGCTGTTTTACTTCAGCTTGTTCAACCGATCCCGCAGTTGAGCCTGCTGCTTTTCGGTGTCGCTCTTGAGCTCACTCACATCCGACGCCGTCGCGCCGCCGGCTTGCGCTGAGGAAATGAAGCCCGAGCCGACCGACTTTCCGCCGCTTGATTTGCTCAGCGAATCGAGCTTCGCCTGAATCTTTTCCGTGATCGCCAGCTGCGCCTGGAGGAATTGCTTCTCCTCCTCGGCCGAGAGCTGCTTGGCCTGATCCGGGTGCCCGTTTGCCCAATAAACCCCGCCGCCAAACCCCACCGCCAACCCGACGAGGAGAAAGATCATTTTGAACATGGGGCAGCTCCGTTTCGATTACAGGCCGATCCCCGTCGTGATGTCGAACGGGATCTCAACCACCTCCGCCTTGTCGTAATAGTTTACCCGAAGCATGAGATTGTCGCTTGTCGGCGGGCGCATTCCAATCGGCATTGTCCGAGTGGTGCTGCCCATGTTCGGATCGCCCAAATAATTGCGGGCCTGACCGAGCACAACCTTCGATTGTGCGTCGAGCACTTCAATCGAGCGCATCCGGTCTGTCGGCCCGTTGATGGTGATCATCGCTTGATACTCGGTACTGTACGGCGGCGTGAATGCCATGCCCGGCATCATCGGAGGGGCAATGCGAAGTTCCCCGACACCGAAGGTATACGGACCGATTTTGATCGATTCACCTTTCTTGGCGGGGAACGGCTTGCTCTCGGTGGTGTGCTCACCGCGCGCGACACTGGCATGCATCGTGCCCGCGAGCGTGCAGGTCGACGCGCCAGAATTCGGCGCGGAGGTCATCGAAATGGTTACGAGCGCCTGCTGCCCATCGGGTGAGGTAAACGTGTATGGCCGTGGGTAATAGGAAGCCTGCTGATCGCTGTAAAACGTCGGCTGATGCTTGCCTTTGTCGTCTTCGAATTTGGAGATGACGATGCCGTCGTTGGGGACGTTCAGGATCGTCACGCCGGGCGTCGAGAGCATCAGGCGTGCGATCGTGAAACCGCTCGCGCGGAAGATCGGCGACGGCGGGTTCTGCCACTTAACGTTCTGGGTTTCACCCGGCGCAGGCTTGCCAATGGTGAGCGAAAAGACATCGACCGCGGACTTCTCCACCACTCGCGCCTCAACCGGTCGCGTCGACGGATTGAACGCCTCGCGGCGCTCGAGCAGCGACGCCTGTTCCTGTTGCTGCACCGGCGGCGGTGGCCAGGGGCGATTTCGGATTTCCGATTTCGGCTGCGACGGCTTCGCATCCTTCTCGCCCGACGTATCGATCGGTCCGCCTTTGGTCACGCCGAAGTCCACCTGCGCTTCAAACGGCACGCGGACATCTTCCACTTTCTCCGCATAGGTCAATTCCAGGGGAAGCGAGTCGGCTTTGCCGACGAGGTTGACATAAGCCGTCGAGCCACTCATCCGCGAGCCTTGACGCGAATAACGAACGTTCTGGTCCGGCTGCAATGTCGGAGGATTCTCACTGCCCGCAGCCTTAACCTTTTGAATGCGCGACGGATCGTTCTCGATGAACAGCTGCACCGAGAGACGATCGTTGCCGTTGTCGCTCACGGATCTCACCGTGACCTTGAACGGCCCGACATCGCTCTTCTCGCCGACCGTCAGCGGAACCTTGCCCTTCGCGGTTTTCACCTCTCCGCGAATCGCGCGGGCTTGAATCGTCCCGCGGACAAAGACGCGCGTCGCATCATCCGACGGTGTGCGATTGGCGTACACCGGCAGCAGGACCATCTTTCCATCGTCGGATACGGCCGGCTCGTTGCCGTAAGAGCCGTTCTGCCGGTCGAGCAGATTTTGATAGGTGTCGTCAATGAACGTATCGATGTTCACGCCTTCGCGCGTGAACGGCAGCAGCGTGAGATCATCGAACGTGAGCAGCAGCTGCATATTCACGCCGGGCGAGCCTTCCGAGTAAAACCGCCCGTTGAAAATCTTCTGCAGATCCGGCGACGTGCGCGTGACCCGCACCGACTGAACTTTCACGGTAACGCCGGTGTTCTGCGTGCTCGGCTTCGAAGCCGGCGGGGCGGCAAGAGCAAGTTGTGTGAGAAAAACGACGGATGCAACGAGAACCAAACGAAGTGGCAAAGGCATGAAGCCCCCGTAAAAGCGTGGTGAACATCTGTACAACGGAGCGAGAGCTTGGCCCAAACCCGCCCGCGCGTCAACACGTCATCGCGCCGCTGCGGATTCTGTTGAGGGCTTCATCTCGTCATCGGAAGACCAGTGCGGCCTTCGCCCGAATCGAATAGACCGCGCCGCGCAAAAGCGTGAGGCACGTCAGAGATGCTTTTGGTAACCGCTTCCACGGCATCGGCTCCGCTGGATTCGGCTGTACCTCTGCGAGCTCATCGAGTTGATCCAGAGCAGAATTGATATCCAGCTGCATCGCTTTTGCGAGCGCTGCGCATTCTTCAGCGAGCCGGTACGATGAACCGATCATCCCGCCGCCAGGAATTCTATACTCTTTCTTGGCGAACAAGACGAAGCGCGCCGCCTTTGGCAGATAGAGCCCCTCGCAATCGCTATGAAGAAGCAAATGTTTGAAGCCCCATGGAGTCGGATGCAGGTGAGACTGCATTTCCTCGGGCGTCGGTTTCGCGTGCTTCTTCTCAGCGTAATATGCACTGACGAGCGGATCCTCTGACGCGCGGCTTTCGCTAGGCGCAGGACAGGGTTCACCATAGAGCAGATGCACCGCGACTCGCCGTAATTCGTGAATCGCAGAGTAGCTTAATGATCCCTCCCACCTCAGCTCTTTTGGAAGATGCTCTGGCTCTTCATGCGGGCGAATTCGTTTATCGCTCAGGAAACGGTTTACGCGTTCGAAGATCTGCTTGTAGTGCTCGACCCCTTCAGGCTCATCAAGCTCGCGAAGCTCCGCTAGAATTCCGACTGACAGATCAAGCCCCATCTAATACCCCAGCTACCAAAGAGCGTCCCGAGAACTTCACTTCACCACCGGCAGACTCGTCCCTTTTTCGCGTTGGATCTTTTCCCAGCCGCTGCCGAGTTCACCGAGCGGATCGGGTGGGATTACGTCGACTTTTTTCTCGCCGAGCTTTGCTTCGCCGCGCTCCACTTTCTCCTGGAACTCGCGGCACTCTTTGAGGAGCGATTCGAGGATCTGTTCTTCAGGGACATTCGCGACCTTCTCGCCTTGAACGTAGATGATTCCACGGCGGTCGCCGGCGAAGATCGCGATGTCGGCGCCTTCGCATTCGCCGGGGCCGTTCACGACGCAGCCCATCACCGC
>JAICIO010000079.1 GCA_025924315.1 Phycisphaerae bacterium
CGGCCGTCCCAGCGCGACGCGCCGGGCGGCATGGCCTCGCGCGAGCCAAAGCCGCTAGGCCGGGCGGCGCTTCGCTCTGGCACGGCCGTGAAGGTGGAAGAGGTTATTACGTCTTCGGATCGAACATCCACTGCGCGCGGTTGAAGTGCAGCGCGCCTTCGTACCAGCCCGGCACGGCTTCGCGGCAGCGAAAGAGCGTGCAGTCGATCGTCGAGCGCTGCCCTCGCGGGGTGAGGATCTCCAGCGTGCCGCCGTACCCGAGTGGAAGACGATGCGGCGTGATGAAGCCGAGTCCGCGGTCGTCGCAGTCGCGGGTGTAGATTTCCCACGGCGGGGCGTCGGGCGCATCGCTGAACAGTCGCAAATCGGCGCGAGCGCGGAAGGTCATGCGCGATCGCGTGCGGCGATCGGGCGATGAGGGATCATGCACCGCGTCCATCGCCGAAAGAATCAGCTCAACCTCCGGCGGCCACGCGCTTGGGTCGGTTTCAACAGCCTGAGACTTTGGACGATCGAGCAACAACACAACCTCCGTTTAAAAATCGCTTGTTGCGCGTTGCTTGTTGCGGGTTGTCGCTTTGCCAACGGGCCACAAGCAACCCGCCACAAGCAGGTCGCGAGATATACAGGACGTACGATTCGCTCCATGTGAAGGCAAATGGGCCGGCGCAAAAAAGAATCCCGATGGCGAATCGGGATTCAGCTCCTGCGAGATTATTGGACTCTCGCGATTTAATCGATGATCTGCACATCCACGAATCGGCGGCCCCATTCCAAGGCCTGCTGGTGCGTGGGGAAGAAGACATCAATGTGGTTGCCCTTGATCGCTCCGCCGCGGTCCTGGACTTCCACCGGCTTGTTATCGTTGTAGCCCGGGATGATCACGTTGGTGCCGAAGGCGAACTGTTTATCGGCCGCGACGAAGTGGCCGTCGTTGTAGCTCACATCTTTACCGCTGGCGGTAAGGCCGATCGCGTCCGGGCCGCAGCATTTCACGCAGGCACAATACGCGGTCACCATCATCTTGACCGTGCGGTGCGGCTTGGCCTTGGGAAGGCTGATCGTCGGGATCGTCGCGACCTTGACCACCGGCTCGGCCATGACCGGAGCGTCGTGCAGCAGCTCGATCTTCGGCTGTTCGACAATCGGCGCCGGCGAGGCGATCACCATCGGCGTGGCGTTGATGGCCTTGGCTTCATTCACGTTAGCAATCGTCGCCGTCTTACCTTCGCGGGTGGCCGCAAGGGTAACTGCAAGTCCGAGAACACCAATCACAACCACCGAGGGGAGTTTCGCGATCCGGACCGAAGCTGGCTTGCGAATGTTGGCCATGGTCAACAGACCGTACACCGGCTGTCCAGAAGGGCGGGGAAAAAGTTCAAGCCCAGAACCCGCGCGTGTCGATACAGAATAACTGTAACGTTTATACCACTTCCAACCAGCCATCAAAGCCCCGGAAACGCGCTATTTTTTTATGAGACGAATCGCGCAGTTTCTGCGCGTTCGCCGGCCAACGAAGTTCGCCCTGTGCGGGATGATGCCCAAACGAAACGCGATCGGTTCAGGCTGTGCGGGTCGTGTGAAGTGCGCGGCCGCGCCTCTCAAATCACACCACCGATGCGATTGCGGGGGGTTTCGCCCGCACGCGGTTTCCCGTACCTTTCCGCGTCCCTATGAGCGGAGACATGCGGACGCGCGTTCTATATGTGGATGAAGACGACGACACCCGGGCCTGCATCACGCAGTGGCTCGAGCTCGAAGGCTTCGAAGTATTGACCACCAGCACCTACGACGGCGCGATGGAAATTGCCCAGCGGCGCGAGGTGCAGCTCCTCATCACCGACCTCGGCGTCTGCAACGGCAGCATGAGTCTGCTTCTCGTGGATATTCAGAGATGGCATCCCGCCAAAGGCATCGCCCTGAGCTGCAGCGATCGGTGGCAAGAGACATTTGAGGGCGGCTACTCTGCGCACGTTCTCAAGCCGATTGAGTTTAAAAAGTTGTCCATGGCGATCGCCGACGTGCTCGATCGCACTCCCGCAGCCGCAGAGCCTGAGCCGATTCCCGCGGATCCGAATGCACGAAGACCAGTGGTCGGCGAGAGCGTACCGGCCGAAGTCCCCGATGGTTACGGCTGGGGCGCTCTACTCGGCCCCGCCGGAAGCGCAAGCGGCCCGCCGATCTTCCTGAGCTTGCGGTAGCCACGCTCTCCCGAAATGACGGTCACCCTCGTCGCAACCGTCACCCCCAGGAAGCGCGGCATCTCCTCCGGCATACCAGCAATCGACCATCGGCGCGTGCTTCTGAGTGTCGCTAAGCTTTTCATTGAGGAGCGACTGCCGGCGCCAGCCCCAGGAGTTTCGACCGTCCAGTTTGCTCGTGATCCCCGGATCGGCGGTGAAGCTGTAGACGTGATCCGCGCCGCTGGGGCAACGGAAGACGCTTTCGCCCGGCGAATCGACGGCGTTCCACGCCGTGTCGCCCGGCGTGGCATCGCCTCCCTGCGGCGGAATCGAATCGAGGATGCTCGGCACGCCTTTGACGTACTTGCGGACGGTAAGAATCGTGAACCACGTCTCCTCACCGCGGCCGCCCGCGGGATTTTTCCGAATGAAGCCTGGGACGCCCCAGCCGTTGTTTTCCACCGCGTACATGTTCATCGCCTGCCCGATCTGGCGGAGGTTGGACAAACACTTGGCCGAGTTCGCCTGCTCGCGCGCCGCGCCGAGCGCCGGCAGGAGAATGGCGATCAACACTGCGATAATCGCAATAACAACGAGAAGCTCGACGAGCGTAAACGCCCGTCGCCGAATTCCGGATCCAGACATACTACCTCCACCTGAGCCGACGAAATCCCCTTGGCGAGATGCCGGAAGCAACAACTGAATAAATGGGCACCAAATAATTGGTAACCCATCTACTGCAGGAAACCCCGATGCGGTGTCAACAAGGTTTTTGAAAAGGTTTTGCAGGATCGGCTAACGTGATTCGAGTGGCAGGGGAGAGGGGCGAACGGCGGGGTAGCTCGAAGAAGGTGCTTAGCAGAGTGAACGCCTGAACGTCTGCGAAACCGCAAGCGATTCCGAGCGCGCGATGGTGTGTCCAGAGTCGCTTGCGGTTTCGCAGACCATATCACGTGTTCTGCGCGATGTTCCGTTCTCGAACTCTCGCGCCCTTCGTCCTTTCCCCAGTGGGGAGAGCGATGACAGTGCTCGTGCAGTTGGATATTTCTTGAAGTTGTTGAGGTCACTGCGCAGTCGTTGTCGTCGTCGGATGCTCTTCGCGATTCTTTACGGCCCACAGGACGACGTTCTTGCAGAACGCTTGCGACCATTCGGGCGTGAAGCCGAGAATGCCCCAGGTATTCGTGCCGAGAAGGCCTGTCGTCAGGTCGATCGTGCTGTAGATCACGCGGCCTTTGCCGAAGTCGAAGCTGCGAATGCGCATGCCGGTATTGCCGATCTTTTCCACCGCATAGGGGCGGAGGCGGGTTTTGGAGACATCGGAAGCTGAAGGCGCCATGCGACCGAGTTTGCCGGTGAGAAGCGGATCGGTCGGGTCGAGCGGTTGCGCTTCGACGCCGGGGAAAATAGCGGGGAGCCACTTGTCATTGAACGCGCTGTAGAAGTCGGGCGATCCGCCGCAGATGTCGACGAGCAGCACCCCGCCTTCCTGGACGTACTTGCGGATGTGCTCGATGTCGGTGTCGCTGGGCAGATCGCGGGTTGAGCCGGTGAGGTGTGCGAGCTGGAAGGTTTTGGCGTCGAGCTCCTGCGCGGGCGTTGGTTGCACGTCGATCTTCCAACCGGTTTCCCACTGCATGTAGCGCGAGAAGCGTGGCCACGCCGCGGGCTCGGGGTCCCAGTTTCCGCCGTAGCGAATGCGGGCCATCGTGATCGTGCGCGTGGGCGGATCGGTGGGCGCAGCCAGATAGGTCGATTCGATGCGGTTACGCAGCTCGGCTTTACCGGTCGCATAGGTGTGGATGTTGAGCGCGAGCTCCGATGCCTGCTCGCGCGTTTCTTTCTTTCGTGCGACCCATCCGCTGGTAATGTCGGTCGGCGAGTGAATCATCAGGATGCGCGAGCCGTTCGTCACGAAGCGCAAGGGCGGATGCGGCGGTTTGGTGGGGAACTGCAGCGTGTAAAGCGGATCGTCCGGCGAGAGATCGCGCATCTCGTACGGCGAGACTTTGGTCGCGAGCTTCTCCGCGAAGTCGTTGAACGCTTTGCTGCCGTTGTCGGCGTGCGTGAAAAGCAGCCCGCCGTTCTCAACATACAGCCGCAGGTTCTCGTACATGTCGTCGCTCATCGCAGGCGGCTCGCTGCCTGCGAGGTAAACGATCGGCGAATCCATCCACTCCATCCACTTGCGTTTGAGGTCGACGACTTCGCCGTTCATCGGCCGCTCCAGCACCGCCGACGCGTACTTCGTCAGATTCGCCAGATCGCGGGGACGATAGTTCCACGTGCCGTCGTAGCGCAGCTTCGTCATCAACACCGGATGCCGCCCGCGCGAGAGAAACAGTAGCAGATACGACGTGTTGATGATCGAATCCGCCCCGCTTTTCGCGACGAACGCGCCGTTCTCCATCTGCCGCTTGAGATATTGCGTCCCCAGCTCGCGATACCAGTCGTGCGTGCCGAAGAACTTCAGACCCGAAGCCAGCCCCACGCGCTCGACGCCGTACAACCCGTAGCCTGGAATGCTGTTGCCATCGAGCGTGACGGAATTGTCGCCCGATTCATACCACTGCAGCGCCTTTGCCAGCGCCGGCGCGTATTCGTGACGCTCGGCGTTGTCGCCGGCGATCATGTCGAGCTGATCATGCGTGACAAAGAGTGACGCGATCCCCGCGGTGGTCATGTTGTGCGACGGCGGAAACCCTGCGCGGTAAAACCAGCGGCCATCGGGCAGCTGCGAATCGACCCAGTGCTTCTCGACGTCTTTCCAGTACCAATCCATCGATTCGACGGTGGCATCAGCGCCCGCCCACACGCCGAGCAAGCCATATTGCGAGTTGGAATTGTCCCAGACGAACGGTCCCGCTTCGCGGTTGTAAACTTTGAACGGCGGATCGCGAAACTTCTGCGGTTGCCCCGCGGGGGTTGCGACCGGACGCTTGAAATAATCGTCGTAGGTGTAAGCGCCTTCGAACGCCGCCGCGCGCAGCCACGCGACATCATCGCGAAGCTGTTTCATGTCCTCGGGTCGCTTATAGACCGCCAGTGCGCTGGCCCGCAGCGCGCGGGCGTAGACGACCGGCGCACCATTTGTTGCCGTTGGCCGCATCGGATCCGACTTCATCCGCTCGATCGCTCGCTTCATGAACGCCGATCCCGGCGCGATGCGGCTGTCGCGAATCGCCTGGCTGCTGACCAGCAGCGCATACAGCGCTAAGGCGTTTTGACCAGAGCGCATCACGTCTTCGTTGGCGAACTCCGTCTTGATGTAGTTGTCGTCGAAATTCGCAGCCAGAAAATCGACGCCCTTGCGGATGGCTTCGCCGACTTCTTCGTCGCTGATGCTGGCGTTCTTCGGGATGAGCCGCAGCGGCGGGGGGCCTTCGACGATCTTCGGTTCGGGCTTTTTCGCTGGAGCAGAAGTCGAAGTGGGGGTCGGCGCGGGCGCGGGTGGAGTCGGAGTTGGCGAAGGCGCTTCGGAAAAGATCGACGGCGCGGCAGGTTTTGGCGCCGGCGCGGTGATCGGCTTGGGCGGCGGCGCTGTCGCGACCGGCGCGGGCCTTGAGCGCATCAGCATGAACATCAGGCCGATGACGATGACTAGTACCCAGAGCGCGCCAAATCCGACGGCGATCCACACCATCCACTGCCCGCCGCGCGATTGCGGTGGCTCGACCTTCGGACGCAACAGCGGCGCGGTCGGTGGAAAGACCGGGCCCGCAGGCAGCACGGGCGTCGGTACGGGCGGCGGACGCAAATCCGGAGGCGTTCGTGGTGGAAGCGTCCCGCGCTTCAGCGTGATCGGCGTATCGCAGCTCGGACAGATCGCGACGGTCACATCCGTCGCGTCGTCCAGGTAAAAAGCTGTTCCGCAGCGGGGGCAGGTCAACTCAAGACGCATGGGGCGATCCATCTTTTGCAGTCAATGCGACCAAGTCCATTTCCGCGTAAGCGTTACGCTCGAATACATGGTCCGCTGCCTCCCTCGCAGGACATGCCGGAACATCACACGAGCTTGCTCTCGAACCAAACAAACCTCACAAACAGCAACGTCCGATAAACCGTCAGAGGCGCAACGCATTGCAAGCTAATTACTTGTGCAAACATTGCACAGACGGATTTTCTTTCATCCAACCGTCATAAACTATTAATGTGTCGGGCGCCGTGAGGTGCGAGGTTGGTCGCATGATCCAGTTTCGATTCCGCCCAAACCACACCGTGTTCATCTTATCGATGATCTGGTGTGTCATCCTCGCCGGGTGGTTCTCGACACAATATTACAAGCGGCATGTCGCGCCAAACCACATCGCGCGACTCGAAGCCGCGGGCCAAGCGGTCGATGACACCACGCGCGCCGCGATCGAAAACCCGCGCGGCATTGTGAAGCTCTTTGACCTCGACGGCGAGGTCAATATTCCCGAGATGTACCAGACGCTCGGCCTCGTCGCCTGCGCGATCCTGCTCTTCGCCATCGCCGCGCAGCAGAAGGCGACGAGCAGCCCGCTCCGCCGATACTGGATCGTGCTCGCCTGGATGTTTCTGTTCCTCTCGGTCGATTCCGGCTGCAGCATTCACAACAACTTCCACGTTTACTCCGCCCACACGCACATGCAGCAGCAGAAGCAGGGGATCTTCTACTTCAGCTGGACGCTCGGTTACGGCCTGATCATGCTCCCGATCGGGCTGTGGTATCTCGGCTTCCTCTTCAAGCTGCCGCGCAAAACCGCGATTCACATCTTCGTCGCCGGCGTGATCTACGTCGCGGGCGCGATGGGGATGGAGATGGTTTTCGGCGATTACCTTTCCCACGGGGGAATGAAGGGCTCGCATTATGAGCTGATCTTCATCACGATCGAGGAAACCATGGAAACCGTTGGTACGCTTTTGTTCATCCAGGTGCTGCTGAAGCACATGGCGGATCTTCGGATTTCCTTCAGCGTCCTGCCAACTCCAGACGCCAAAACAGTGGCTGCATCGGCTTCGGTGCCAGCGAAAGCGACTGAAGGAAAGCAACTCGCCCACGCGATGTGACTGGCTCCGAAATATCCGAATTGCTCAACCCGCCGCTTCCGCGCATCATTGACACTCTCGTTACATGAAAACCATCGGCGTCGGCATCATCGGAAGCGGAAAGATCGCACTGGCCAATCATCTGCCGGGCCTGGCGCTCTGTCCTGAAGCGCGCGTCGTCGCGCTGTGCGACGCGAATCCCAAAACACTCGAAGAGGCGAGTCGAACGACCGGTGTTTCGCGCACCTATTCGGACTACCACCAGCTCTTGCGCGATGAAAATGTGAACGCCGTGATCATCGCGACGCCAAATTACCTGCACGCGCCGATCGCTATCAGTGCCTGCGAAGCCGGTAAACACGTGCTGTGTGAAAAGCCGATCGCGATGAACCTTGCCGAGGCGCGACAGATGCTTGCCGCCGCGGAAAAAGCCGGCGTGCGGCACATGACCGCGTTCACCTATCGCTTCGGGCCGGCGATTCGCTACATGGCGCATCAAGTGCACGACGGCGCAATCGGCAAGCCGTATCACTTCCGCGCGAACCGCTTTCAGGATTGGGATCTGCGCGATCTTGGTTGGCGGCAGATCAAGAAGCTCGCCGCCACGGGTGAGCTCGGCGATATGCTCTCGCATCGCATCGACTACGCGCACCTGATGGTCGGGCAGATCAAACGCCTCGTCGCGCATCTGAAAAAGTTCGTCGAGATGCGCGGGCAGTCGCGCTCGGAGCTGGATGATTGGGTCTCAATGATCTGCGATTTTGAAAATGACGCGACGGGCGTCCTCGAAAGCACCAAGCTCGCCACCGGGCGCGGCGAGGGCCCGCAGAGCATGGATTCGTGCGAAGTGAACGGCGACGCCGGCACGCTCGTGTACTACAGCGACAAACCATTTGAGGTCCTTGTCGGCAAGAAGGGCGGAAAGACGCTCGAAACCGTAAAACTCCCGCGAGAGTTTCTCACCTGGCCTGGCTCGCCGCGCGATCCGTTCGCGAGCGATCCGGTGATCGGCTTCCGTTACGATCAGGATGTCGAATTCATCCGCGCGATCGTCGAGAACCGCCCGTGCCGCCCCTCGTTCGCGGAAGGCGTGCAGGCGCAGGCGGTGATGGATGCCGCGCTGTTGTCGGAGAGCGAGCATCGCTGGGTCGAACTATCGGAGATGTGATCATGTCGCAGGTGGCGGTGGTAACCGGTGCAGGCAGCGGCGTGGGCCGCGCGATCGCGGTGCAGTTGGCGGCGCTGGGGTGGAAGGTCGCGCTGATCGGCCGGCGTCTCGAGACGCTCGAGGGCACGATCAAGTCGATCGAAGAAGGCGTCGACCGAATGAAAGCCTTCCCGTGCGACGTCGGTGATTCAAACGCCGTTGCGCAGATGGCGAAGGATGTCCTCGCCGCCTTCGGCACGATCGATGTGCTCGTCAACTCCGCCGGCACGAACCTCGCCAAGCGCGCGCTGGCCGATCTGACGGATGAAGCCTTCGACGAAGTCGTGAAGATCAACCTCAGCGGCGCGTTCTACTGCATTCGCGAATTCCTGCCGATCATGCGCGCCAAGAAGGCGGGAACGATCATCAACATCATCTCCGACGCCGGCCTGCGCACGAACCCCGTCTCCGGCGCCGCCTACGTCGCCTCGAAATTCGGCCTCACCGGCCTGAATGACACGATCAACATCGAAGAGCGAAAAAACGGCATCCGCGCCACCGCCATCTTCCCCGGCGACATCAACACGCCGCTGCTCGATCGTCGCCCCGTCCCGCCACCCCCCGAAGCCCGCCAAAAAATGCTCCAACCCGAAGACGTCGCCGCCTGCGCGCTCCTCGCGATCACGCTGCCGCATCGCGCGATCGTCGAGCATCTGGTCGTCCGGCCCGCCTAAGCGTCATTGTTCTGGGTCAATTGATCTAAATCGAACTCGACCGTTTTCGCGAAGGGCGACATGAAAGTCTTGCTCGACGGCGGGGCGATGAAGCGCGCGAGTGGCGCGTCTGCCTTCTGCGCACCCTTTGATGCCGGGTCGTCCTGAGGCGCGGTCGGCATCACCGGCGCCGGCACGACGGGCGTGTTGTTGTTGTTGTGCGGGCTCAAGTCCGGACCCGTCACCACGATCTGGTGCGTGACGACACTGCTCACGCCACCATCCTTGTCTTCAGCGGTGATGTGCACGGCGTACGTGCCGGGACGTTCATACTGGTGCGACAGCGAGGAGAACGCGTTCAGGTATCCCATGCCCGGCCCGTAGGTCGATTCGGGCTGGTGAAACTGCTCGTCGACGACCCCGTCGCCATCCCAATCGATGTGATACGTCAACCCCGCGGCGTAGTCTTCATCAGTATCGATATCCCAGCGATAGCCGTCCGAGATGATGGGCGGTCGCGCGGTGAGGGAAATTTGTTGGCCGGTGGTCGCGGTGTCGGGTCCTTCGATCGCAATGGCCGGCGGATCATTCTCAATGACTCCCGTGATACTCGCCTGCCCACGTAGTCCGTCATCTCGCTTCCACGTGATCGTAAAGGTGTAGACTCCGTTATCGAGCCACCCACCCCCGCACCAGACGAAGTCCTGAGACTCGATTTTGCCCGTGCGATCGGACCAGTCAATCTTTGTCGGATCTGGACTCCACCACAGAGGCAGACCATTTCGAGTGACCGATTGAACGTATTGAAACCAATGCCCGGCTCCTCCCTTGGGATAGTACGAGAAAGAGAGCGCGCTTTTCTCATTTACACGGAACGTTTCGACCGCGGAATGGTCGGAGTCCTGGATGAATTGATCGGTGGGAACGGCGGGGCTTGCGTCGTACATCCGGCGCGGTTCAAGCGCTTCAAACTGGATGATTCGTTTGGTGCTCAGTCGGTACGAAAACATCGATTCGCCCCTCGCGCTGGTCTTCGAAAAACGCCAGCCATACTTCATCACATTCATCCCGCCTGGAAACAAACGGGTTCGTTGATGCGTCCGATAAAGAAGGCACGGGGCGGAGGGTCTGTCCGAAACGTGCGACGAGTGACCGTACAACGCGTGGAGGCTGAATGAAGCGTTATCGTTCTGTAGCGTTGTCCGCCATAGTCCTTGGTGCTGTTCTGATGAACGGCGCAGCAGCCGCCGACCGTTTCACCTATTCGGGCACGGTCGTGAACGAGCGCGGCGAGCCGGTGAAGGACGCGGACGTGACCGTGACGCATCGTGAGGTGAAAGGGTACGGCTACATCGATGATGTGAAGACGGACGAGAACGGCCAGTTCTCCATCGACCGCGCTGAGGCGATGTCGGGTGCAACGCCCGACATGGTGAAAGACGAGCCGATTCGCGTGGACGTGAAGCACGCGGATTATCTGCCGGGACGCATCGGCGATCTGCATCAGATCGACGAGGACAAGCTCACCACATTGAAGATCGAGCTGAAAGACGGCCGGATCTTCAAAGGCCGCGTCGTCGATGAGAAAGGCAAAGGCGTCGCCGGCGCGATGGTGTCCGCCGAGTTCGAAGATGACTGGGACGCGCGCAAGGCGAAGATGAGCGGCGACGACGGCTCATTCGAGCTTCGCGGATTGAAAGATGACGATGTGGCGCTCACCGCCATCGTCACCGACGCCAAGCGCCCCGCGCAAAGTGGAAAGATGACGATCGACAAGGGAACACCAACCGACAACATTTCGCTGAAGGTCAAACCCGCGACGCTCCCGCCCGACACAAAAGTTCACGAGCTTTTCGGCATGAAGCTCATCGACGTAAACGAACAGATTCAACAGATGTTCCTGCTTCCCGCCGCGAACGGCGTGATGATCCTCGACCCCGGCACCGACACGAAAGGGCTCAATGTCGGCACGCTCCAGCGCGGCGATTCATTCTGGATCGTCGGCGAGGAGAGGATCAAAAACTTCGACGAGTTCACGAAGCAACTCATCACCGAACTCCACCATCCGCCCGGCGACGCGAAATCGTACACATGCCGCGTTGTCTATCGCTTTACCCGACCGGATTTCAGCGGGACGAACACGCAGCAGATTCGTCTGACGCAAAAGGATCTCGAATCGCTGCAGGCGCTGGAGCACTAGAAAGGGCGAGGCAAGCCTCGCCCATACAAGTCAGCCTGGTTGCCGCGATTACTTCTCTTCCGCCAGCTTCGTCGCGGTGTCGCTGAACCATTGCATGCTTTTCGCGACGTTGTTGATGAGTTCGGCGCCGGTCGTCGATTCATATTCGGTGAAGAATCCGCCCTTGAAGCCCTGGCGTTTCAGCTCGGCGAGGATGTCGCCGCAGCCGACGACGCCTGTTCCCCAGACCATGTCGTGCGCTTTGATCTCGGGTTCGTTCACGTCCTTCATGTGCAGCTCGATGATCTTGCCGCTGAGCTTCTTCACGCAGTCGACCGAATTCATGCCCGAACGCGTCCAGTGGCCGATGTCGGCGCAGGAGCCGACGTAGGTGAGGTCGCCGAGCGCTTTCAGTTCGAAATCGCAGTTCCAGTAAAGCGACGGCTTGGGATGGTCGTGCAATGCGATCTTGATGCCGTACTCTTGCGCCAGCTTGTCGAGCGCGGGAAGCTCTTTGACCGGAGGTTCAGCGACGACTTGCTTGAGGCCCAGCTTCTTCGCGAAGTCGAGCACTTCGCGGGCGGAGGATTCGTCTTTGCCCATGTCGCATACGCCGTAGCTCATCAGCGTGACGTCGGTCTCCTTTGCCTTGGCGATCAGCGCGTCAATGTCTTCCTGCGAGAGATGGTGATCGGTCCTCGCGTTGCTTTCTTTCGACAGCTTCTGGCCGGGGAAAAGCTCGACGTAATGGATGCCGAGGTCGTGCAGCACATCGAGCGTCTCGAACAGTGACATCGCGCGGAACGTGTACGCCTGGCAGCCGAGCTTCCAGCCGAGCTTGTCGAGGGCTTGCTCGTTCACCCTCGGTTTTTCGATGCCTTCGGGAAGGGCAGCGTAAGACGAAACACACGTCATGGCGATGAGAAGAGTCACAAGTCCGAGAACACGGCGCATCCATCCTCCTTTGAAGAGCCGCGGATTGTAACGGGAAGCGAATTACATCGACAACGGCGCGGGGATACGGTATTTTGCTGATGGGGGATCGGCGATCCCCCGCCCCGGGCAGTTCGTCGTTTGGGCTCTTGCATGTCCGATCAGAATGAGACTGGAAATTCCGCGTCTGGCGGTGCGCCCGATCCCACGGGCGCCGCGCACAATGAGCGCGTTCGCGCGATCGCGCAGAACGCGATCGACCTCATCTGCCTGATCGATCCTCAGGGGAATTACAGTTACATCAACGAGGCCTGGCAGCGCAACCTCGGCTATCTGCCGTCAGATTTGCTCGGCAAGAGCTGTCTGGAACTGATCCATCCTGACGACCGCGCGCTGGTGACCGAGCGATTGATGCGCGTGATGTCCACGCCCAATGCGACCGAGAGCGTCGTCTTCCGCTTCAAAGCCAAGAACGGCGAGTGGCGATTCTTCGAAGCGCGCGGGCGGAACATGTTTCACGATCCGCGCGTCGAAGCGGTGCTGGTGAACAGCCGCGACATCACCGATTTCAAAATCGCCGAGGAGACCATCCGCGCGAGCGAAGAGCGCTCGCGATTGATTCTCGAAACGGCGCAGGACGCGTTCATCGGCATGAACGCACACGGTTACATCATCGAATGGAATCGTGTCGCGGAAGAAACGTTCGGCTGGCTGCGCGCGCAGGTCATCGGCAAGCGCGTGAGCGCAATAATCATCCCTCCGGAATATCGGTCGGCGCACGAAATGGGGCTCAAACGACTGCTTGCGACCGGCGTCGGACCCGTACTCGGCCAGCGGCTCGAGCTGACCGCGCTGCATAAGAATGGTAAGCGGTTTCCGGTCGAGCTGATGGTCTCGCAACCGATTCGCTCGCGCGGCGATCTGTTTTTCGCCGCCTTCCTGCGGGACATCACCGCGCGGAAAGAGAGCGAGCGCGAACTGGTGGAAGCGCGGGCGGCGGCGGAGGCTGCCGCGCGCACGAAGACTGAATTTCTGGCCCACATGAGCCACGAGCTGCGCACGCCGCTCAACGGCATTCTCGGTTACGTGCAGATCCTTCAGCGCGAGCAGGCGCTGACGCTCAAGCAGCGCGAAAGCCTCGACGCGATCGAAGGCTGCGGCGAGCAGCTGCTCTCGCTAATCAACGACGTGCTCGATCTTTCGAAGATCGAGGCCGGCCGGCTCGAAGTGCACAACGAGCCGTTCGCGCTCGATCGCCTCGTCAAATCCGTGGCGAACGTGATTCGGCCGCGGGCGCAGGAAAAAGGTCTCGCGTTTGAGATCAACGTCTCGCCGGATCTGCCAGAGGTGCTGCTGTCGGACGAGCGAAAGCTGCGGCAGGTGCTCGTGAACCTGCTCGGCAACGCGGTGAAGTTCACGCCCGCCGGATCGGTGCGGCTCGAGGTTTCGCAGAATCCGCACGGATGCATTCGATTCGGCGTGCGCGATACCGGCATTGGCATCGATCCGCCGACGGCGCTGACGATTTTCGACGCATTTCGCCAGACCAAAGCGGGCCTGCAGGAAGGTGGAACGGGCCTTGGACTTTCGATCAGCCGAAAGCTCGTGCAATCGCTCGGCGGAACGCTCGATCTCGAAAGCGAGCTCGGCCACGGCTCGCACTTTTTCTTCTCGGTGCCGCTGGTCGAGCCGGAGATCGATTACGAGCTTCCGCGCGGGGATGACACGAGCGGCGAGCACCAGTTCCACCTGCCCGCGGAGATGGATCTGACCGCGGTCGTGGCCGACGATCGCGCAACGAACCGCGACGTGCTCGTGCGCATGCTGCAGGCGGCGGGGCTCAAGACGCTCGAAGCGCGCGACGGTCGCGCCGCCCTCGACCTCATCCGCGAGCATCGTCCGCCGCTCGTACTGATGGACGTGCGCATGCCGGTGATGAGCGGCCTCGAAGCGACGCGCATCATCCGCGACGATCCGACACTGAAAGACACCGTCGTGATTGCGGTGACTGCCAGCGTGTTCCCCGATTTTCAGCAGAAGATTCGCGACGCGGGGTGCAACGAAGTCATCAGCAAGCCGCTTCGTGCGAGCGAGATTTTTGCGGCGATCGAGCGGCATCTGCCGGTGAAGTTTGTGACGACACCGCTCGAGCCGGTTTTGTCGCCGGAAGTTTCCGCGCCGCGCGTGTCGCTTGCGCCGCACCTTGCCGCCGCGATCGCGCAGCGGCTTCGCGCGGCAAGCGAAATCGGTGACGTCTCGGCGCTCGGTGAGATTGTCACCGAACTACAGGCCAATGCTTCCGCATCCGACCTCGCCAGCGACATCTCGAAGCTCATTAAGTCGTTCAACTTCGACGGCCTGTTGCAATACGCCGATACGCTTGACACGAAATGACCCCGCTCGATCCGAAAAGATCAGGGGCGCAAAACGGCGAGGAGCGCATCCTTCTCGTCGATGACAATCCAACCAATTTGCAGTTGCTCCTCCAGACGCTCGACGGCCGCGGATACAAGTTGCTCGTCGCCAAGTCCGGTGAATCCGCGATCGACATCGCGAAGAAGACCAAGCCCAACGTCGTGCTGCTCGACGTGATGATGCCGGGGATGGACGGCTTTGAAACCTGCCGGCGGCTGAAGTCCGATCCGGCGACGCGCGATGCGGCCGTCATTTTCCTCTCGGCGCTGAGCGAGCTGCATCAGAAGGTGTCGGGCTTTTCGCTCGGGGCGGTCGATTACATTACCAAGCCGATCCAACCCGACGACGTCGTCGCGCGCGTGCACACGCATCTCACGATCCAGCGGCTCTCGCGCGAAGTGCAGATGCGCCTCGCGCAGATTGAGCGCGAGCTGTCCGTCGTTCGCGGCGTGCAGCAGAGTTTGTTGCCGCAGACGCTGCCGGAAATTCCGGGGTTGCTGCTTGCGGCGTATTACGAAACGAGCCGCCACGCGGGCGGGGATTATTACGACATCGTGCCGATTCCCGGCAACCGCTGGGGCATTATGGTCGCCGACGTAAGCGGTCATGGCGCCGCCGCGGCGGTGGTGATGGCGATGACGCGCGCGGTGTTTCACGCCAAGCCCGAGCTGCACGATTCGCCCGCGAAATTGCTGCAATTCATCAACGAGCATTTCCGTTACATGTGGGGCGCCGCGCGGTTCGTCACGGCGCTGTACTGCGTCTACGACGCCAATGCGCGCACGCTGCAGATGGCCTGCGCCGGCCACTGTCCGCCGCTGCTGTATCGCGCGGGCACGCGGCGCGTCGAAGTGCTGCCGTGCAATCGGGTCGTTCCGCTGATCATTCACGAGCTGACCGACGTCCCAGTCTCGCAGGTCGAATTGCTGCCGAACGACCGGCTGCTGCTTTACACCGACGGCATCACCGAGCGGTTTGATCCTTCGAAGGAAGAATTCGGCCTCGAGCGACTGCGACAGGCACTGGTCGAAACCGTCGAGCACACCGCCAGCGGATCGATCGAAGGCATCATGGCCCGCGTCCGCGCGCATGCGATGGAAAAACCGCCGGGGGATGATCAGACGCTGCTGCTGTGCGTTGTGAAATGAGAGCTAAACCACTAAGCCACAAAGACACGAAGCGATTCTCGTAAATCTTAAACTGCTTCGTGTCTTCGTGTCTTTTGTGGTTCAGTTTTTTGTTTGATCAGAGCGACCAGCCCTTGCGATATTCGCGCTTCACATACTGGTTCGCCTCGGGGGCATTCGTCGAGCGCATGTTTGCGGCGTCCCATTCCACGCGCTTGTTGGTTCGCACCGCGAGATTGCCCAGCAGCACCGTCTCCGTGAGCGGCCCGGCGTAGTCAAAGTTCGAAAGCGCGGCCGGGCCACCTTTGCATGCCTCGAGGAACTCGCGGACGTGATAGTCGTGCGAGTTGCCCTCGCCCTTGCCGCGCGGAATCGTCTTTTCCGGCGGCGAAAAATTCGCCGGCGGGTTCACCAGCTGCGGCGTCTTCTGGTATGGCGCCAGCATCGTCCCCTTCTCGCCGACGAACACCAGCCCGCCGTCGGCTTTGAACGGATTCTTCGCCTCGCGCGCGGCTTTCTTCGCCGCGTCGTTCGGCTGCGTTGCAGCTGCTTCATCCGCCGACTTCTGAATCTCGCGCACCACGTCCGGCACTTTGTTCCCGTCGTACCACGTCATCCGGCACGCCGGCATCTCGCCGCGCGCGGGGAAGTCATATCGGATGATCGACCAATGCGGCCCACTCTCGGCTGTAGCGCCTTCGCTCGTCGCCTCGACCGCGATCGGCTGGCCGAGCTCCAGCGCCCAATACGCCGGGTCCATGATGTGGCACGCCATGTCGCCCAGCGCGCCGGTGCCGAAGTCCCACCAGCCGCGCCACACGAACGGCTGATACCACTGGTTACGACCCCTGTCTGCCTTCTCGGTGCGCTGGCCCTTGTACGGCCGCTCGGGCGCGGTGCCGAGCCAAAGGTCCCAGTTGAGATTCGACGGAACCGGATCCTCACCTTCCGGCCGCTCCATTCCCTGCGGCCAGATCGGGCGATTTGTCCACACGTGCACTTCCTTCACCGCCCCGATCACGCCCGCGCGGATCCATTCGACCTGCGAGCGCAGGCCGTCGCTCGCGTGTCCGTGATTGCCCATCTGCGTCGCGACGTTGTACTTCCGCGCGGCCTCCGTCAGCGTGCGCGCTTCGAAGATGTCATGCGTCAGCGGCTTTTCGCAGTAGAGATGCTTGCCCAGCTGCATCGTCGCCATCGCCGCGACCGCGTGCTGGTGATCGGGAATGCTGACGACGACCGCGTCGATATCCTTCTGCTCGAGCAGCTTGCGGAAATCGGCGTAGGTCTTGGCCTTTGGAAATTCCCCGCCGCGATTGCCGAGCTTGTTCGAATCGACATCACACAACCCGACGATGTTGACGTCCGGCATCTTCGCGAACGTCTTGATGTTGTCCGCGCCGCGGCCGTCAACGCCGATGAACGCGACATTGATCTTGTCCGCCGCCGACGTGCTCGGCTTGGCGAGCGTCTCCGACCAGACAAACGGGATAGAAGTGAGCAGCGCGCCCGTACCGGCGGACGCCTGCAAAAACCGACGACGAGAAATCCGCTTGGACATGAATGGGTTCCTTATGAATTGAGCCGGAGAACGAGTTTAGCGAGAGCGGAGAGAGAAGCCAGAAGTCCGTCGAAAGGTCCGTCAAAAAGCCGGGATTCTCTGTCGAGCGTCGGGCCGCAAGCCATCGACACATTTCATGAACGCGTTAGGATGTCCCAGTCTGACGAGCCTTATCGCAATGCGGAGCCGAATGATGAAATGCCCAAGGTGTAACGTCGATCTTCAAACGAGCCAGGACCGCGGAGTGGAAGTCCAAGCCTGTCCCAAATGCCAGGGGAAGTGGTTCACCGCGACGGAACTCGATGAATTCGAGGACCTGGCGATCGATCCGGAGGCAAAGGCCGGATCCCTGTACCTGGTCACACGGCCGACAACGTTGAAGTGCCCTGTGTGCTCGGCAAATCTCTCGAGCTTTGATTATCGATTCTATGACCTGAAGATCGACTGCTGTCCCGACCACGGCTATTGGTTGGACGCCGGCGAGGATCAGCGGGTGTTGGCACTCATGCGACAAGAGCCGGCGTCCAAAGAGCGCAAATTCGAGGCAGAGGAGAAGTGGGCTCAACACATGCGATGGATTCAGTCGCCGACGTTTTTTGCGAAAATCAAGAGCTTGCTCGAGGACTGAAACTCCGCGGAATGAGCTCACGGGCGTGTGTGTCGATTAGAGTACCACCATGTCCGCGTGGCGAGCCATTTTCTTCGGGATTAACCTCGCGGCTTGTTTTGGGTGGATCTTCATTACGGCCAGATTCTTCGCGGAGTCTGACCGCGACGCGTTCGCCGCCGTGATATGGACACTCGTGGCGTTGCCGGCCGTGGCCGTGGGCGTTGCGGAGTGGTTGCTCTTCACGCGTCGCGCGCCTCGGCTCGAACGACCGCTCGGCATCGTGGCGGGGTTGGTCGGAGCACTGGCAATCTTCGCTTTCCTCGCGAATGTCGCCGAAGTGGTTCACTCCAGCGCATCCCCCGACGTCGACTTCTGGCTCCTCTTCGGCGCAGCATGTCTCGCGGTCGGGGCGTATTCATTCTGGTGCAGCTGGCTCCGCACGAGCCGGCGAACCCTCGCCGAGTCCCGCGGGTTTCCCGTTAATTGATCACCGGCGTGTCCCTCGCTGGCTAATGTGGCGCATTGTGTTCCAGCTCCAGTTTTTCATCCCCGTAAGCCCCGCCGTTCCAGGTCACTTTCAATGAGTCGTCCGATTTGCCGTCGAATGGAGCGAGGCAGAAGCCGTCGACGAATTCTGCGAGGGTGTCCGGTTGACGCTCCATTTCAAGAACGCATTTGCCGACGCAGAAATGGAACGTGGAATAATACCATCGACCGTCGGAACCGAATCCGATGAACAGGTCCTTCTTGACCGGTGTCGCCTGCTCCTTTGCGCAGACGGATTCGCAGGCAATCCAGTCTCCGTTCTTCATCACGAGCAACTCATCACTCACCCATCCGCCGGAATAGGGTCGCGTTGCTGCTTTGGATGAAAGGCTTGCACGTTCGCGCGCCAGCCAATCCTTGTCCGAGACGCGCGCTTGAATCATTCGAACGGCTTCATCTCGCCAAGTGCGACGGGCGGGGGAGCGAAGAGGGTCGCTTTGCGCATACACAATGATCGCCGCAATCGCGGCTGGAACGACCACGCAACTCGCGGCAATCAACAGGCGATACTTGTTAGAGGAAAAGCGCATGGAGCTTGGCCAGGCTTTACGGAATAAAGCGCGGAACCCAGATGCCCAAGCATAGCAGATTGGGTTGCCTCAAACTCTCTGAATCCGCGCGTTCTCCGTCGCCGTCCCGCACTCCGGGCAACGGTCCGGCGTCGCGCGAAGGTCGTAGCCGCACGTCGGACAACTGCCTTTCCATCGCGTGCGCCTGCGCCAGATTGCAACCACCAATACGATCGCCGGATAAGTCCACGCGACCGCCGTGATCAACAGCACAGGCATCGTCAGTCGCCACGTCGAGTACACCGGATCGAGCAGATCTCGTCGGGTCGGGTCCTGGCTGGTCGACCAGGACCACCATTTTTCGGACTCTCCCGTTTGCTGACTCTGCGGATCCAGCGCGCTGGATTGACACCACCAACGAGATTGTCCGTCGCCTGCGCTGTCTTCTTTGCTGTAACGCTCGCGGCCGGCCGGAGGAAATGTCGCCGTCCAACCGGAAATTTCCAACCGACCGCCGTACGTCAGCAAACCGAATTCACGAACGCATGACTCTCCCACGGCCGTTTCGTAACCGAGTTCCCCTGGGTACCAGTAACTGCGAACATGCTCGCCGATGGCGAGAAGGCCGATGAGCAATAACACCGCGGTGAGAACTGCTCTTCTGAGACGCTTCATGCAATGGTGTTCCTACTCCGCTAACTAGCAGTTCCGCATTCCGGGCAGCGCTATGGAACCGGATCGGTCGTAGACGGCACGTCCGACCAGCGGTCCATCACGAACGACGAGACGACCCCGTGATCGAACTCCACCGTGTACACGAATTGCGGCGCCCGTGAGGTTGGTCGCGTGTATTCCCATTTCGAAGTCGCGGTCGTGTAGGTCGTCGCGGGGGAAGGCTGAGTTGTCGTCTCGCCTGTTCGCGGATCCGTGCTCGTGATCGTTCCCGATCTGAACTCGGTCGTGAAGGGGCCCATGCTCCAATCTGGCTCGCCGATGAGAATTCGCACCTGCTTCTCACTCATCCCCTTTCTGAGTTTTCCCCAAGCGACAGTGGGGATCATCGGTCGGGGGACTTCTGCGATCTTCATGTAACCGGCGCTTTGATACGCACTGCGCTTGGGAGCAAGTATCCAGATCGGCAGCGCAAAAACGAAAAGGACGAGCGGCACACAAATCGCGAATACGATTTTGTCCCAAGTCGTGTCCAGGCGGATCAATCGATGCTTCCGGCGCTTGGAGTCTTGCCGGGATTCGTACGGCAGAGGAGATTGGGTTCGGTCATTCATCCGTTAGTCCGATGCCGTCACCGCACTCCGGGCAATAGGCGGACGGTGACGCGCAGCTTGATTAACGATTAACGCTTCTCTTCCGCAGCTGACAACACTCGTCGCCAATGACTCTGAACCTCTTTCAAGTTATCCCTGTCGTATTCGACTCTGCCGTCTGCGAATAAATCGACCTGCAATCCGTTCCACTGGCTTCCGCTGACTTCAAACGGTTCACGGCGCATCTTCGTGAGGATCACGTGCGCAACGACGACACGACCGGAATCATTGAGCGCTTCTCTGAGGCCAGAAACGGCGGCTGATCCTTGCATGAGCACGTTGGACGCAGCGTCGCTCAGCCTGGGTTCGAGTCCGAATGGGGTACCGTCCCACGATACATCCGCATTCGTGAGCGACTGAGGAAGCGATGCGCTCGAGTGGCCGCTTGAACGACACGAAAGTCCGATCGCGAAGAGCAGCACACAGAATGCGGCGAGCTTACGCATTGGCTCCCTCGCACGTACTGCCGGGTGCATCTTCGCACGTACCGCTTAGCGTTCCGCATTCCGGGCAACGCTCAGGCGTGGCGCGGAGGTCGTAGCCGCATTTGCCGCACGTTTCGTTCTTCAAGTTCCGTCGCCATGTTGATGGTGAGGCGAGCCATCTCGCGGGAGAATTGAAAGAAACAGCATTTAGCCACATGAGCGAGAACCAAAATCCTGTGACGGTTCCGTAAACGCCGGGTAACGGCCGCCCATCGAAGGTTTGTGTGATGACATCCCACTTCTCGTAAGAGAAGCCGAAGTGATCCCACTCGTTACCTTTATACTTCGGGCGAACGACAACATTCGCGACCATCGGCAGCAGCGCGTGCTCGCGTTGCAGATTGACGCCTCCCTTCAATACCCAAATCACATAGCCGTTGTCTTGATGACCATCTCCCCAGTGGATCATCAGTGCAGGATCGAAAAAACTCCAAATGAAGATCGTAATCGTGGCGACGAGCAGCAACAACGAGATCCCCGTGATGGCGGTCGGTCGTTTCACGAATTCATTCTAACAGGCGGGCGCGCGCTAGGACTGTGACACATCGGATGCCGGCACCTACACATTGAGTGTCGCGGACCAGGTTGTAGTGTTCTGGACGCCGTTGCCGTAGCCGCCGGTGACGTACACCTTGTTGCCGATCGCGACGGCGGTTGCGGCGCGTCGTTGGCCGGGGAGATAACCGAGTAAGCTCCAGACGTTTGTCGTGGGGTCGTACTCGAGGACCTCGGCCGACGGGACGTTGTATGACAGCTCGCCGCCGAAGGTGATGATTTTGCCGTTCACCACCACCGTCGCTTGATGCGTGTGCGACATCGGCGTGGGGAGGTCGGCGCCGCGCGACCAACTGTCGGTCGTCGGGTCGTAGATGTCGAGCCCGGCCGAGTTGATCGAGTCGCCTTCTTCCAGATGCGAGCCGGCGAAGACGTACCACAGTCCGTTGATGGCGGCGCTGCTGAGGTGATTGCGCGGGCGCGCGAGGGGCGTTCTGGTTTGCCAGGTGGCATTCGGATTCGTGATGTCGAGCGACCAGTGATCGGATTCGTCGGTGTCGCGGCCGTAGTCGCGTCCGCCGACGAAATGGATCTCGTTGCCGAGAAGCTGCGCGGTGCCGGCGCCGCGCGGTTGCGGGAGATCCGGGCCGGCGGTCCATGAATCCGTCGCGAAGGTGTAGATCCACACGTGCGTCGTGCCGGGGCCGGGGTGATTGCCGAGATATCCGCCGACGAAGTACGCGCGATCGCCGAGGTTCACGACGGCGGCGTGCGTGATCGCCTCGGGCATGTTGGCCTTCTGCGTCCACGTGTTCGTGGCAGCGTCGTATTGATCGACACGATTGAGCGCGAGGTATTTGCCGTTGGAGCCTTTGTAGAGTCCGCCGAAGACGAGCACTTTGCCGTTGTACGTCGCGCTTTGTGCTTCTTCGCGGATGACGGGCGCCGCGGCCTTCGTCGTCCAACTACTCGCGCCGCTGGTGGCACTGAGGTCGTTGAAGAGACGGATGTAGTTGATGTTGGCGACGTCTCCGCCGGCCTTGCTCGTATCGATCTTGAGTTTCATCACGTGTGTGCCGGCGGTGAGCGACACGCCGGTTTTGGTGATGTCTTTGTAGGTGGTCCACGAGCCAGTGTTGGGAATGGTGAGCGTGCCGGACTTGTTCACGCCGTCGAATTCGAGGTGATATGTCCCGCCGCTCGATCCCGACGCCACGCGCGTTTCGATGCGATAGCTGCCGGTGACGGGAACATCGAGCGTGTAGTTGAGCCACTCGCCGGCGCGCACGCTGCCGAGCTCGAATCCGCCTTGTGCGTCGACACTCGATTGGATGTCGACGTTGCCATTGCGATATACACCAAAGGCGTTGCCGGCGGTCGTGTCGTGATACGCGACGCCTTCGCCGCCGAAGTCGAAATCTTCCGCTTGCACGGTGGCGGAGAGATGCGTGGGCACATCGTGATAGGGTTGATCGACCGTGCCTTCCGCTTCGTCGTCGATAATCGTGACCGCGCCAAACTTCGTCAGCCCCGCGGCGGGATAGGTGTAGCCGTCGCCGGGGAGAAGCGTGACTTCGACCGTTTCGGCGGACTCACGTTGATTGTCGTCGAGCGGCGCGACGATGATGTCCGCCGACGTCTGTCCGACGGGGATCGTGACGGTGCCGGGCAGTGCTGTGTAATCGGCGCCGGGCGTTGCGCTTCCCCCGACGCTGTAGTTCACGACGAGCGGATTGGTGAGATCGCCGCTGCGCGAGATGCGGAAATCACCGGTGTTCCCCGGCGTTTCGGTCGCGGTCGCATCGGGCGTGGAGAAGCTCACGGTGTTCGGTCCCGGCGGCGGGGGCGCGGCCGGTGTGATGTCGATGAAGTTGATCTTGTTGCCACTTGCGCCGGACGCGCTCGTCACGGTGAGACGGCCGTCGCTCACGGTGACGGTTTGCGTGCCTTCAACCCAGTGATTCGCGGCGGTGGGGGTGCCGTTCACGACGAGCACGCCCTCGGCATTCGTTTTGAAGATGCCGTCGGTGAAATCCGAATCGCCCGACGCGATGTGCACGCTGTACGATCCGTTGGGGATCGCGATTTCCCACGTGCGGCTGCCATTCTTCTGGAAATGGTCGAGCGTGTCGTAGCGCTGATCGGGCGAGAGCGACGAATCGCGATCGCGCGTCCACGCGGTATTGTCGAGATCCCAGCCGTAGCTGAAACCATTGCCACGATCGCCGAAGACGAGGCCCGTATCGGCGAAGTAACCACTCGGAATCGGCACGCCCGCGGGTTGAAAGTTGATGTGCGCTTCGAACGGACCCGACGGCGGCGGGATGATGACCGGATCGGCGACCTGCGTGATGTCGATGAAGTTGATCTTGTTGTTGCTCGAGCCGCTCGCGTTGCTGATCGTGAGCTTGCCGTCGCTCACCGCGATGGCCGCCTGCTCGCCTTCGACCCAATGCTGTGCGCTCGTCGGTGTGCCGTTGACGGTGAGCACACCTTCCGCGTTGATCTTGTAAACGCTGTCGATGTAGCCCGCGTCGCCGGAGACGATGTGCACGTCGAACGTTCCATTCGGCACCAGGGCGCTCCACGTGCGGCTGCCGCTCTTCTGCATGTGAATGAACGTGTCGTAGGCCTGGTCCGGCGAGAGGGGGGAATCCTTGTCGCGCGCGTTGATCGAGTTGTCCTGATCCCAGCCGTAAGTGAAGCCGTTGCCGCGATCGCCGTAGACGGCGCCGTAGTCGGGAAGATATCCGTCCGGGATCGGCGCGCCGGCGGGTTGGAAGTTCACGTCGAGGTGAAACGAGCCGGGCGTCGGATCCGAATCCAACGTGCCCCCGTGAAGCAGGACACGGCGATCGAGCGCTTCCATCTGAGCGCGAGGACGTTCAACAGAACGAGGCATGACACACCCACCTCTATGAAACAGATCTGGTCCGAGATGTTCGCAGTTTTGAGACAAAAGAAGCTAACGAGAATGCGGGGTGGGTCAATTCACTAATTTCCCAGAACCTCAAAATTTCTTCAGAGTTGGAGGGGCACGACAAAAATCGCCATTGCGATCGGCATAACCCTCACTGCCGAAAAAGCTGATGCAGAATTCCTCTCCCGGGCGCAAAGCCAGTTCCTAACGCATGCATTTCGCGTGATTCATCTCGCGACCGACCACTACCCCGCGTTTTCGCTCATTGGTGCCCCTTCGTGTAAATTCGTGAACACTTTTCTTCATCGGTCTCCATCGGTGCCCCATCCGTGGCTAACTCTACTCCCATGCTCCGCACGCCCCGCCTCATCCTCCGCCAATGGAAAGAAGAAGACTTCGCCCCCTTCGCCGCCATGAGCGCCGACCCGGACGTTATGCGATTCTTCCCCAAGCCCCTCTTGCGCGAAGAGAGCGACGACCTCGCCGCCCGACTGGCCGCCCGCATCACCGAGCGCGGCTGGGGCCTGTGGGCATGTGAATTGATCGCGACAAATGAATTCATCGGCTTCGTCGGCCTGAGCATTCCCCGATGGCAGAGCTTCTTCACGCCGTGCGTCGAGATCGGCTGGCGCCTCGCCCGCCGCCACTGGGGCAATGGATACGCGCCGGAAGCCGCCCGCGCCGCCGTCACCTACGGCTTTAAAACCCTCGCCCTGAAAGAAATGGTCTCCTTCACCACAACGCAAAACCAAAACTCTATCCGCGTGATGCAAAAGCTCGGCATGAGTTACGAAGGAGAGTTCAACCACCCCGAACTGCCCGACGGCCACCCCCTTCAGCGGCATGTGCTGTACCGCTTGAAACGTGAAGACTTCATCCCGTAAAAATTTCCGCGGATTTTGGCGGAAAGTGATCGACCGCGATGCTATGACGTACCTGAGCTGCGTTGAGGGCGGCGCGAAATCGCCTCATCGTTTAGCCGCGAGCTTGCTCGCGGTTCACTTTTCGAAAAGAGGGAAACCGCGAGCAAGCTCGCGGCAAAACAAATCCAAAACCCGGAGGGACGTTCCGAAATGTTCCAGCGCGTGTTCGGCAGGTTCACCGCGATTGACCGCCATTGACCGTGGTTTACCGCTGTTGACCAACGGGTGAGAAATGAAAAACGAACCCACGAAGCGAGATTTGATCGGCGCGTGGACTTCAGTCCACCTGTTCGACGCGTTGGAAGACAGGCGGACTGAAATCCACCCGCCGAATGAAACGCTCGTCGTTTCGTTTACCGCTATTTACCGCGGTTGACCGCCGTTTAACGCCATGACCAAAAACTGCGGCGCACAAAACGAACCCACCGACTCGCCCGAGTCAATCCGTCGTCCGTTCGCCTCAGTCTGAGCAACTCGGTCCTCCACTTTTCCGGTTGATTAACCCACCAGACCGGCGGATAATTGTTGTGCTCATTCCATCCAGTGCAGTTGTTTCAACCGGGAGCAATCCATGTCAGTGAAAGTCGGGCAGGTCGTTGAAAATGCGGACATCGATCGCGATACGCCCCAGCCGGAAATTCACGTTGAAGAGCGTCGGCTGACGCTTCACGACTTTCTGAAAACGATCATCAAAGTGAATGGCTCGGACCTGCACCTGCAGGCGGGTTCCGTGCCGATGATTCGCGTCGATGGCCGCGCTCGGTTTCTCGATGTGCCGGCGCCGACCGATGAGCTGATGAAGGAATATGTCGATACGATCATCAACGCGCAGGGCGAACCGGAAGATCGCCGGCATCACCTCGAGCATAAAGGTTCGGTGGACGTGGCGTATTCGCTTCCCGGCGCCGCCCGATTTCGCACCAACATTTTCCACAGCCGCGAAAAGTACGCGATCGTCATGCGACGAATCGTGACCAAGATCCCGAACTTCGAAGAGCTGAACCTTCCGCCGCAGGTTGAAGAGCTGGCGAACAACCATCGCGGGATCGTGGTCGTTTCCGGAACGACCGGTTCCGGTAAATCGACATCGCTGGCGGCGATTATCGGCAAGATCAACCGCACGCGGTCGGAGCGGATTATTACGGTTGAAGATCCGATCGAATTTGAGCACGACAACGCGAAGGCGCTTGTAAGCCAGGTGGAAGTGGGCACCGACAGCGAAAGCTATGAATACGCGCTGCGCTCGATGATGCGTCAGGACCCGGATACGATTCTGATCGGGGAAATTCGCGACAGCTTTTCGCTGACGACGGCGCTTCGAGCCGCCGATACCGGGCACCTGGTGTTTACGACGGTGCACGCGACGAACGCGCCCATGACGATCGAGCGCATGGTCTCGCTGTTCGATCCGGCGCAGAAGGAGCTGCAGCAGACACAGTTGGGCCTGAACCTGATCGCCGTTTTATGCCAGCGACTCGCGAAGAAGCGCGAAGGCAAAGGCCGTGTCCCCGTGATCGAGATCATGATGGCGACGCCCATCGTGCGGAAGTACATCATTGAAGGCGAGTTTGAAAAGCTGAAGGGAACGGTCGGCAATCGCGAGGCCGGCAGCCAGAGCTTCGACCAACACTTGACCGAACTGTTCCAGAAACAGATCATCGATGTGAACGAAGCCAAGCGCCTGGCAAGCAACGTGGATGCGCTGACGCTGGCGCTGCGTGGGATCGGGAACAGCGATACACGGCTTCGATAAGGGCAATGGGAGGGCGCGGCTCCATCCGCGCCGTATACGTGAATCGCCCGATGCCGGCTCGGCAGGAGCCTCGCCCTCCCGAAGATAACAAGATCAAATCGTAGAGCGGCGCAGCGCCGCGAGTTCTGATGGGTTTAGAACCCGAGAACCCGCTAGGTCCCTATCGGGACGCGCCGCACTTATGAACCCCATCAAAAAGATCGCACTCGTCGTCGCGCTGTTAGTTGTTGTAGGCAGCGCACGGGCCGTGGTTCCGAGTGTCCCCAAGCCGGTGAACG